>JAICYT010000009.1 GCA_025934075.1 Gemmatimonadaceae bacterium
ACTTTGAGTACCAATCGCGACCGAATTGGTGCACTTACGACAGTCTACGAGGCTTTGCCGAACGCGTGCGCACCGATACGCGCGATCTCGGCCCGATAGATATGATCGACTTGCAATCGTTCATCTGGGTTCAGGGGTCGGACGAATACGATTGAACGATCGCGCGGCGCGGTTCATGCCTCAGTCTGCTGAGTTAGGCAGTTCTTTCGGCGCCGAGTCGAGCCGAGCGATACGGGAAGCTCGATACGGATGTCACGTTCGCGAGTTTTTTTGCAGACCCGCGTGCGCATCAGACTTTTTGGCTCATGACCAATGTGAATCCCCGGCGGCCGCCGCCGTCCGACCCAATAAGGCCGGACGACGATCGGGTCCTCCTGCTCGATCGCGCGCCAGAAAACGCCGCCGCTGACTTGTCGGGTCTCTACAAATTGCTCGTGGAGAGCGTTCGCGATTATGCGATCTTCGCGCTCGATGCGACCGGGCACATCATCACGTGGAACCCCGGCGCGGCCCGCTTCAAGGGCTACACAGCGCAGGAGATCATCGGCCAACATTTTTCCATCTTCTATCCCCCGGAGGATCAGGCGGCGGGAAAGCCCGAAAAGGAGTTGGAGATCGCCATCGCCGAAGGTCGCGTCGAGGACGAAGGCTGGCGCGTCCGAAAAGACGGGTCGCGCTTCTGGGCGAACGTCGTCATTACGGCTCTCCGAAACCCCGATGGACAGCTCGTCGGATTCGCCAAGGTCACTCGCGATCTGACGGAGCGCCGTCGGGCCGAAGAGATATTGCGGCTGAGCGAGGAGCGCTTCCGTCTCCTCATCCAAGGCGTGCGCGATTACGGCATCTTCATGCTCGATCCGGGCGGCCACGTCGCAAGCTGGAACGAAGGGGCCGAGCGAATCAACGGCTACACGACGCAAGAGATTCTTGGGCAACACTTTTCCATTTTCTATCCGCCCGAAGCACTGGCACGTCGACAACCCGCCTACGAGCTCGAGGTCGCCGCGCGCGACGGAAGCTTCGAGGATGAGGGCTGGCGTCTGCGCAAAGACGGCTCGCGGTTTTGGTCCAATGTCATCATCACCGCGATGCGCGATGCGAGGGGGACGCTGATTGGCTTCTCGAAGGTGACGCGCGACCTCACCGAGCGCCGGGCAGCACACGAGCGCGCGATCGAAGACGCTCGCCGCATCGCCGAGGCCGAGGCGGCGAACAGGACCAAGAGCGCGTTCCTCGCATCGATGTCGCACGAGCTCCGCACGCCGCTCAACGCCATCGGAGGCTACGCCGACCTACTTCTGTTCGGCGTCGCGGGCGATTTGATCGCCGAGCAGCGCGAATATCTCGATCGCCTGCGACGCAGCCAGCAACATTTGCTCGGTATCATCAACGATCTGCTGAATTTCAGCCGGATCGAAGCGGGACGAATCACGTACGACATGAAGCCGATGTTTCTCAGTCGCGCCATTCGCGCAGTGCTTCCGATGATCGAGCCACAGGCGAAGCAACGGGAGCTGGCCGTTCGAGTCGTGGAGACCGCGGACTATCAGGTCGTCGCCGATTCGACAAAGGTCGAGCAGATACTGCTGAATCTTCTCTCGAACTCGATCAAGTTCACGGATCGCGGCGGCACAATCGTGCTCGAGCAATTCAGCGTCGATGGGTCCGCCGGCGTCCGCGTGACAGATACCGGCATCGGAATCCCGGAGGACAAGCTCGAGTCGATCTTCGAGCCGTTCGTTCAAGTGGGACGGACGCTCACCACCGGCCACGAAGGCACGGGGCTGGGCCTCGCGATCAGTCGAGATCTGGCGCGCGCAATGAACGGCGACCTGACCGTTCGTAGTAGAATCGAGAAAGGCTCAGTCTTCGAGCTTGCTTTCAAGAAGGACTGACGGCGAGCCGTGAGCTGCTAGCGGTCGATTGGGCCGCCGCGGATTTTCCGGCGGTGTTAGAGGTTCGTCAAAACACGACCCCGCCGGTTTGATCTGGCCGATACCGCGGCAATCTTGCAGCCAGCTCGACGCCTCTGCCTCGCCACCCCAACGGACTGCGGCATGACTCCTCTGGCTCCAGTGGTTCGCCACACGTTTCGGCGCCTTCTTCGCACTCCCGCGTTCGCGGTCGCAACGCTGCTGACGTTGTCGCTCGGCATCGGCGCGAGCGTCACCGTCTTCAGTGTGATGGACGGCGTACTGCTGAGACCCTTGCCGTTCGCGCAGCCCGAGCAACTCGTCGATCTCTCCCATGAGATTTCTCTCACGGGAGTCAGTCGCGTCGACCAATCCGATGCGACGTATCTGCACTATCGCCACGCGACTCGTGTCTTCTCGGAGCTCGGTGCCTATCGCGCGACGACCGCGGAACTGGGCTCCGAGATCGGCGCCGGCATCGGTGCCGCCTACCCGGAGCACGTCCCCGCGGCACGTGTCAGCGCCAGCCTCTGGAGAACGCTGCGCATCCAACCGATTCGCGGCCGCGCATTCACCGACGCCGAAGATGACCCTTCGGCTCCTCCCGTCGCAATCATTGGGCAGCAGTTGTGGGAGCGAAAATACGCCGGCGCGGCAACGATCATCGGTCGCCGCGTCGAGATCGACGGCGTGCCACACGAGATCGTTGGCATCATGCCGACTCGCTTCGATTTTCCCTCGAGCCACACGGAGATTTGGCTTCCCATTCACATCGACCCGCTCCGCACGAAATCGGCCGCGTTCGACTATCACGCGATCGGGAGACTGCGACCCGGCGTGTCGATGAGCGCCGCAGCCGCCGAGCTGCAGCGTCTCCTGCCGACCACGCCCGAAGAGTTCCCCGGCCGGTTGACCGTCAATGGGATCACGCAGACCAAAATGCGCGCGGTCGTTCAACCGTTGCGCGATGTCGTTGTCGGCGACGTCGGAAAAGTGCTATGGGTAATTCTCGGCGCTGTCGCCTTCGTGCTCCTCATCGCATGCGCCAACGTGGCGAATCTGTTTCTCGTGCGCATCGACGGACGGCAGCGGGAATTGGCTGTGCGACGCGCACTCGGTGCGAGTAGATCGGCGCTCGCCATCGAGCTGATGTCGGAGGGCATCACGCTCACGATCGTCGGCGGCCTGCTAGGAGTGTTTCTGGCCTCACTCGGCATCGCGACGCTTCGCTCGCTCGACACGAGCATCAATGTTCCACGCCTCGCGGAAATCGGAATCGACGGGACAGTTGCCGCGATCGCAGCCGGAATTACCGCGATCGCGGCGCTCTTCATCAGTGCCGTCCCGATCGTACGTTCGTCGACGGTTTCGCACCACGCGGCGCTCACCGAAGTCAGCGGCGCCACGACCGTCGGTGGGCGACGTCACCGCATACGCAATACGCTGGTCGTCGTTCAGGTCGCCGTCGCCCTAATACTGCTCAGTGGCGCGGGACTGATGGCGCGGAGTTTTGCGCGCCTGCGCTCCGTGCAGACCGGCATCGACGCATCGCACGCATTCACATTCCGTATGGCGGTCCTTCCGACGAAGTATCCCAAGTCGGACGATGTCGCTCGGCTCGTGGTGCGAGCCCTAGACGATGTCGCCGCGGTACCTGGCGTGCAAGCAGTCGGCGCCGTGACGAAACTCCCGCTCGACGATCAGGCGCGTCAGGACAGCGCACTGTGGCTCGAGGATCCGGCAACGCGACCGGGGACCATTCCCAACATTCATCAATTCGCGTTCACGAGCCCAGGATATTTTCGCGCGATGGGCATTCCGCTCCTCGAGGGTCGGACCTTCGAACCGCCTGATCCCGACCGCGCGCCTCGCGAAGTGATCGTCAGTCGAGCGCTCGCCGAGCGATATTGGCCCGGCGGTCACGGTGTGGGCAAGCGGGTGCGCATGATGCCGGTTGGCGATTGGTTCACCGTGATCGGAGTCGCCGGCAATGTTCGCGGCACGACGCTCGAACAGCCGCCCGACGAGACGGTCTACTTGCCGCTCGTCATTACTCCGGGCTTCGACACGCTGCGCTGGACGCCGCGCGATGTGGCCATCGTCGCTCGCAGTGCCGGCACGCCGGAGTTGATCGGAACGTCGAGCGAAGACGCTGTGCGTCGTGTCGATCCGTCGATCCCTCTGTACGCTGCGCGCCCGATGTCGGACGTGGTAGCGCGCGCCGAGGTGCGCACCCGATTCACACTCCTCATGCTCGGCGTCGCGTCATCGATCGCACTCGTGCTAGGCGCGGTCGGCATTTACGGTGTGATCGCCTACGTCGTGAGCTTGCGGACGAAGGAGATCGCGGTCCGTCTCGCGCTTGGCGCGCGCGCCAGCGAGGTTCGACGAATGGTCGTTCGCCAAGCGCTCATGGTTGCGGTGGTTGGAGTGATCGCCGGCGTTGCCGGAGCCATCGCGATGACTCGCGCCCTGGGCTCGCTGCTGTTCGGCGTGAGCCCGACCGACGTGATCACGCTTCTCGTCTCCGCGCTCGCGCTACTTGTCGTTGCAACGGCGGCGAGCTGGATTCCCGCGCGGCGCGCCGCTGCAGTCGACCCGGCGCTGGCGCTTCGAGGCGACTAAGACTCGATCATTCACGTACGCGCACGCGCGCTGCCGAGCACCATCTATCGGCTGTGCTTGTACATGAGCTCCACGATCTCATCGTACATCGCCTCGGCATGCGCCTTGTCCGATCGAATCGCCGTCGTGGCACAGTGCTTCAGATGATTGCGCATCAACTCGCGGCCGACCGCGCGCAGCGCCTCGTGCACGGACGAGATCTGCACCATGATGTCGGCGCAGTAGCGATCGTCCTCGACCATCTTCTGAAGCCCGCGCACTTGACCTTCGATGCGCCGCAGCCGTTTGAGGTTTCGCTCCTTCGCATCGCCGTCCACGCCTTCAGCTTTCCGACCGGCGACGCTCGCATGTCCGTTGTTCTTCGTTCCGCTCTTCATCAGCAACGTCCGGATCTGAAATGTTCAGGTGTCGAGAAGTCACGCGGCGTGGTAGCTGCGCAATCGCAAGCTATTCGAGACGACGCTCACCGAGCTGAATGCCATCGCTGCGCTCGCGAGGATTGGGCTGAGCAAGATTCCGAACGCAGGATAGAGCGCCCCGGCGGCGATCGGGATTCCTACGACATTGTAAATGAAGGCCCAAAACAAGTTCTGCTTCATCGTTCGCATCGTACGCCGCGACAACTTGATCGCCTGTACTACGCCCATCAAATCGCCGCGCATCAGCGCGACGTCCGCGGCTTCGACCGCCACGTCCGTCCCGGTCGCGATCGCAAATCCGAGATCGCTCCGCGCGATCGCTGCACCATCGTTGATCCCATCGCCAACCATCGCCACCACTCGACCCTCGGCCTGCAGTCGCGCGATCTCAGCGACCTTGCCATCAGGCAATACTCCCGCGACCGCGCGATCAATCCCGGCTTCGCGCGCCACCGCCTCCGCGGTCCGCTGGTTGTCACCGGTGAGCATGACTACGTCCAGTCCCATCGCGCGAAGCTCGTCGATTGCCGCTCGTGATGAGGGCCTGACCGGATCGGCTACGGCGATCAGTCCAGCCATGCGACTGTCCAACGCGACGTACAGCGCCGTCTTGCCTTCAGCGGACAACCGCGACGCGTCGACACCGTAGGATGCCACGTCCACGCCGAGCTCGTTCATCAACGCTTCGTTCCCGACGGCCACGGTGTGGCCGTCGATCGTCGCGATTGCACCGCGTCCCGTGAGCGAGCGGAAGTCCTCCGCGGTGCTCAGCGTCAATCCCTGCTCCTTGGCAACACGAACGATGGCGTCCGCCAGTGGATGTTCGCTCAACCTCTCGACCGACGCGACATATCTCAGTAGATCCTCGCGCACTATGCCTGCAGCCGGAATGAGATCGGTCACAGTCGCCTTGCCTTCCGTCACCGTTCCAGTCTTGTCTAGTACCACCGTCGTCACATCGCCGGCACGCTGCAGCGCTTCGCCCCCTTTGATGAGAATTCCCATCTCCGCGCCCTTTCCGCTCGAGACCATGACGGCCGTCGGCACCGCAAGTCCCATTGCGCACGGGCAGGCGATGATCAGCACTGCGACTGCCGCGGCGAAGGCGTGCACGACGGCCGCGCCGCCGATCGCTCCGCTGATATGCAGCGCCACGAACCACGCGACGAACGTGGCGATGGCAATCGACATCACGGTGGGGACGAAGATAGAGCTCACCCGATCCGCGAGCTTCTGAATTGGTGCTCGAGTCCCCTGCGCGTCGCGCATGAGCTTTACGATTTGGGCAAGCACGCTGTCGGTGCCGAGGGTCGTCGCCTGATACCGGAACGCGCCGGTCGAATTGATCGTGGCACCAATGACTCGATCACCGGCGTGCTTCGCGACCGGCAGTGATTCACCCGTGAGCATCGATTCATCGACAGCGCTTTGCCCCGAAACGACTTCGCCGTCGACCGGAATGCGTTCGCCCGGGCGTACGACGACGATGTCACCGCGCCGGACCTGGTCGATCGGCACGTCGACCTCGAGGTCGTTGCGGACGACACGCGCCGTCTTTGGTTGCAGCTTGGCCAGTACGCGCAGCGCCGTCGCCGTCTGCCGCTTTGCCTTCGCCTCGAACGCGTTGCCAGTCAGAATGAGAGCGATGATGATTACCACCGCCTCGTAGTAAACGTCGGGGGCGATTCCATGTGCCACGAAGACTCCCGGCGCGACGGTCGCAATCACCGAATACAGAAACGCCGCGCCGGTCCCAACGGCAATTAGCGTATTCATATCCGCCGAATGGTGGCGAAATGACATCCAGGCGCGGGTATAGAAGTGGCGTCCGGCCCACGCCATGGTCGCGAGCGTAAGTGCGAGCAGACCGTAGGAGAGCAAGTCCGCCGGAATCGCGTAAAGCCCGGGCAACGTCGCGCGTAGAACCGGCGTCAGAGAGGTCATTACCCAACGCATGAACGGGTCGGCGGCCGCTCCTCGCGCAGTGTGCGATGCGGCGGCCATCAATGGCATCGACGCAACCATTGCGACCGCGCCACCGATGCCGCTCACGATGGCCTTGCGCCGCAGATCCTGGAATTCCTCGTCCTGAGCGCGGTCGCGCGCCTCCTGTTCCTCGAACGCGCTCTGGTCATCGATCGGCAACTCGGCGCCATAGCCCGTGGATCGAATGGTCTCGACGAGCGCTCGAGGAGTCGTTGCTGACGGGTCGAACGCGACGGTTGCGCTCCCCATCATCAAATTCACCGACGCGTCGACGACGCCCGGCGCTTTGTCGAGCGTGCGTTGCACGCGACTTTGACAAGCGGCGCAAGTCATCCCAGAGACGGGTATGACGACTTTCTCAGCATCGGCCGCGATGCGCGGGGTGCCTGTACGAGTCAAATTCGATGTAGCCATGATCTATACCTTCTGGTCGCCGGTTAGACGGCGCAATCGCTTGGCCTTGCCATCCCGCTGCGGCATCAATCAGCGACGAGCCTGCCGTGCAGCATGCTCATGCCGCAGCTGAATTCATAGGTGCCGGCTTTCGGCGGCGTGAGCTCGATGATCGTGCGTTGATGCGCGGGCAGGAATTTCCGGACGTTGAAATCAGGGAATACAATTTCTTCCGAGCAACTCGAGGTTTCTTGCCGGTCGAATGCAAGACGTACCGGCCGGCCCGCTTTCACTCGGATCGTCGAAGGCTCATACCCTCCGCGCACGACGACGGTGACTTCTTGGCGCCCGCTCGCCCCCGTGTTTGCGATCACGGCAGTGCGCTCCGCGAAGAAGAAATACCAATTCACCCAGGCGATCGCGGCAACGCCCGCGGCGATGACGAGCCAATCGACAACGGTCACATGCATCATTGACATACCCTCCGAGGGTATAGTGAAAACTGCATACCCCCGACCCCTATGTCAATCGCTGACCATATGTTCGTTGGGAGACGGCCGTCTCGTCGGGCGGATGAATGCGGCGTCGCCGTGAGCTAGCACGACGGCGAGGCTCGCCCACTCGAGATCGGCGATGGCGGCCTCGGGAACATCGGCCGCCTCGTCGAGTAGCTCTGTGCACTCCGGCTGAGATCTCCAAGCGTCCGGAATCACCATGTCGCCGAGCCGTCGAACGCGCACAGCACAGCCGAGGTCCCAGGCTCTCGCGGCGATCTCGACGGCGATGTGGTGGACCTTGGAGGTTGCCGCGCCGTCGTAGAAGACGGCCAGACGTGGCTTCAACGACCTCATCGTATCGATCAAGGCGTCCTCCTGTCGCATAAAAGGATTGAGGCTCTCCTTTTATGTCGAACGAAGGAGTTCGGAATCGACAAATTTTGTCGATTCCGAGCGCGTCGTCGTGAACGCGAGGCCTATCCGCTCAAGTGCGCCCCGCGCTCAGCAAGCAGCGTTCTCAAAATCGACCGGTGGTCGCGTGTCTTTCATCGCGGCAATCTGTCGGCCGCTCGCCGCGCCTCATACGCTTTGAGGTGCGTGTACGCGAGCGAGAGGATTGTGTCGTCCAAACCGTGCGTGCGCGCCTGGTCGAGCATCCACCCGACGATGTGGTCGCTTTCCACCGGCAGGCCGGACTCGAGATCATACAGCATCGACGCGATGCGTTTGCTCGTCGGATCGGTAAGCGTCTTCCGACCGAACTCGATGGCCCCCGCGCGCGGCGGGTGCCCGTTGCGCGACGCAATCTCGAAGTTCACCGCCAATGCGCGCTGGATTGCGGCCAACCCGCCAGGTGAGCTGACGATTTCCCCAAGATTCGCTCGGAAGAGACAGGTCACCGCGGCTAACACCGAAAGGAACGAGATCTTTTCCCACATGTTTTGCTCGATGTCGTCGGCGAGCTCCCAATCGATTGTCGTGGCCGCAAACGCGTCAGCAAGCGTCTGTGCGCGGCTCGATTTCGAGCGATCCCGCTCGCCGAACGCGACGCGCTGCAACGGATCGGCGTGACGGATCACACCATCCCTTTCGAGCGTGACGCTGATCGAGCATGCGCCACCCATGACACTCCCGGCCCCGAGGCGTTCGTCGAGACGCGTCAGATGCGCCATCCCGTTGAGCATCGGCACGACGGCGCAGCGTCCGTCCATCGCGGGCGCAATCGCGTCGATCGCCGAATCGAGATCGTACGCCTTGCACGTGAACAGCACGAAGTCATATCCGGAGGTCAAGTCCGAAGCGAGAACGGTCCTGACGCGCATGTTGACGTCACCTCGAGGGCTCTGGATGCGAAGCCCGTCGCGCTCCAGCTGCTCCCGCCGTCGCGGTCGCACGAGGAAGGTGACATCCAACCCCGCCTCAGCGAGGCGTCCGCCGAAGTAACCGCCGATGCCGCCGGCACCAAGTACGAGCATCTTCATTGTGAAGGGATCCGCATTCCAGTCGTGGTACCATTGCGTGGCAGTTATTCCGGCGCCTCGACACATCCGTGCAGAGGCAGAGCTACATGAGACCGGAATCTACCAGCATCGCCCACGGGCCTGAGGAGCGCGTCGCACAATGTTTCGGGCGACGCGCTCCGAGCTCTCATCAGGTCCAACCTTGGGCCCTGGACATTTGTGCGCCGCCCTCCAGCAGCGATTTGAGATCGCTGAGGATCCAGAGCCAACCACCGCCCTCGCCCGGTCCCTGCTTGTCACCAGCCACCATCGCCGCATGGCCCGGCCGGCCCGCCAAGTCGTGGATCACGCTGAGCCGGCTAACGCCACCCTTCCCTTCAGTGATCTCATATGTGAGGCGTGTAAACCCTTCGGCCGCCAGGCGCGGATCGATCGCCATACGCCAGGTAATCACGAGCTTGCGAGGCGGGTCCGCTTCGAGAACTTCACCGTCCACCACGACGCCCGACATGCCCACCGCGGCCATTCCAGGGCTGGCATACCCGCGATAGTTGCCACCGGGGTGCAACTCGAACTCGTCACGCAAGCCATAGCCGAAGCGCTCGGTCCATTCGGGTTTCGTGATGGCGTCCCAAATCGCCTGGGGCGTGGCTTTGATGAAGATGCGGTAGATCTGTGTCGTCTCGCTGCTCGGTCTGATGTCAGTCGCTGCGGGGCTCGTCATGCGGAGTCTTCCTCCAGTTGGCGCTTGAGATCCGTGAGCGCCGATACTCGACGCTCGGTGAACTTGTCGATCCATCGATCGTGGATGAGCCGGATCGGCACGACGTTGAGAAAATGCCGTTTCTCGCGACCGACCTTCTTGCTCACCACCAATCCCGCATCGGCGAGGATGCGGAGATGCTTCATGACACCGAACCGCGTCATCTCCAACTCGGATTCCAACTCGGTCAGCGTGAGGCCGCTGTCCTCAAAGAGTCGGTCGAGAAGATGACGCCGGGTCGGATCGGCGAGCGCCTTGAACACGCGATCGTCTGTCATGACCAATAATATGTGACCTTTTAGTCACCTGTCAAGCGCGACGAACGCTGACGAACGCTAGTGTCGCCTCGGCGAAGTCATCCGCGGTGCAGCCCCAAGAACTCGCCGCGCGTCATCGGACAATCTCTGAACTGGCCGCGCAGCGCCGACGTAATCGTCCGCGAGTTCTGCTTTTCGACGCCGCGCATCATCATGCAAAGATGCACCGCCTCGACGACCACACCGACGCCTTTGGGTGCGAGCACCGATTGGAGTGCGTCGGCGATCTGTTCGGTCAAGCGCTCCTGAACCTGGAGTCGTCGCGCAAACACTTCCACGACGCGCGGCAGCTTCGAGAGACCAATGATCGTGTCGTTTGGGATGTATCCGATGTGCGCCTTGCCGTAGAACGGCAGCATATGGTGCTCGCACATCGAGTAGAACTCGATGTCGCGCACCAGTACCATGTTCTCATGACTCTCCGTGAACAGCGCGTCGCCGACGACGTCGGCCACCTGCATGTCGTAGCCACGCGTGAGCCAGGCCAGAGAGTCCGCGACGCGCCGCGGCGTTTGGCGAAGGCCTTCGCGCTCCGGGTTCTCGCCGAGGAGCTCGAGCTGCCGAGCGACGAGTGATGCGAACTCGTCGCGCGCGTCATCGACAGCGGTGTGCAAGTTGATCGTTGCGGAATGTGCGTCGCTCGCAAGCGCCGCTGGTAGTCGCAGGGCGGTCATCGCTCGATTGGGTTGTTGTGAGAATCCTAAAGCGTCTTGAGATACTCGATCAGATCGGCCTTTTGTTGTGCCGACAGCTTGAGCGTCAATACCTGGTCATAGTGGTCGACGACGGCAGCCAAAGTCGCGGCGCTTCCGTCGTGGAAGTACGGCGGATGGAACGCGAGGCCGCGCAGTGGCGTCGTGCGATATGCCTTCTGCGACGTCCGCTCCGCATAGCGCGGATCCATGCCGGTTTCGCTCGGCGCATGAAGCCGACCACTGTTCACATCGGTGTACGTGAGTCCGACATGACAGGTCGAACAACGGCCGGCGCCTTCGAACACCGCGCGACCGCGCGCCGCCGCCGCGGCGTCGAAGCTGCCGGACGCCGGCGTTGGTTTCTGCAGACTGAGCTGATATTGCCGAAGCGCCGTGAGCTTCGACGTCACTAGGTCCGGCGTCTGAACGATATTGATGCCGAGTCGCGGATCGCTGAACGTGCCTTGTGCGTGCATCTGCGTGACAGCGACGTATGCATTCCAGTACGACACGGGCCCCTCGGCCGTGTACGTCTCCTTATCGACGCCGAGCAGGCCGTACGCCGGCGGAATGACGAGCGGAGTGCTTTGGCCGTCCTCGTTCGTGCGTGGGTCATACTTGCCAGGACCCCAACTGTTGAGGATCTGTTTGACCGCAGCTGGCACTGCGGGCGACAACGCGACGATGGCGCCGGGATTGAGTGTCGTATTCGGCCAGCCGTCGAGCCGGTGGCCAATGCCGGGCGCGAAGGAATTGTCGACGGTCGAATGGCAGAGGGCGCATGTGATGCCGACGCGCGTGAGCGTGTCGCGACCGTTGATCGTTTGCACTTGGCCCTGGAGTCCGACGACAGCGTTGAGCTTGAGCAAGGTGACCGTCGTGGCCGGGCTCGTGAGATCAACCTTCCCGGCTGCGATCGCGTCCTTCACGCTCTGCGGCAACGCGTCGGCGTCGACCTTGAGGCCGACGGAAAGCGCGGTCGCCGGGCTGACTCCGCTCTGGATGACCTCGTGCATGCGAAGCGTATCGGTCCAGTACTTTTCATCTCCGTAGGTATCGAACCGGAAGATGTCCTTGCCCGCGCTGACGAGCGTGGAGTCCAATTGCTCGGGCTGAGGCTGCGTCGGTGTGTTCTCCCCGCAAGAGACTGCGATTCCTATGGCGACGAGTGCGCCGGCGAGCATGGCGAGTTTGTGCATCTGGCCTCCATCAAGCGAGAGAAATGCGCGACGAGTTAAGGAATGGAGGCGTTCAGATAATTTGTCAAGCTTTATTTTGACTAATTATCCGTCGCAGCATTTCGAGAGAAACGATTCGCGCTGATGGGAGTTTCGCCTGCGTCGTTCGATGTGCTGGAACCAATAATGCGACGTGGCCCGTGCATTGACTTCACAGAAACGAAGGCGGGTGCATGGCGCCGACCACGGCTGATCTGCTCGTCGAGCGACTGATCGCTTGGGGAGTGGACACGATTTTTGGCTTTCCCGGAGATGGGATCAACGGAATTTTTGAGGCGCTTCGCACTCGGCAGAAGCAGATCGCGTTCATACAGGTTCGACATGAGGAGGCTGCGGCGTTTGCCGCGTGCGGGTACGCGAAGTACACGGGGCGGCTCGGTGTCTGTCTCGCGACCTCCGGGCCCGGCGGCATTCATTTACTGAACGGCCTCTACGACGCGAAGTGCGATGGTCAACCCGTGTTGGCGATCACAGGCCACACGTTTCACGACCTTATCGGGACGCACTATCAGCAGGATGTGGATCTCGACAAGCTGTTCATTGACGTCGCGGCGTTCAATCAGCGCGTCATGGGGCCGTCGCACGTCACCGGCGTCGTCGATGAGGCGATCAAGACCGCCCTCACGCGACGCACCGTCGCACACATCACGATCCCCAAGGACATTCAACAGTGGGCGATCGGCGACGATCACCGCTCGGACGCCAATATCAACAAGCACAGCGCCGACCTGTACGCGGCCGTGCGCTCGGTGCCGCCACAGGAACTCCTGCAGCGTGCCGCGGACCTGATCAATGATGGATCCAAGGTTGCGATTCTCGCCGGCCGCGGGTGTCTCGGCGCACGGGACGAAGTCCTCGAGCTAGCGGACCGCGTTGGTGGACCGATCGTCAAGCCGCTGCTCGGCAAGGCCGTCGTACCTGACGACAGCCCATTCACGACGGGTGGTATCGGGCTGCTCGGCACGGCGCCGTCGCAAGATGTATTAGAAGAGTGTGATACGCTGCTCATCGCCGGCAGCGGATTTCCGTATCTCGAGTTCTATCCCAAGCCGGGTCAGGCGAAGGGCGTGCAGATCGATGTCGATCCGGCACGCATTGGATTGCGCTTCGCGGTGGAGATTGGTCTCGTCGGGGACTGCCGCACCGTCCTTCGCGCGCTGCTGCCACTCGTCGAGCGGAAGCGGAATCGCGACTTCTTGAAATCCTCGCAAGACCGGATGAAGGATTGGCGCGGGCTCATGAAGGAGCGAGGGACTCGAAGCGACATGCCGATGAAGCCGCAGGTGGTGACGTACCATCTCAACCGACTGCTCGACGACGACGCGATCGTTTCAGCAGACAGCGGCACGATCGCGACGTGGGCGGCGCGCTACATCGACATCCGCGAGCGGATGCAGTTCTCACTCTCGGGATCGCTCGCGACGATGGCGAACGGCCTTCCCTACTCCATCGGCGCGGCGGTCGCATTCCCAAAGCGCCAAGTCGTGTGCGTCGTCGGCGATGGCGGGTTCACGATGCTCATGGGCGAGGTCGCGACATTGGTCAAGCACAACCTCAATGTGAAGGTCATCATCATCAAGAACAACGTGCTCGGCGAGATCAAGTGGGAGCAGGTCGTCCTCGAGGGCAATCCGCAGTACGGCGTGCAATTGCAGCCCATCGACTTCGAGGCGTACGCGAAAGCGTGTGGCGCGGCCGGGTATACGATCGAGAACCCGAAGGACGTTGAGAAGACTCTCAAGGCTGCGCTGGCGCACCGCGGACCCGCCGTCGTGCAAGCCATAGTCGATCCGAACGAGCCGCCGTTCCCCGGCAAGATCACGACAAAGCAGGCACTACGCTTCGCCAAAGCGTTGGCGCGAGGCGAGAAGGATCGCTGGGACATCATCAAGACGGTCCTCGAGGACAAGGTGCGGGAGGTGGTTTGATTCATGCCGGCGGAAGCAAGCGCGCACGCGGTGCGCGTAGACGACATCGCCGTCTCGGTCTATCGCATTCCAACCGATGTCGATTCGGAGTCGGATGGGACGTACGTCTGGAATGCGACGACGCTCGTACTCGTCGAGGTGCGGGGCGCTGGGATCGGAGGCCTTGGCTACACGTACGCCGACGAGTCGACCGCGCAACTGATCCGTTCGACGCTCGCGTCGGTCGCCTGCGGCATGAACGTCATGGCGATTGGTGAGATCTGGACCAGGCTGGTTGCCGCCGTGCGCAACCTTGGTCGTCCTGGGATCGCGTCGATGGCGATTTCGGCGATCGATGTCGCGATGTGGGACTTGAAAGCCCGCCTGCTCGACCTGCCGCTTGTCACATTGCTCGGCGCCGTGCGCGACTCGGTGCCGGTCTATGGAAGCGGCGGATTCACGTCGTACTCCGACGATCAGCTTCGCGCGCAACTATCGGGCTGGGTCGACAGCGGCATTCCCCGTGTGAAGATGAAGATTGGACGCGATGCGGAGGCGGACGTCCGCCGCGTCGCAATCGCGCGCAGAGCGATCGGAGACGACGCAGAGCTTTTCGTCGACGCAAACGGCGCGTACAGCCGCAAACAAGCGTTGAGCCAGGCCCAGCGTTTCGTCGAGTCGGGTGTGAGCTGGTTCGAGGAGCCGGTATACCACCGCGATCTCGCCGGATTGCGCTTCTGCCGCGATCACGCGCCGGCCACGATGGAGATTTCCGCGGGCGAGTATGGCTACGATCCACCGGGGTTCGCGGCACTCGTGGATGCCGGCGCGGTGGATGTTCTCCAAGCCGATGCGACTCGCTGCGAGGGGATTACCGGTTTACTCGTCGTCGACGGACTGTGCGAGGCTACGGCGCTTCCACTGTCGACGCATTGTGCGCCATCGATCCACGCGCACGTTGCATGCGCCGCGAAGCGGGTCCGTCATGTGGAGTACTTCCACGATCATGTGCGCATCGAACACATGTTGTTCGACGGTGCGCTCACACCAACGCACGGCGCGCTGGTCCCGGACCTGGCCCGCCCCGGCCTCGGGCTCGAGCTCAAGAGCGCCGACGCTCTCAGATACGAGATCTCGTGACACAGATTCCTCAGATGCCCGTCCGACGAAAGGCGTTGCGCGGCGCCCACGCCCCGCCGCCGACGCCTCCGCGGCCGGATGCCGTGAGTGGCATGGCGATTGGCGTGGACATCAGCGGGCTCGCCGCCGCGCTACGCCGGCGCGTGCGTGGCGAAGTGCGCTTCGATGACGGTGACCGCGCGCTGTATTCGACCGACGCGTCCAACTACCGACAACTGCCGGTCGGCGTCGTTCTCCCGCGCGACGCAGACGATGTCGTAGAAACCGTGGCGGTTTGTCGCGAGTTCGGCGCGCCCATCGTATCCCGCGGGGGCGCGACGGATCTCGCTGGCGCGACATGCAACGCTGCGGTCGTCATCGACATGAGCAAGTACATGAACCACGTGCTCGAGATCGATTGGGACAATGAATGGGCGCGCGTCGAGCCGGGCACCGTGCTTGACGATCTTCGCGGACAGGCGGAACAGCGTCATCTCACGTTCGGCCCCGATCCCGCCACGCACAACCGCAACACGCTCGGCGGCATGATCGGCAACAACTCATGCGGCATGCACGCGCAGATGGCCGGGAAGGTCGAGGACAACACCTACGAGTTGGAGATCCTCACCTATGACGGTTTACGCATGTGGGTCGGACCTACGACCGACGCCGAGCTCGAGAAGATCATCGGCGAAGGCGGCGTTCGGGGCGAGATCTATTCGCGACTCCAGGCGATTCGCGACAAGTACGCAGACGAGATCCGAGAGCGGTTCCCGTGCATTCCGCGACTCGTGTCCGGATATCCGTTACAGCAACTGCTGCCTGACAAGGGATTCAACGTGGCGCGCGCGCTCGTCGGCACCGAGAACACGTGCGTGACGGTATTGCAAGCAAAGCTGAGGCTCGTGCATAGTCCGCCGGTTCGCACGCTCGTGATCTTCGGATTCCCGGACATCTACAAGGCGGGCGATCACGTTCCCTTCTGCAACCAGTTCAAGCCGATTGCCCTCGAAGGGATCGACGGCAGCATGTTCGCATACATGCACGACAAGGGAATGTCGACATCGGGCCGAACGATGTTTCCGGACGGCAACGCATGGCTGGTTGTGGAATTTGGCGGCCAGACGAAAGAGGAAGCTGACGACCAGGCCCGCACCCTCATGGACGCGTTTCGCGCCAAGCCCGATGCGCCGACCATGAAGATGTTCGACGACGTGCGCCAGGAAGATCTCATCTGGCAGATTCGCGAATCCGGCCTCGGCTCGACATCAAAGATTCCTCATGACCCCGACTTCTATCCCGGCTGGGAAGACTCGGCCGTTGCACCTGAGGACGTCGGCAAGTATCTCCGCGATTTGAAAGCCCTCCTCGACAAATATGGCTACACGGCCTCGCTCTATGGGCATTTCGGGCAAGGGTGCGTCCACTGCAGCATCGACTTCGATCTCTACACGGCCGACGGGATCGACCGCTGGAAACGGTTTTTGAACGAGGCCGCGCATCTCGTCACCTCATACGGCGGGTCGTTGTCCGGTGAGCACGGCGATGGGCAAGCACGCGGGTCGCTGCTCCCGATCATGTTCGGCGACACGATCATGCAGGCATTCCGCGAGTTTAAAGCCGCGTGGGATCCGCGCGGCAAGATGAATCCGGGCAAAGTGATCGACGCTTACCCGGTGGATGAGAACCTGCGCTGGGGAACGCACTACCATCCGTGGGAACCGACGACACACTTCTCGTTCCGTGACGACCGCGGCAGCTTCTCCTACGCCGCGAACCGCTGCGTCGGCACAGGCAAGTGTCGCAAGCATAACGGCGGTACCATGTGCCCGAGCTACATGGTCACGCGTGAAGAAAAGCACTCGACGCGCGGCCGCTCTCGCCTCCTGTTCGAGATGCTCGAGGGGAATCCGCTCACGGGTGGATGGCGCGACGAGGCAGTGAAAGACGCGCTCGACCTTTGTCTCGCCTGCAAAGGTTGTCGCGGTGAGTGTCCCGTCAGCGTCGACATGGCGACGTACAAAGCGGAGTTCCTGTCGCACTACTACGACGGGCACAAGCGACCAGTTGCCGCCTACGCCTTTGGATTCATGTATCGGTGGGCGCGTCTCGCGTCGCATATGCCTCGCACCGCCAATTTCGCGACGCAGACGCCCCTGCTGCGATCCATCGCGAAAGGGACCGTCACGATGGCGCAACAACGACGAATCCCGCGTTTCGCCAATCAGACCTTTCGCGCGTGGTTCGAGAGGCGCGCGCCGCGAAACAGCGGCAAGCCCAAGGTCCTGTTCTGGCCTGACACCTGGAACAATCACTTTCACCCGGACACCGCGCAGGCGGCCGTGGAAGTTCTCGAGGCGGCCGGCTTTCAGGTGCTCATTCCAAGAATGGCGCTCTGTTGCGGCCGTCCGCTCTACGACTACGGAATGCTCAAGCAGGCGAAGAAGATGCTACAAGGCATTCTTCAGTCGCTGCGCACGGAGATTCGCGCGGGCATGCGTGTCGTAGGGCTGGAGCCGAGCTGCGTATCCGTCTTCCGCGATGAGCTCGTGAACATGCTGCCGGACGACGACGATGCCAAGCGCCTGCACGATCAGACATTTCTGTTGACGGAATTTCTCACAAACGCAGTGCCAGACTTTTCCCCTCCGGCGCTCGCGCGCAAGGCGATCGTACACGGCCACTGCCATCAGAAATCAGTGCTCGACTTCAACTGCGAGGAAACAGTCTTGAAGAAGCTCGGTCTCGACTACACCGTGCTCGACTCGGGGTGCTGCGGCATGGCCGGCGCCTTCGGTTTCGAGAAGGCGCACTATGACGTATCGATCGCGTGCGGCGAGCGCGTGCTTTTGCCTGCCGTGCGAGGCGCCGCGGCGGACGCGCTCATCGTTACCAATGGATTCAGTTGCCGCGAGCAGATCTCCCAGACGACCGATCGCCGCGCCGTGCACATTGCGCAGGTGCTCAAGATGGCGATCGACGGAGGTGCGTCATGAGCGAAGTCATCGTCGTCACTGGCGCGTCGGCGGGACTCGGGCGCGCTATCGTCGAACGCTTTGCGCGCGACGGATGCTCGATCGGCCTCATCGCCCGCGGTCGCGAGCGGCTCGAACAGGCAGGCGCCACCGTTGAGGCTCTCGGCGGTCGCGCGCTTCTGCTGCCGCTCGATGTCGCCGATGCCGACGCAGTGGAACATGCGGCCGAGACGGTCGAGCGCGAGCTCGGTCCGATCGACGTCTGGATCAATAACGCGATGGTGTCGGTCTACTCGCCCATCAAGCAGATGCCCGCCGCCGAGTTTCGTCGCGTCACGGAGGTGACGTACCTCGGCTACGTGCACGGGACGCTGGCCGCGCTCAAGCGCATGCTGCCGCGCGATCGCGGGATCATCATTCAAGTCGGATCGGCGCTCGCGCACCGAAGCATTCCGCTCCAGTCGGCGTATTGCGCGTCGAAGCACGCCATTCTTGGCTTTCACGAATCGTTGTTGAGTGAGCTCATACATGACGGCAGTCGCGTCCGCGCGACGATGGTTCAGATGCCGGCGATGAACACCCCGCAGTTCGACTGGGCGAAGAGCCGCCTGCCGCGCCAAACGCAGCCAGTGCCTCCAATCTTTCAACCGGAGGTCGGCGCTGACGCGGTGCACCACGCGGTGCGGACCGATGTCGGTCGCGAGTTGCTCGTGGCCTGGCCGACCGTCAAAGCGGTTGTCGGCGAGAAGCTCGTTCCGGGCTACATCGACCGGAAGCTCGGGCGCGATGGGTACTCGGGTGAAGAGACGTCCGTGCCCGCTGATCCAAACCGTCCCGATAATTTGTGGTCGCCGGCGCCGGGCGCATACGGGGCGCACGGACGTTTCGACGATCGATCGCGGGATGTGAGCGTGGAACTGTGGCTCGCGAAGCGGAAGCCGTGGCTCGCGCTGGCCGGCGCCATCGTCGCCGGTGTCGCGCTCAGTGGAGTGCGTGGCACCGATCGACCATGAGCTCGTCCTCTATTTCGCGCGCGGCACCGGGGAAACCAGGAGGCCAGGCTCGGTGGACCTCGAGCGTCAAGAGCGCGGTTGGAACGGCCGCGGAATCGCGGAGCCGCGTCTGGTTCACGATGTCCCACGGGATTTTGAACGAAGTGTACTACCCCCGCGTCGATCAGGCGAACACACGCGACATGGGGCTCATCGTCACCAGTGGATCAGACTTTTTCTCGGAGGAGAAGCGCGACACGAACAGCGTCGTTCAAATGATCGCGCCGGGCGTGCCGGGGTATCGCGTGACCAACACGTGCCGCGACGGACGTTATCGCATCGTGAAGACGATCGTCACCGATCCCGAGCGCAACGCGGTGTTGCAGCGAGTTCACTTCGATGCGCTGCGCGGTCACCGCCGCGACTATCGTCTGTACGCCCTGCTCGCGCCGCACATCGGCAACCAGGGTGCAAACAACAGCGGTTGGATCGGCGACTACAAAGGCGTGCAGATGTTGTTCGCCGAACGCGACGGCTGCGCGCTCGCGATGGCGTGCTCGGAACCATTCCCGGCGATGAGCTGCGGCTACGTGGGCGCGAGCGATGGTTGGCAACAGCTCCATAACCACAAGACGCTCACGGCCTGCTACACCGAAGCACGCGATGGGAACATCGCGCTGACGGCACAGTTGGATCTCGAGAGCTGCGACGGCGATTTCGTGCTGGTGCTCGCCTTCGGACCAACGACGACCGAGGCGGGTCAGGATGCACGAGCAGGGTTGCTCCGGCACTTCGACGCCGCGTGCGACGAGTTCGTCGAGGGATGGCAGCGTTTCCACCAAACGCTGCGCGCTCCCGAGACCAAGGATCGAGCCGAAGCCGACGAATATCGTCTCAGCGTCGCGGTGATTCGAACGCACGAAGACAAAGGCCATCCCGGCGGACTGATCGCGAGTCTCTCCATTCCGTGGGGAGACACCAAAGGCGATCACGACCTCGGCGGCTATCACGTCGCGTGGCCACGCGATCTCGTCGAGAGTGCGGGCGCGCTGCTGGCGGCTGGCCACGCGGATGGAGCGCGCCACTCGCTTCACTATTTGATGGTCACTCAAGACGCCGACGGTCACTGGCCGCAGAACATGTGGCTCGACGGATGTCCGTATTGGCACGGCACGCAACTGGACGAGACGGCTTTTCCGATTCTCCTCGCCGATCATCTGCGCCGCGCTGATGCACTTGGCACGCTCGAACCGTGGCCAATGGTGCAGCGCGCAGCGTCGTATCTGGTGCGAAACGGACCAGTGACGCCTGAAGACCGATGGGAGGAAGACGGTGGATACTCACCGTTCACTCTTGCCGCGGAAATCGCTGCGCTGCTCGCCGCCGCCGATTTCGCCGACGCCGCCGAACGGCCCGATGCAGCGCGATACCTGCGCGAGACCGCCGACATCTGGAACGAATCGATCGAGCGTTGGACCTACGTCACGGATACGGACCTCTCCCGCTCGACCGGAGTGGATGGATATTACGCGCGCATCGCACCGCGCAACGTTGACGACGGCACCCCGCCGGATGCACGAGTCATCGCCATCCGGAACCACCCCGCCGGCACTGCTCCCGTTCTCTACAGCAACTTGGTGAGCCCCGACGCGCTGGCGCTCGTCCGCTTTGGACTGCGCTCCGCGACGGATCAGCGAATGCTGAACACGATTCGCGTCATCGATCGCATACTGCGAACGGAGACGGCGAGCGGGCCTGTCTGGCATCGGTATAACGAGGATGGCTACGGAGAGCACGAAGACGGCTCAGCGTTCGACGGAACCGGCGTAGGCCGCGGCTGGCCGCTCCTTGCCGGCGAGCGAGGGCATTACGAGTTAGCGGCTGGCAATCGGGACGAAGCGCGTCGCCTGCTCGGAGTCATGCGGGCTCAAACGAGCTCCGGCGGTCTCATTCCCGAGCAAGTGTGGGACGCCGCCGACATCCCAGAGAAGAACTTGATCAACGGCTGCCCGTCTGGCTCGGCGATGCCTCTCGTCTGGGCGCACGCCGAGTATGTAAAGCTCGCGCACTCGCTCGAGATCGGTCGCATCTTCGACATGCCGACACAAACCGTTCAGCGCTACGCTCGAGGTCACGCCGAGCGCCGGTTCGCGATGTGGCGCTTCAATCACAAGATCCGAAGGATGACGCAGGGCATGACCCTGCGCGTCGAGGCGAACGCGCGCTTCGTCTTGCAGTGGACGCGTGGCGATGGTGCACCGACGCAAAAGTGCGAGAGCGTCGACACGACGATCGGCGTCTGGGTGGCAGACTTGGCCGCGGAATTGCTCCCCGCGGGCAGCGACGTGCAGTTCACATTCTACTGGCCCGACGCCGATCGTTGGGAGGGCACGAGCTATTCCGTGTCCGTCGGCGCGACATAGCTGACCCGACCGATGGCCGCGCTGTTTCCTCGATGGGCAAATACCGTCGTTCGCGCGACGCTCGTCGCCGCGACCTGCACGCTTGTCGGCGTGCCGGTCGCGCTGATGGCGTGGGTGCGAACGCCGAACGCCACGCGACGATATCAACCAGTCGCGCAGCCCATCGCGTTCGACCATCGCATTCATGTCACCGGCCAGCGAATCGACTGCCGCTACTGTCATTTCTCGGTCGAGCGATCCGCGAGTGCCGGCATTCCGCCTTCGTCGACGTGCGTTGCGTGCCACAGCGACACGTGGATGCGCTCCAGCGAGCTGGCGTTGGTCCGCGCGAGTATCGCGACCGGCCAGGCGATTCGCTGGAGTCGCGTCAACGCCTTGCCCGATTTCGTCTACTTCAACCACGCCATCCATGTCGCCAAAGGAGTGGGATGTGAGACTTGTCATGGCAGAGTCGACCGGATGGCGGCGGTATACCAGGCCGCCCCGCTCACGATGAGCTGGTGTGTCGATTGTCATCGCGACCCTGCGCCTCATCTCCGTCCGCTGTCGGAGATCACGACAATGGGGTGGACACCGCCGACGGCGCAGCGCGCGTTCGGCGAGGAGCTGGTGCGCGAGAACAACGTTCGTTCGCTGACCAACTGTACCACCTGTCACCGGTAGCCGACGTGCCGAATGAAGACGATCTGACGCGACGCAGCTTCCTCAAAGCACTCGGTGCGAGCATCGCACTCGCGGGTCTGGACGGGTGCACACGCATCCCCGCGGAGAAGATTCTTCCGTTCGTCACGCAACCCCCGGAGCTCACGCCTGGCGTCGCCGTGCACTACGCGACTGCGATGGTGCTGGACGGCTACGCCACCGGGCTCGTCGTGGAGGCGCACGAGGGTCGGCCGACGAAGATCGAGGGCAATCCGGATCATCCAGCAAGTCTCGGCGCCGCGGGCGTTCTCGAGCAAGCGTCGCTGCTTCAGCTCTACGATCCGAATCGCGCGAAGCGCGTGCGATCGGGAGGCGCTCCCTCGACGTGGCAGTCGTTTACCACCGCGATGTCGCCGGCTGCGTTGCGACAACGCGTCGGGGCTCGCGGGACGGGCCTGGCGCTGCTCCTCGAGCCGACTTCGTCGCCTCTTATTGCAAGCGCGCTCGCGTCACTGCAGACGTTGTATCCGGATATGAGCGTTTACTACTACGCTCCACTGGTCTCTGACGCTTCGAGCGCAGCGCTCACCGCAGATGGTCTCGTTCCGCAGTACGACATCGGGGCGGCCGATGTGATTCTCAGCGTCGGCTCGGATTTCCTCGCGGCGGGCCCATTCCATCTGCGATACGCACGACAGTTCGCTGATCGGCGCCGCACGCCGCTCACCGGCATGAATCGCCTGTATGTCGCCGAGACCGGATTCAGCGTCACCGGCGCGACCGCCGATCATCGACTGCGTTGTCGTTCCGCTGAGATGGAAGCTCTCCTGGAGGCATTGCTCGACACACTCGCAGCGGCGTCGGCCAACCCAAGAGCAATACCGGGAAAATCCGGAATGTCGTTTTCGTCGTCGCCTTGGTTGACTGCAGTCGCCGACGACCTGCGCGCGCATGGCGGGAACAGTCTCGTCATCGCCGGTGAGCGACTGGCGCCTCGCGTCCACGCGCTCGTCGCGGCGTGCAACGACGCACTGGGCAGCACTGGCCGCACAATTTGGTACACTCGGTCTCCCTTGCTCGGGGCCGGCCGGGCCAAGACGAACATGTCCGCACTCGCGGAGGCGCTGCACGGCGGCGGAATTGACACGCTCGTGTGCATCGGCGGCAATCCATCGTACGCCACGCCAGCTTCCCTCGGGTTCGCGGCGATGCTCAAGCGTGTTCCGAACAGCGCGTTCATCGGACTCTACGAGAATGAGACCGCGCGCGACTCGCGCTGGTTCGTGCCCGCGGCACACTACCTCGAGAGTTGGGGCGACGCCCGCGCCTATGACGGCACGTACTCGATCGTGCAGCCGCTCGTGCAGCCGTTGTACGGTGGTAAATCTGCGGTCGAAGTATTGTCTGCGCTCGCCGGCTCTCGGTCCGCCGATCCGCGCGCGATGATGAAGGAATCGTCGCTGAATGCCGGTGTCGCTCGAGACGAGGAGAGTTGGTCCGCCGCGCTTCGACGTGGATTCGTACCGGGCTCGCCAGTCGCACGGGTGACCGCCGGTCCGCGTCCGGAGCTGCTCCGCTCGCCGGCCTCCACGAGCAGCGCGGCAGGATCGATCGAGGTGGTGTTTGATCGCGACCCACGCGTACATGATGGCTCGTTCGCCAACAATGGCTGGTTGCAAGAGCTACCAGACCCGGTGACCAAACTCACGTGGGATAACGCCGCGCTGGTGAGTCCCGAGACTGCCAGGCGACTCGCCATAACGAATGGCGATGTCTTGCTGCTGCGGCGGGACGGTCGAACCCTACGAATCCCGGCGCTGATCATTCCGGGCATCGCATCCGACGCGGCCATCGTTCATTTCGGCTACGGCCGGACCGGCGCCGAGGAGGTCGCGAAGGACGTCGGTGCCGACGTGTACCAGTTGTGGCCCACGCTCGGCGCATTCACAGTCAGCGGTGTTTTGGTGGAGCGCGCTGCGGGTACCGACCATCACGATTTTGCGATCACGCAGAGTCATTGGACGATGGAGGGGCGCGATCAGGCGCGCAGTGAAACGCTCGACACCTATCGCAATGAACAGCGTGGCGTAGCGCCGCAAGGACCGCCGTCGTCGCGCCGGCAGCTCACGATCTACGATCCTCCACAGCGTCTGGAGAGCCCGCACCAGTGGGCGATGACGATCGACCTCGGCACGTGCATTGGCTGCAGCGCGTGCGTGGTCGCGTGTCAGTCGGAGAACAACATTCCAGTCGTCGGCCGCGACGATGTCGCCAAATCGCGGGAGATGCATTGGCTGCGCATCGACCGCTACTTGGAGGGACCGGCGGAGGACCCGCGAGCCGTGACGCAACCGATGCTGTGCCAGCACTGCGAGAACGCGCCATGCGAGTACGTGTGTCCGGTCGAGGCGACGGAGCACAGTCCGGACGGCCTGAACGAGATGATCTACAACCGCTGCGTTGGGACACGATTCTGCTCGAACAACTGCCCGTACAAGGTGCGCCGATTCAATTGGTTCGACTACAACGCGCACTTGAGTGAGACGGAGCAGATGGCGAAGAATCCCGACGTCACCGTTCGCGAGCGCGGCGTCATGGAGAAATGCACCTTTTGCGTGCAACGCATTCGCGAGGCGGAGATCAGCGCCGCGACCGCCGGTCGGCCGTTGCGTGGCGATGAAATCAAGACGGCGTGTCAGCAGGCGTGTCCCACGAACGCGATCGTCTTCGGATCGCTCACAGAACGCGACTCGGACATGATGCGCCGACGCGAGGAATCGCGCCTGTACGGGGTACTGAGCGAACTTGGGACAGAACCGCGCGTGCGCTATCTGGCGCGCATTCGCAATCCGAATCCAAAGTTGGAGGACGGGCGGTGAGCGTGGCCGCGCGTCCGACGACAGCCTCACCGGCAACTCCGACGCGTGAGTCCTGGCCGCTCATGCGCGGCGCGCCGACCGACGCGGCGCTCACCGATCATTTACTCGCGCCGCTGTGGCGAGCGTCCCGCGTGTGGTGGCTGCTGTTCGGTCTCTCGACGCTCGGCACGCTGCTGCTGCTTGGCACCGTCACCTACACGGTGCTCGTCGGCATCGGCACGTGGGGGAACAACATTCCGGTTGCTTGGGCATTCGCGATCACGAACTTCGTCTGGTGGATCGGGATCGGGCACGCGGGCACGTTCATCTCGGCGTTTCTGCTGCTGCTCAACCAACATTGGCGCGGGTCGATCAACCGCGTCGCCGAAGCGATGACGATTTTTGCGCTGGTCAACGCCGCGTTGTTTCCGGTGCTCCACCTCGGCCGGCCGTGGTTCTTCTATTGGCTGATCCCCTATCCGGCGACGATGAACGTCTGGCCGAATTTCAAGAGCGCGCGTCCATGGGACGTCGCCGCCGTCACGACGTATTTCACCGTCTCTTTACTGTTCTGGTATCTCGGCCTCGTTCCCGACCTGGCCTCCGCTCGCGACCGGGCACCGACGCGGCGACGGCGCCTCGCGTATGGCGTCTTCGCCATGGGCTGGCGCGGCTCCGGATTTCAGTGGGAGCGCTACCGCATCGCATACGTGCTGCTCGCCGCGCTCGCGACGCCGCTGGTCATTTCCGTTCACAGCGTCGTCAGTCTCGACTTCAGCATCGCGCAATTGCCTGGTTGGCACTCGACGATTTTCCCTCCCTACTTCGTCGTCGGTGCGATCTACTCCGGGCTGGCGATGGTGCTCCTTCTGCTTCTCCCGCTTCGGCGCGCATTCCGATTGCACGACATCGTGACCGAAGCGCATCTCGACGCGATCGCCAAGCTCATGCTCGCCATGGGACTCATGCTGACGTACAGCTACGTCATCGAGACCTTCATGGCTTGGTACAGCGCCAATACCGCCGAGCGCTACACGTATTTGACATCGCGCCCATTCGGGCCGTATGCCGTCGCGTACTGGATCATGACGGTCCTCAACGTCGTGAGTCCACAGCTCTTTTGGTGGCGGCGGTTGAGGACGAATACGGTCGTGCTCTTTCTTGCCTCCGCCGGCATTCTCGTCGGAATGTGGATGGAGCGGTTCATCATCATCGTCACGTCGCTCAACCGCGATTTTCTCACATCGAGTTGGCACATCTATATCCCGTCGTGGGTCGACTGGAGCATCCTCGCGGGCAGTCTCGGGCTTTTTGGATTTCTGTTTCTACTCTTTGTCCGGTTCGTTCCAAGCGTGGCGATCAGCGAAGTGAAATCGCTGCGCATCGAGCTTGCGAACTCACCGGCTCGGAGTGGCCATGCGTGATCGCACCTGGAGTGCCGGTGCCTATCTCGCGGAGTTCAGCTCGCCCGCAGAGTTGAAGAGTGCCGTCCGTGAATTGTCCACGAGAGGATACACCGGACTCGAGACCTATTCGCCGGTCCCGGTCGAGTGCGGAATCCGTCGAAGCTACTCGCCTCTGCCCGTGGTTGTGTTTCTCGCCGGGCTCTTTGGCGGGATCGCGAGCTACGCGATTCAATGGTACGCCAACGCGTACGCCTATCCGCTGGACATCGGTGGACGTCCGCCGCACGCAGTGCCGGCATTCATCATTCCGACGTTCGAGGGAACGGTGCTGTGCGCGGCAATTGCCGCGTTCATTGGCTTCTTCGTCGTGACGCGCTTGCCGCAACCGTGGCACCCAGTGTTCGAGATCGACGGGTTCGAGCGAGCAACGGTCGATCGTTATTGGCTCGCGGTCGACGCATCCGATCGGCGCGGCGCGCCAGACCTCACCATTCGTGAGCTTCGCGCACTCTCGCCGTTGCGGATTGTGCATCTCGAGGCGGAATCATGATCTCCACTCGGGCGGTGATAGGTCTCGCTGTCGCGTTCTGTCCCCTCGCACTGGCGTGCGGCGACTCGCCCGAGCGCGAACGACTCGATTTCGAGCGCATGCGCTTGCAGCAGCGCTACGATTTGTACGGGAAGAGCGGCGTGTTCGCGAACCATCAGAGTATGCAGGCGCCTCCCACCGGAACCGTCACTCGCGAGAGCGCGCTGGACACCGGGGCCGCTGGGACTGGTATGAGCGGCGGACAGCCAGTTGCGAGTGTGCCCGTTTCGCTGACGCCCGCGCAGCTCGTCCTCGGCGAACGAAAATTCACCATTTACTGCGCGGTCTGTCACGGAGCTGGCGGCTTCGGCGGCAGCATCGTTGCCGAGAACATGGGGCCGCCTCGGCCGCCCTCGCTGCGTAGCGATTCGCTCGCTGCTCGGCCCGATGGTTACATCTTCGACGTAGCGACACATGGCAAAGGTCGGATGCCGGCCTATGCCGTAGAGCTCACGCCGATGGAGCGGTGGGCCGTGATCGGGTACATCCGGATGCTGCAGCAGTCACGAACGCTGACACCGGCGCAACGCGCCGACTCGCTGCGTGCGGCAGCGATTCATTCGAGCGACTCGCTGTTTTCGGAAACGCCCCGCGCCGCCGGTGCCTTCCCATGATCAGCGACGTGCGAGTGCCGAAGATATCGCTCATCGCGACCGCGCTTGGCGTCGTCATCTGCCTGATCGGAATGTTCGTTGATCCGGCGCGGACGGCGGCCGCATATCTCGTGGCATACATGTCGTGTCTTGCCGTCGTTCTCGGCAACCTCGCGATGATCATGATCGCGCGCACCACGGCGGCAACGTGGTTCGTCGCGCTGCGACGTCAAGCCGAACAGGTGACGGCAACGCTTCCTGTCTTCGCCGTTCTCTTCATACCGATTCTCGTCGCGTTGCCGGTCCTCTATCCGTGGACTCACGCGGAGACGATCGCCTTACCGGTGCGCGAGCTGGTGCAGCAGAAGACGGCCTACCTGAATGTGCCATTCTTCGTCATTCGAGCAATCGTCTACCTTGCCACGTGGATCATACTCGGCGAGCTGCTCAGGCGAGGGTCGCTCGCGCAAGACCACGGTGATACAGCCGGCATCGAGCGCCACATGCGCGTGACGAGCGCTGTGGGACTCGTCGCGTTTGCTTTTACCGTGAGCTTCGCGGCATTCGACTGGATGATGTCGCTCGCGCCCGCGTGGTATTCGACGATCTATGGCGTGGACTATTTCGCAGGCGCAATGGTCGGCGCGCTCGCGTTGCTGGCGGTGCTCGTCGCGCGCGGACGCTGGCGTCATGAGCTGCCCGACTCCGTCGATGCCGATCACTTTCACTCGCTTGCCAAGCTGCTGATCACGTTCGTGCTCTTCTGGGTGTACATCGGCTTCTCGCAGCTCATCGTCATTTGGAGCGGCGAGATTCCCATCGAACGCTCGTGGTACGTCGTGCGCATGCGCGGCGGCTGGGAGCTCCTCGGTGGCGTGCTCGTCGCGGGGCATTTCGCCTTCCCATTCCTCGCGCTCCTGGTCCGCGAGTTCAAGCGCAGCGTCGCCGCAATGGCATTTCTCGGCGCATGGTTGTTGGCGATGCACTATCTCGACGTCTACTGGATCATGATGCCCGACACGCCGCGCGGATCGGCCATCGGATACTGGCTCGACCTGGGCAGCCTGCTGCTAGTGGGCGGCGCAGCGTCAGCGACGTGGGCGTATCGGCGGGCCGGAGAATCACCGATCGCCGACGGAGACCCTGCGATCGACGCATCGCTCGGCTACCTAACCGATTAGGAAACACTCATGCGTGTTTCGCGGGTATTCCTCTCTGGAATCATCGGATGCATCGTGGCGGTGGCCATCATGGTCGCTGCTGCGCGGCTCTCGGGTTCAGCCGCGGACATCTGCACGCTCACCGGCGCAGTCGCCATCGGGCGCACCGATGCGCTCGGTTGGTTCGTCGGCTTCATCGTGCAACTCGTCATCGCGGTGATCGCCGCGTTTGTCTACGCGTGCATCTTCGAGTGGGTGACGCGGCGTGCCGGTCCGCTGATCGGCCTAGCGATCGCTGTTCCGCACGTGGTGATCGCAGGATTGAGCATCGGCTTCCTGCCGGCCGCGCCGCTCATCGCGCACGGCATTGCACCGGCGGCCGCGTTTCTCGAGTACGACGGCGGCTGGACCGTCGTTGGATTCGTATGCGCTCATCTCGCATTCGGATTCCTGGTCGGATCGCTGTATGGGAAGACGCGACACGCCATCCCCACGAACCGCCGCGAATGGCGAAACGTCGCGAGCGACGTGCGCTGACGCGAGGTCCGACCGGCTATCGCTCGAGAACGCGATGGACTGCGACCATAATCGCGTCCCGCCCCATACCGTAGTACTCGATGAGCTGCTCTGGCGTCCCTGACTGCCCGAATCGATCATCGACGCCAATGAACTCCATCGGAACTGGGAAATGTCTGACCAAGCACTCCGCCACTGCCGAGCCCATGCCGCCGCGAATCTGGTGCTCCTCGATCGTGACGAGTCGCCCGGTGCGCTTGGCGAGAGCGATGAGTGATTCCTCATCGATCGGCTTGATGGTCGACAGATTGACGACCTCGACATCCACGCCGTCGTCGTGCAACGCCCTCGCGGCGAGCAGCGCTTTGTGCAATAGGGCGCCCGTGGCGACCAGTCCAACTGTCGGCGCCGCGGAGGTCCACACGGTTTGTGCTCGACCAATCTCGAAGGGTGTATCGTCTGTCGTCATGACCGGCGTCTTGTTGCGCGCGAGCCGCAGGTACACCGGCGTGCCGGTCCACACGGCGGCTTCCGTCGCCTTCCGCGCCTCGATGGCGTCACATGGACAGATCACCATCATGCGCGGAATCACTCGCGTGATTGCGATGTCCTCGATCGCCTGGTGAGTTCCGCCGTCTGGCCCAACGGAGACGCCGGCATGCGAGCCGGCGATCTTTACCGCCCGGTCATTATACGCGATCGTCGTGCGAACCTGCTCCCAATTTCTTCCAGGGCTGAACATGGCGTACGAGGTGATGAACGGAATCTTGCCCATCGCCGCCATTCCGCTCGCGACCGATGCCATGTTCTGCTCGGCGACGCCGAGCTCGACGAAGCGATCCGGAAATTTCTTCTTGAAGGCGAGTGCCTGCGCGCTCTCCGTGAGGTCGCCCGAGAGCACGACGACGAGCGGGCTGGTTTCACCAGCGCGAACGAGGCCGTCACCGAAGCCGCTACGAATCGCAATCTGTTCGACGTCGTCGTCGAACAGATGTGAGTTCAATCGCAGCGCGGCATTGAGCATTCAGGAACCAAGCGCCGCGCTACTCAGGCTCGCTCGAGATCTGTTGAGCCGTCGCTCGCAGCTCACGGAGCGCCATCTCTCCCTGCTCCGCATCGGGCGGCTTTCCGTGCCAATGAAAATCGCGCTCGAACTCCGCCACTCCCTTCCCGGGAATGGTGTGCGCGATGATCATCGTCGGCTTCTCGTAGACGCTCTTCGCCTCATCGAAGGCGGCGGCGATCGCCGCGACGTTGTGCCCGTCGACCTCCAGCACGTGCCACTTCCAGGCGCGCCATTTGTCGGCCAGCGGTTCGAGCGGCATGACGTTCTCCGTGAATCCATCGATCTGAATGTTGTTTCGATCGATGAGCGCTACGAGGTTGTGCAGCGCCCACTTGCCGGCGAGCATTCCCGCCTCCCAGGTCTGCCCTTCTTCGAGCTCGCCGTCGGACATCAGGCAATAGATTCGGCGCTCACCGGCCTTCTTGTCCATCGCATCCGCGATCGCCATGCCGACAGCCTGAGACAGGCCCTCGCCCAGCGGTCCGGAGCTCGTCTCCAAGGCCGGCAGGAACTCCCGGTGCGGATGGCCCTGGAGGCGCGAACCGAATTTCCGGAGCGTGTTCAACTCCTCCGTTGGAAAATATCCGGCGTGGGCCATCGTCGCGTACAGCACCGGGCAGATATGTCCGTTGGAAAGAATCAGCCGATCGCGGCCTTCCCACGCCGGATTGCTTGGATCATGACGTAGCGTGTGGAAGTAGAGCACGGTGAATACGTCGGCCATCCCCAAGGGCCCAGCGGTGTGGCCCGAACCGGCACTCACCAACATCTCGATGATGGATTGGCGAATGGCATTCGCCATCGCTTCGAGCGCAATCCGTTGGTGCCCTGTGAGAAGCATGAACTCGACTGTAGGCGGGTCGCGTGCCAGCGACGACGCCGCTTACCGAGTTCCGCCCGGGGCCGCGCCCTCTTCAGTCATGCGACTCGCCATCGCGCTCCATGCGCCGAGCACGAGCATGATGATCCCGACGATGATGGAGTTCCACATCCAACTCTCACCAGCGTAGCCATACACCCATGGCGAAATGATCAACCAGATGCCGATGAGGGCGTTGACCCAGCTTGCCCATCGGCCGGCCGATTCGCTGAAGCGTAAGGCAGCGAGAACTGCGACGATGATCCCGAAGATGATGCCGTTCGCTCTGTTCCCGGCATTGACCCCACCGATCCACGCCGAAATCAAGAGATAGATGCCGGCGATGAAATTCAGGGCGCTCGGGAATCTTGCTCCGTTCGAGTGAGCGTGTGGATGGAATTGTTGTGGATGAACTGCGTGTGTCATGGTCCACCTTCCTGAAAATACCTTTCAACTGATGTGTTCCGTGGGAACCAATATATTGCAACCACCATACCAGAGATGCGCGAATCAGCCACCAGTTGGAAGCACAGGATTCACTGTATGAATCAAGACACGAGCGAACCGATCAGCGAAGCGTATACAGGTACGCCGCGATGTCGCGCGCATCACCCTCGGGCACACCGAGATTTGGCATCGCCGTGCCAGGCTCGATCGCCTGAGGAACTTCGATCCAGCGAACGAGAAAGTCCGGCGTGTTTGGAACCTCACCGGCGATGAACGTTCGCTTGCTCCAGAAGAACAACGGCGGACCCGCCGTTCCTTTCGCCGTAGCGATTCCCGGAATCGTGTGACAGGATCCGCAGCCGAACGTAGCGATCGCCGTTCTGCCGCGATCAGGATCGCCGCCCGCGACAGCCACGTGCTCTTCACCGCCCGACGCTTCGCGACACCCCGAAGTGAGCGCGAACACGAAGAGCATCGCGGATAATCGGATCGCCGCGAGTCTGCATGCGCGCCCCGCACGTTGCCGCATCACAACCGCCACAAATGCCGAGTGGAGCGACTCATCTATTTCAGCGTCTCGAGATAGGCGACGAGGGCCTGCAGCTCGCTGCCACGCAGTGGCGTCGTCGGCATGTCATTCCCCGGCTTGATGCTCTGCGGATTGGCGATCCAACCGGCCAGGTTGCCGCGCGTATTCTCTAACGAACCCGCTGCGATCGTCATGCGGCTCACGAGATGCGTCAGATCCGGACCGATGCGCCCGACAGCGGATGTACCGCGGATCGTATGACAGGCCATGCATGACGATTTTTGAAACACGACGAGGCCGCGCGCGGCGTCACTATCGCTCGGTGCACGAACCGTGTCGCGCTGCGCGTTCGTCCATTGCTCGAATTGCGCCGGCGACTCAGCCACCACGAATGCCGCCATGTTCGAGTGTTGAAGCCCACAGTACTCGGCGCACGCACCGCGGTAGATACCGGGCTTGTCCGCCTGAATCCACGCGACGTTCCGCTGTCCCGGAACCACGTCGGTCTTGCCGGCCAGTCGCGGAATCCAGAAACTGTGAATCACGTCAGCGCTGGTCAACTCGAGTCGCACCGGGATACCGACCGGCACGTGGATTTCATTCGCGGTGATGACCGTAGGCGCCGACCCGCCGCCGGCGTATCGAACCTCCCACCACCAACGATGGCCGATGACATCGACCGTCATCCCCGCAACCTTCGGCGGGGCTGCCGTGGCATTCTCGGTCGCGATCGTGAACGCGAACGTCAACGTGAGGACGATCGCGGGAACGATCATTCCCCCAACGACGACCCACCGAACGCCCGCGCCCTCGCGTTCCACCATGGATGTTTCGTTCGAATGTCGGCGAAAACCGCCTGCGAGCACCAACACCGTCACGACAACGACGACGACCACGGAGACCACAAGCAGCCACCACCCGAGTTTGGCTTGCGCCGACGCAACGGGACCGGCGCCGGTGAGGATCGCCAACGGCCAATTCACGGGGCACTTGCCGTCAGAGGAATGACGCCCCTTGCCGCATCAAGCGACTCGACGCGCGCAGATGACGGCTTACCGCCGTAATCCCACCGCACCCATGTGCTTGTCATAATTTATATCTGTCTAATAGCGCACACAGCGATCAGTGGCGCACCACGGCACGGACCTCGCCGCAAAAACCCGGCCGATCAGGCGATTGAAACGCCACAACGCGGTCCCGCCGCTGACAGCTCGGGCGCTCCCAATCGCCGCGGCGCAACTTGTGCCCTCCTCGACTCGGCAGCACAAACGCAATAACGAACCCGCATTTCAGATCGGTGAAATCGTATTCCGACGTATTGATGGGCGCGAGGAGACTCCTCGAGCACAACTGGCGTGAAGGCCAAACCGCAGGCGGACTCGTCTTCGGCTACACCTGCCCCGATGCTCTGAAATATCCAGACCAGTTCTTCTGGGATTCGTGCTTTCATTCACTAGCGTGGAGTCGCCTCGATCCCAGGCGCGCCATGCGCGAGCTTCGCACCCTCGGTGCGACTCAGCAACCGTCCGGCATGATCGGACACACGACCTTCTGGCAGCGGCCCGCCCGTCCTTCCCGCGCCTTCACATACAATCTTCTGAATCGGCGCGCGTTTCAAACGGCCACGATTCAACCTCCACTGCTCGGCTGGGCATGGGCGGAGGTTGCCGAGCGATCGGGCGATGCGAGCTTCGCCGACGAGGGCCGCGCGATCGTTCAACGGTTCCACGAGTTTCTCGACCGCGAGCGCGCAGACGCCGACGGATTGCTCGGCATTCTGCAGCCGGACGAAACCGGCCTCGATGCCACACCCACGTATGACCGGCCGCTCGGCCGACGTAGCCATCCCAAGGTCGGCTTCCTCGCGCTGCAGGCATTCAACCGGCGTCGCGGCTTCAATTATCGGCGGGTCGTTGCAGATGGTGGGTTCCACGCAACCGACGTTCTCGTGAACACCGCGTGGATACTCGGCTGGGAAGGATTGGCCCGTCTGGGACACACAGGCGCCGCGACTCGCGCGGAGGCGCTCACGTCGGCACTTGTGCGGCGCCTATATGATCGGCAGGCGGGGATTTTCTTTGCCGAAGGTCCCATGGGCAAGCCGCTTCGCGTGAGCACCTGGGCAAGCCTGTCGCCGCTCGCCCTCGACCGCCTACCGAGCGAGATCGGCTATCGAATCGTGAATGAGCATCTTCTAAATCCTCGGTCTTTCTGGCTCGACTACCCTGTCCCGAGCACCGCGGCATCCGAACCGAGCTTCGTCCCGGGCAGCGACAGATACTTGTGGATCGAGCGCTATTGGCGCGGTCCGACCTGGCTCTTTTCGACGTGGTTCATTCTGCGCGGCCTGCTGCGCCTCGGCTTCGAGGCGGAAAGCGCGCATTTGGCCGACCGAACGATCGCGCTCATCAGACAATCGGGATTTCGAGAATACTTCAACCCGATCACCGGCGAAGGAATGGGCGCGCGCAACTTTGCAGTTTCGACGATCGCAATCGAGTGCGCCGCCAACGCCGAGCGTCCACCGGACGTGCGCCAATCAGTGGCATGAGCGACGACCTGTGTCGAATGGGCGGCCATGTATTACACTACACCGGAAGAGTCTGTCCGCGATCGCTCCGCAATCTCATAACGAACGATGCAATCCACTGAAGCCCTTCCCGCTCGACGCGACCTGCGCGACTTCACGACCGATACGCGCCTGATCCCGCTCACTGCAATGGCGGTGATCATCGGCGCAATGAGCGCTTTCGTCGCCTACGCGCTCGTCTGGCTCATCGGTACGATCACCAACCTCGTCTACTACCATCGTTTTTCGTCCAGCCTCGTCTCGCCGGCGGCGAATACGCTCGGTTGGTGGGCCGTGCTCATCCCGATGGTGGGCGGCCTGATCGTTGGACTCATGGCTCGCTACGGATCTGAGCGCATTCGCGGCCACGGGATTCCGGAAGCCATGGAAGCGATTCTCATCGGGCGAAGCCGGATGGATGCGAAAGTAGCGATTCTCAAGCCGGTGTCTTCGGCGATCGCGATCGGGACCGGCGGGCCATTCGGCGCTGAAGGACCAATCATCATGACGGGCGGCGCGTTCGGCTCGCTGTTCGCCCAAGCGTTCCACATGTCGCCCGCCGAGCGAAAGACGCTTCTCGTTGCAGGTGCGTCCGCGGGAATGTCGGCCATCTTCGCGACGCCCGTTGCCGCGCTCCTCATCGCCGTCGAGCTGCTGTTGTTCGAATGGAAGCCGCGCAGCTTCGTGCCGGTCGCCGCCGCATGCGTCGTTGCATATCTGCTGCGCACTCCACTGCTCGGAGCCGGGCCGATCTTTCCCGTTGCCTCGCACGATGTCCTCAACGCGTCGGAGCTCGGTGTCGCGCTGCTGGTCGGCATTGCGGCGGGCCTTGGATCGGCTCTGCTCACCGCGCTCGTGTACGGCGCCGAAGATATTTTTGCGAAGCTGCCGATGCATTACATGTGGTGGCCAGTCATTGGCGGAGCAGTTGTCGGGCTTGGCGGACTGCTTCAGCCCCGCGCGCTCGGCGTTGGATACGACACTATTCGCGATCTCTTGGGCGGCCACCTGATCGGCGCGTTCGTGCTCGGGCTTCTGGTGACGAAAGCCGTCATCTGGAGCGTCGCACTGGGCTCAGGAACGTCGGGAGGCGTTCTCGCGCCGCTGTTGATCATGGGCGGCGCGCTCGGCGCCATCGAGGCGCGTTGGATCCACATCGGTGACCCCGCGCTCTGGGCCATGATCAGCATGGCGGCGATGATGGGAGGTACGATGCGCTCGCCGCTGACCGCCATCGCGTTTCTGCTCGAGCTGACGCACGACGTCGAGCTTCTTCCGGGTCTGCTCGTCGGGTGTGTGGCCGCGCACGCCGTCACCGTGTTATTGATGAAGCGATCCATTCTCACGGAAAAGGTGGCGCGGCGAGGATATCACGTCGTGCGAGAATACTCGGTGAGTCCGCTGTCACGGTTCCGCGTCGCGGATGTGATGGAGCGCGACGTGCCAACGATTCCGGCCGACATTTGCGGTGCCGACATCGTGCGGCGCCTCGTGCTGCAGGACCCCGTCTTTGGCCGCCGGCATTCGTGGCCGCTCGTCGATGACAAGGGTGCCCTCGTCGGCATTCTTACGAGAGCAGATCTCCTCCAAGCACTGAATGATGACGAAGAGGACGAGCGCACGATGCTCGAGATCGGGACGGCGTCGCCGGTTGTCGCGTATCCCGACGACCAACTCGAGGACGCGCTCAATCTCATGCTTCGCGCGAGCGTGGGCCGGCTTCCTGTCGTGGATCGGAACGAGCCGGGACGTTTGTTGGGAATGCTCAGTCGCGGCAGCATTGCGACCGCCTATCGGTCGGTGCTGGACGAGGAACACGAAGTCGACCGCAGTGACCTTTCGGCGCGCATCCGTCTCATGCGGCAACGCCTCCTCCACGCTACGCGAACGACTGCGCCGTGACGCATGAGCAGTGACGGAATCTGTCCGGACAACTAGGGACTGTGAGGCTTCGCTCCCACCTCGTTGACAGAAGTCGAGGCGGTCGCGATACTAAACCATATGGTTTACCGATCAGCCACGCTCGACGCGACATTCGCCGCGCTGTCCGATCCCACTCGCCGAGAAATCCTGGCACGCCTCGCCGCCGGCGAGCGTAGCATCAGCGAGCTTGCGGCTCGCTTCGACATGTCGCTTCCCGCGGTGTCGAAGCACCTCCGGGTGCTGCAACGTGCAGGACTCGCGACCGTAGAGCGCCATGGGCGCGTGCGCCGCGCCACGATCACCCCCGCACCGATGCGCGGAGCACTCGAATGGATCGAACGCTACCGACGATTCTGGCAATCGGAGCTCGATCAGCTGGCCACTTACCTCGAAACTCCGGAGAGCACATGCCCGACACCGTCATCCCGCCGAACACCGTCGTCGAAGTCCGCCGCGTCATCCGCGCGCCGCGGCAACGCGTCTTCGAGGCGTGGACGAAGCCTGAAGCGCTAAAGCGTTGGCATGCGCCCGGTCCGATGACGGTCTCTCTCGCCGAGGTCGATTTGCGGGTCGGTGGCCGATATCGCATCCACATGGCGGCGCCATCGGGCGAGGAGCACCGTGTCGTCGGAACATATCGTGAAGTCGATCCGCCGCGACGCTTGACCTATTCCTGGCAATGGGAGACCGGTACCGATGCCGGCGTCAGCACTGTGACGATCGACTTCGTCGAGCGCGGCGGAGAAACCGAAGTCGTGCTGAGACACGAAGGTCTCGCCCGAGAAGAGGCGCGTACCAGTCATCTCCATGGATGGACGGCAATCGCGGACAAGCT
>JAICYT010000022.1 GCA_025934075.1 Gemmatimonadaceae bacterium
CGTACGGCGACGCGTTCTCGACCCGCAGCGCTTCGTCGACGTCTTTCGCACGGATGATCACCAACACGGGACCGAACACTTCTTCCTGTGCGATCGCCATGTCCGGCGTGACATGATCGATGATCGTTGGACCGACGAAGTATCCGTCTTCGCGACCGGGCACGCGCACGTCGCGTCCGTCGACCAGCACCTTGGCGCCGGCTGCTTCAGCTTCATTGATGTAGCGCGTGATGCGCGCCTTCGCCTCAGCCGAAATCACCGGACCAAGATCGCGCCCCAGCGTCATGCGTCGCGCTTGCTCGACCATACGCTCAATGATGTGATCCGTCTTCGCCACCGCCATCATCACTGACGCCGCCATGCATCGTTGACCGGCGCAGCCCGACATCGACGCCACGACGTTGCTCGACGTCATCTCTGGATCGGCATCAGGCATCACGATCAAATGGTTCTTCGCGCCGCCGAGCGCGAGGCAACGCTTCAAGTTCGACGTGGCTCGACGGTACACGACCTTCGCGATCTTCGTCGAGCCGACAAAGCTGACCGCCGAAATATTCGGGTGATCGCAGATGGCTTCGACGACGTCGCGTCCGCCGTGCACGACTTGGAACACTCCGTCGGGCAAACCCGCCTCCTTGAGCAACTCGGCGATGCGCCCCGCGCTCAGCGGAACCAGCTCCGACGGCTTCAGAATCATACAGTTGCCGAGTGCGACCGCGTTGGGGATCGACCAGTTCGGCACCATGTTCGGAAAGTTGAACGGTGTGATCGACGCAACGATGCCGACGGGGAATCGTTCGACGCGACACTCGACGCCCCGACTCACCTCGAGCACCTCGCCCTGCGCTATCTGCGGCAGCGAACACGCGAACTCCGACAACTCGGCCGACTTCACAACTTCGGCGCGAGCCTCCGTCGCGATCTTGCCGTTCTCTTCGGTGACGAGCGCGGCCAACTCGTCGATGTTCTGCTCGAGCAGCGCCTTGTATCGAAAAAAGACTTGAACGCGCTCTTTGATCGGCATGCGGGACCAAACGGGAAGCGCCTTTGCCGCATGCTGCACTGCCACGTCCACTTCCTCCGCGCCCGACAATGGAACGCGCGAGATCACGCTGCCGAGCGATGGGTCGTAGACGTCGAGCGTCGGAAGATGCGCGTCGACGAACGATCCGCCGAGATAATTGCGGATTTCGGGATACTTGAGTTGGAGAAGTTGCGTCGCCATTGGTAGTTAGGAGCCGGTTAGAGGCTGGGCGGCCAACATGTGCGACGGGGCGTGCCCTCGCAAGCGTCCCGAGCCGGCTCGGCAGAGACAACTCGGTCAGGATGGCTCACCTTGTGCCATTTCCGAGATATATGGAGCCGATCTCCGAGCCGCCCGCGGACGACCTGCCGATTGCTCCGCCGCTGACCAATCCACCACCCGCCGCGTCGGACCGCCGCGGGTCGCCACGCCCCTACCGCCCACGCGCCGACACGCGGCGACAGCGTGTGCTTTCGCGAGTGCATGAGCTTGGCCCGGGACTGATCACAGGCGCCGCAGACGACGACCCGTCAGGCATTGCCACGTACTCGCAAGCGGGCGCTGCGTTTGGGTACGGGACGTTGTGGATCGCACTCATTACGCTGCCGTTGATGGCTTCGGTGCAGCTCATGTGTGCCAGGATTGGGATCGTTGCACGCAGCGGTTTGGCGACGGTGCTTCGCGAGCACTACCCGCGATGGTTGCTGTGGCTCGCGTGCGCGATGCTGCTGGTCGGCAACACGGTGAACATCGCGGCCGACTTGGCGGGCATGGCGGCCGCCGCGAGCCTGCTTACGGGAATCCGCGCGACATGGTTCATCCCCGTCGCGGCGATTCTGATTCTGGGATTGCTGGTGCTTGCGTCGTATGAGCGAATGACGCGTGTACTCAAGTGGTTGACGCTCGCGCTGTTCAGCTACGTGCTCGCCGGCTTCCTCGCGCATCCGGATTGGGGCGCGGTGCTTTCGGGAACGTTGATTCCGCGTATCGGCCGCTCGAGAGAATTTCTCCTGACGCTCGTCGCGATCCTCGGCACGACGATCTCGCCGTATCTATTCTTCTGGCAGGCCGCGCAGAGCGCTGAGCATGACGCCTTTTGGCGTCAGCGTTTGATTGGCCGGCGGCAGCGGGCAGTGCAGCGGGAGTTGCGCTCCGCGACTCGCGACGTAAACGCCGGCATGCTGTTTTCGAACGCGATCATGTACTTCATCATCCTGACAGCGGCCGCGACGCTGCACGGCGCGGGCATCACCGACGTGCAGACGGCTGATCAGGCAGCGGCGGCGCTGCGACCGCTGGCTGGACGCGGAGCCTCGCTGCTTTTCACCGCAGGGCTCGTCGGCACTGGAATGCTCGGCATTCCCGTACTCGCCGGCTCAGCGGCCTACGCTGTCGCGGAGGCCGCGGCGTGGCGAGCGGGACTCGACGAGAAGATCCATACGGCGCGACAGTTCTATGGAGTGATCGCGGTGGCGATGTTGGCCGGCATGGCGCTGAGCTTCGCGCACGTAAACGCGATTCGACTGCTGATCTGGTCGGCCGTGATCAATGGCCTTCTGGCGCCGCCGCTCATTCTGATCATTCTCGTGGTGTGCAACAACGAGAGGGTGATGGGTGCGCATCGCAACGGTCGCGGTCTGAATGTGCTCGGCGCCTTGTCCGCGTTGTTGATGAGCGGCGCGGCGATCGCGCTCATTGTCTCTTCGCTAACCTCCTGAGCGAGGGAAATCGCGCCCGCCTCGGGATTGTACTTGTGGACACGTTCTACGCATTTGCCGCGGAATCCACGGAGCTCGACGGAACGGCACGGAATGACCTGCTGATGAAATTGCGCGGCGGAGAGGTCTCTCCGCCGCGCAATCCACCACGGTCCCGCCGTCATTTCTTTTCGGTTGTCTTTTCTGTTGCTGTTATTCCGTGCCGTTTCATCGAGTCCGTGGCACCCTCGGCGCACCGAACCAACGAGCAGCTTTAGTCGGCGAATCGATTCAGGCCGGCGCTGAGACCCGTTTCAGATCTCGAAAGCCAACCAGCTGCTCAGTGGTCTCGTCCCACAGCGACAGTCGCAGTGTGCGAAAGCTTTGGCCGATCGTGAGCACGGTGACCTCGTGGAACATCGGGTTTTCCTCGTGGCAGCGCTGCAGCTTGTAGTTCGGGATGCGTGGGCCGAGGTGATGGATGTGGTGCAAGCCGATGTTGCCCGTGAACCACTGGAGAACGGCGGGAAGCTTGAAGTACGAGCTGCCGCGAATTGCCGCGGTCGCGTAATCCCACTCGCCGTGATCCTTCCAGTACGTGCCCTCGAACTGATGCTGCACGTAGAAGAGCCAGATTCCAGCGGCCGCGGCGATGTACATCGCCGGGAAGTACACGAGGAACACCGCCTTGAAACCGATCCACAACGACAGCGCCGCGACGATCGCGACGATGCCGAGGTTCGTCGACCATACGCTGGCCGCTTCACGCCCGCTCAACCGACTGCCCTTGGGCGGAATGCGATTGTCGATCATGAAGTGAATCGGGCCGATGCCGAACAGGATGAACGGGTTTCGGACGATGCGATACTTGATGCGTCCCCAACGCGGCAGCGCCAGGTATTCGCTGACCGTCAACGTGTCGACGTCGCCGTGGCCGCGGCGGTCGAGATCGCCCGACGACGCGTGGTGAAGCGCGTGCGAGTGTCGCCACTGGCTGTACGCCGTGAGCGTGAGCACGCCGGTGATCCAGCCAATCAGATCGTTGGCACGTCGCGACGGGGTGAATGATCCGTGCGAGCAATCGTGCATGATGATAAACGTGCGCACGAGTAAGCCGGCAGTCGGCAACGCGAGCAGCAGCGTCGTCCAGTACGGCAGCGTGAGCGACTGATACATCACGAAGAACATGGCGACGAGGGGAACCAGCGTCGTGACCATTTGCATGACCGAACGCCCGACGTCCGACTGTTGGTATCGGCTCACTATGGCGCGCCACTCGTTCCGCGCCGGCGCTGATGCTGTTGCGTCCGGGCGCTCGATTGGAACAGTCGTCATCGCGGCCTCCGAGGGTTGAGCGAACGTCCTCGCGTCGCGGTGTTCACGCGGCTCCAGCGGTCCCACGCATCCATGACGTCCGGTGGGCTCCGGAAGAGTTGGTATTTTTGGCCATGCAATTTCTTTTCGCGGCGCTCGAGTACCGAGAACCGGGCGTGCAGTCGTGCTTCGATCGCAATCAGGTCTTCATCGGTCAACGTACCGATCCACGTCATGTCGATGCGTTCAGGTACGACTCTCATTCAAATCTCCTCATTCGCCGACGGTGGGGCGTTGCGCGGCGAGCATACTTTTTTGACAGAAATGACAATGCCCCGCCCGACCACCTGTCGAGCGGGGCACATGTTTGAGCGAAGGTCGCTCGGCCAATGGCTCGTCAGCTCTTAGAGCTTGGTGACGTTCTCAGCGGCCGGGCCCTTCTGGCCCTGCACGATGTCGAACTCGACGCGCTCGCCTTCGGCGAGGGACTTGTAGCCGTTGCCCTGGATCGCCGAATGATGAACGAAGCAATCCTTCTGGCCACCCTCTGGCGTGATGAAACCAAAGCCCTTCGCATCGTTGAACCACTTTACCGTGCCGGTCGTACGCATTGTGGAGCTCCTAGGTGTTTGTTTGGCGTGTCGGAGTCCGGAAATGCCGTACTGACCGACCAACCTGTGTATTCGTGATCAGCGCCCTCACGATGGGCTCACTTCATACCGCCAGCGAACTCGGCTGGCCTCGCAGCAACCAGAACAAAAAAGGCCCTGAGCAATGTCAGGGCCCTGCTTATTCCTGAAATGTGGACCGCGTTTTCGCCGCGTTCCGTTGCTTCTTTGAAGATAACGAATTACGTCGCAAAACGCAACGAAATCAGTTGGCCTGGGGCCTGCCTGGGTCCCCAATCACCTAGACACGGTCAAACCCACCGCGACCGCAGCTCCGCTCGGTGTCACCGACAGCGCGACCCGCCGTCCCCCATCGCGCGCGTGATGAGCAAATAGATAAGCTTCGATTGCGCTGCCCACCGCGATAGCGCCAGCGGCCGCTACCCCAGGCACGAGATTGGGGCGATCGGTCTTTGGCCGAGTGGTCGTAAAAGTGTATCGGTTACCGAACGGATCGGTGGCTGACTGCTGCACCGTCACCATCCTCGTGCGTTGCTGGATTCCAAATGCCAGCGCCCCGCCCGCCGCAATCAAGGACACCAGTCCGCGGACCGGACGACCAGTATAAAACTGCCCCGCACCTGGTATCACGATCCCCAGCGCCAATGCATTCACGGGCGACACCGTACGCCGACGGAGGTTATCGATGCGCGCCACAACCAGCACGCGATCGTCGGCCTCCGGCTTGAGTCGGAGATACTGCTCGAAATCACGTATTGCCGCGTCACGTTGGCCGCGCTGGACCAACACCAGCGCGCGATCGTAGTACGCGTCGGCCCAGGTGGGTTGGTTCTTGATCGCGGCGTTGAACGCGGCCTCGGCCTGCGTCATCTGCCCACGCTCGTACGCGGTGATTCCGGCACGAAAGGTCGCTTCAGCAGCTACAGCTTGTCCGTTCAACGCCGGACGCGCGAGCGATGCAACCTTCTCCCTCGCTTCAGCAGCCTCCGGCGCCGCGGGAGCGAGTGCGATGAAGCGACAATACTCCTTTGCCGCATCGTCGGCCGCACCGGACATTTCATCGGCTCGCGCGAGGCGATATGCGAGATCCGGGTCCGTCGGATCGAGCTGCGCGGCTTGACGAAGCTGATCCCGCGCCGAGAGGCTGTCGCCGATGATCGCGGCCTGCTGCCCACGCTCGGCGAGATCACGTGCTTGGCGGCGCTGGTCGTTGGTTGGCGCGCGTGGAGCGGACGCCGGCGCACACGTACCGCGCGTCGTCGCGACGAGCGCGGAGCGTTTGAGCATGTCCTTCGGCACCGCACCGCTCTGCGCACTCGAGATCGACGGACAGAGCAGCAGGACAACTGCAACGAGCGCGCGTTCGTGCATTTACCGCGTCACCGTGATCGATGACGTTCCACTCTTGGTGCCCGACGTCGCGGTGATCGTGACGGAGCCGGCCTTCTTGCCGGTCACGAGCCCGTTCGAGTTCACGCTTGCGACAGGACCTTCACTCGACTGCCATGTGAAGGTCAGACCGCTAATTGTGTTTCCGTCAGCATCCATGCCGGTCGCGGTGAGCTGGACGGTGCCGTTCACGCTGATGGATGCGGAAGGCGGCGAGACTTGAACGGTTGCGAGCGGTCCGTGAGTGACCGTCAACGTCGCGCTACCCGACTTGCCTTCGCTCGTCGCGGTGATCGTCGTGGTTCCAACGTCCAACGCCGTCGCGACACCCGACGATGACACCGTGGCAACCGCGGTGTTGCTCGATGTCCACGTGACGGTGCGGTTGGTAACCGTTGTGCCATTCGCATCCTTTACGGTTGCCGTGAACGTCGCCGTGGAACCGCTCGCGACGCTCGCCGTCGGCGGAGCGACAGTCACGGTGCCGACGGGAATGAGCGTAACCGTCACCGTTCCAGACCCGGATACTCCTTCACTCGTCGCGGTGATGGTCGCCGTCCCCGGTATCAGTCCAAAAACGGAACCTGAGGCCGGGCTCACGGTGGCAACGAGCACGTTGCTCGAGCTCCAGGTCACGACGCGATTGGTGACCACGTTCCCGTTGACATCCTTCACGATCGCGGTGAACGTCGTGCTGCCTGCAGTCGGAATGCTGGCGGTGGACGGCGAGACGGCAACGCTGCCAACCGGCGTAACAAGGACATTCACAGTGGCCGATCCGGATTTTCCTTCGCTCGTCGCCGTGATCGTAGTCGTACCCGGCGTTCCGCCGGTGACTACGCCTGTCGACGACACAGTCGCGATGGAAGTATTGCTCGACGACCACGTGACGACGCGATCGGTGACGACCGTTCCGTTCTGATCTTTCACGGTAGGTGTCAGCGTCGTTGTCTGTTGGCTGATGACGCTCGCCGGGTTTGGAGACACTGTGACGCTGCCGACCGGGACAGCGGTCACCGTCACGGAAGCCGTACCCGATTTGCCCTCGCTCGTCGCGGTGATCGTCGCGGACCCTGCCGCCACACCCGTTACGAGGCCCGTGCTCGAGACGGTTGCCGCCGCGGTGTTGCTCGAGCTCCACGTGACCACACGATTCGTGACAACGGTGCCATTCAGGTCCTTCACCGTCACAGAAAGCTGCGTTGTCCTTCCCTGAACGACGCTTGCCGTCGTCGGTGAAACGGCGACTGTTCCGACGGGGATTGGAGCGATGACAACGGCAGCGGTTCCTGATTTGCCTTCGCTCGTCGCCGTGATTGTCGCCGAACCAATGGTCACGCCAGTCACGACACCGGCACTGGAGACCGTCGCTACCGCGGTGTTGCTCGACGACCAGGTCACGACGCGGTCGGTCACCACGGTTCCGTTCACGTCCGTCACTGTCGGCGCGAGCGTGCCTGTCTGACCGACGATGATCGTGGCGGGATTTGGCGCGACGGTGACCGTGGCGACGGGCGCGGGCGTCACAGTCACCGACGCCGTGCCGGACTTGCCCTCACTTGTCGCGGTGATCGTCGCGGTGCCCGGCGCAACGCCCGTCACGACACCGGCACTCGAGACGGTCGCCGCGCCAGTGTTGCTCGACGTCCACGAAACGGTGCGATCGGTGACGACGGTTCCATTCACGTCTTTCACGGTCGCCGCGAGCGTCGCCGTCTTGCCGGCGATGACGCTCACCGTCGTCGGCGCGACGGCGACGCTCGCGACCGGGATGTTGGTGACGGTCACGGTCGAGCTGCCGCTCTTACTCTCGCTCGTCGCGGTGATGATCGCTGTGCCGGAAGCCACACCGGTAACCACGCCGGTCGATGAAACAGTGGCGGTGGCTGTATTGCTCGACGACCAAGCCACGGCGCGATCGAGCACGGTGACACCATTCGCGTCTTTCACCGTCACCGTCAGCGACGTGGTTTGTCCCACAGTAACGCCGGCAGTCGTGGGTGTAACCGCAACGCTGCCAACGGGCACCGGCGTCACGGTCACCGTCGCGGTCGCACTGACGTTCTCGCTCGTTGCCGTGATCGTTGCAGTTCCCTGCGTAACGCCGGTCACCACGCCGGCGGCGGTGACCGTCGCCACCTGAACGTTGCTCGAGCTGAACGTGACGACGCGATTCGTGACCGTCGCGCCGTTCACGTCTTTCACCGTGACCGCAAGGTTGGCGGATGCATTGGGTGCAAGTGATAACGTCGTTGGCAGTATGGCGACACTTCCAACGGCCGTCGTAGAAACCGTGATGGTCGCGGTTGCGCTATGCCCCACGCTCGTAGCGGTAATGGTCGCGGTGCCGACTCCAATCGCCGTGACGACGCCATCCGAACCGACGGTCGCGACTCCGGTATTCGAGCTCGACCAAACAACCGGCGTGCCCGTCACGACCGCTCCTGTTGCGTCGCGCGTCGTGGCGGCGAGTTGCGTCGTTTGTCCTACGACCATCGAAACGGCATCGGGTGTGACGGCAATGCTGGCCGCGGGACCCTGCGTCACGCTGACAGTCGCGGCGTCGCTCTTCCCTTCACTCGTTGCGGTAACGGTCGCCGTTCCGGGGCCGACGGCGGTCATCATGCCAGAGGCGTCAACCGTCGCGACGCTCGCGTTGCTCGTCGTCCAAATGATGGCTCGATCGGAGAGTGGATTCTGTCCCGCGTCGTAGGCGATGCCAGACATCTGCGTCGTGCTGCCCGCAACCGCGTCGACGTGCGTTGGTCGAACCACGACGCTGGCAACCGGCGTCTTGTTCACCGTGATCGCGGCGATACCGGACTTGCCGTTCGCGCTCGCGGCGACTTGCGTGGAACCGACGGCGCGCGCAGTCACGACGCCGGCGGGCGATACGCTCGCGATCGCCGAATCCTTCACCGACCAAACGACGGACGCGTCCGGGAGCAGTTTGCCCGTGGCATCCTGCACCTGCGCCTGGAGCGGAAGCTGCGCTCCGACGGCGATGGTCGAGGACGGCGGCGTGACGATGACCGCCGCCACGTTCTCACCGGAACCGGGATCGGTATCGGTCGAGCTGCTGCACGACAGCGTCATGAGAGCCGCGGCGCCAAGCATCATCCAGCGCCCGCGGCGCACGCGATGATTCGTAATCTCTAAGTTGTCGCTCATACGCCCGCCGGTGGCTCGACATAGACTGGTCGCGTCCGATGCGCCCGTGACCCGTCACCCAGTTGTCCATCCGAGTTGTATCCCCAACAGAACGCTTCGCCTGAGATCGTCGCGCCGCATGTGTGCGAGCCAAACGCGCGAACCGACGCGAACGCGTGCGTCCCCGCGACCCGGACAGGCTCGACGCGATCGGTCGTGCTGCCGTCGCCAAGCTGCCCGTAGGTATTCCGTCCCCAGCAATACGCGTCGCCGCCGACGGCAATCGCACAGGTGTGCACCGCGCCCGCAGCGATCGCGACGAACCGCAGGCCGCCTTTCACCTTCATCGGCGTCTCGCGATCCGTCGTCGTCCCATCGCCAAGTTGGCCGTTGGTGTTTCGTCCCCAGCAGTATGCGTCGCCTTGACCGGTCAGTCCGCACGCGTGTGCGCTACCCGCCGTGATCGAGGTAAATGCGATGTCGGTGTGGACCGGACTCGGAACCCGATGATCGACAGTGGTGTTGTCGCCGAGTTGGCCGGCACTGTTGTCGCCCCAGCAGGATGCGTGTCCGCCGGCCTCGAGCGCGCACACGAAATTCCAACCCATGCTGATCGTCGTGTAGTGCTTGGTGGTGCCGACCGGCATTGGAGACGCATGGTCGGAGAGTCCACCCTCGCCCAACTGGCCGTGTGAATTCTCGCCCCAGCACCACGCGGCGCCCGACATGTCGAGACCGCATGTGCTGGACGCGCCCGCGGCAAGCATTCGGAACGTGTGACCGTCGGCAACGCGCACAGGCGAGAAACGCGTCGTATCGGACCGGTCTCCGATTTGGCCGTGGCTGTTGTCGCCCCAACACCAAGCTGCACCACCACGCGAGATCGCACAGGTGTGCGACAAACCCGAGGCGACGCTCGTGAAGCGAAGGTCGCCGCCGACGGCAGCCGGTGCCGACACTCGACTGTTGACCGCGTTACCCAACTGGCCCCGTTCATTGCCGCCCCAACAAAACGCGCGTCCGTCCGATCCGAGGAGACAACTATGAACACCACCGACGACGATGCTCACGCGCGACGTGGGCGCCACGAGCGGCGGCGGCGCGGAAGGTTGGGACGCTGGCGGAGAAACAACGGGCGGCGTGGCCGCAGCCTGTGGTGCCGACTGCGTGGTTGCCGTTCCACTCGGCCCGGTCGAAGCGGTGACCCGTGGCGCGGTCGGCTCCGGTGTCGGTGCTGGTGTGGAATTCGTGGAACCCGCGATTTCTGCCGCGGTCGTCGGCGACTTCACTGGCTGGGCGGCCTGTCGCACCGGTGCATTGTCGGCAGCCGCGACGGTGGCCCGTGGCCTCGCGATCAGTGCGGAGCGCGTCGTGTCTGCGGCTCGTGTCACGATGGGCTGCTTGGTAGTATCGACGGCCGCTGGGGTAGTTGGTGCCGGTTTGACCACATCGCCGGACGCCGTTGCAGGTGGCGACGCGTCAGTAAACCGTGACTCATTCGACCGCGCGCGCATGGCGCTCGCGATCACCGCCAGCAGGGCGACGCCGAGTAGCGCACTTCCGGCGAAGATGGCGCGCCGGCGCGGCGGTGGTTGCACCTCCGGCTCGTTCGCGAGCTCGGCGAGCAAGGCCTCGAATGGATCGGCGGCCGGCTGCGCCGATTCCACGGACTCGAGGGGCTCGATGGACTCGGCGCGCACGGGCGTCGAGACACGCACCACGCGGACTGTTTCTGAGCTCGCCGGTACCGGAACGATCGACCGTTTCGACGGACCAGGATTGTCGAGCGCGGCGATCAATTCGTCGACATCCTTGAAACGCGCGTCACGGTTCTTCTCGATCGCGACGGCGATCACGTCGGCAATTCGATCGGGAACGTCAGCGCGCATCTCGCGAACGTCGGGCAGATACTCGTGCTTCTGATGATAGAGCACCGCGTAAAGGCTCTCACCATCCCACGGTCGCAGGCCAGTGAACATCTGCCATGCGACCAGGCCGAGACTATAGATGTCGCCGCGCCCATCCAGCTCGACGCCGTCGATCTGTTCCGGCGCCATGTACGCCGGCGTTCCGATAGCGACGCCGGTCATGGTGAGCTGCGTGTCGCTGGTCATCGACCGCGCGACCCCGAAGTCCGCGAGCAGCGCGCGACCGGTTTCGTCGACGAAGATGTTTTCCGGCTTGACGTCGCGATGCACGATGCCCATCGCGTGCGCGGCACCGAGCGCGCCAGCGATGTCGCGAAGGATGCGCTCGATGCGGTCGGCTGGCAGCGGTTTGTCTTCCTGAATGACTTGTTTGAGCGTGCGCCCGGAGATGTGCCCCATGACGAGCGCGATTCCGGCGCTGCCCAAGTCGAGCACCTCGTGCATCGGCACGATGTTGGGGTGGTCGAGCTGCGCGACAAACCGGGCTTCGCGTGCAAACCGGGCGAGCGCCTCGTCGTCCTCGATGTACTTGGCGCGGACGAGCTTGATCGCGACTTCGGCGCCGCTGGAGCGATGACGCGCAAGGTATACGACCGCCGTGCCTCCACGCCCTAGCTCGCGGAGGATTTCATAGTTCGCCTCGAGTGCCGCGGGAATTCCCTCAGCGCTCACGGGCGTGGATCGGCCAAGAAACGTCGACGCTCTGCTGCATTGTTGCCGGTCCGGTCAGTGTGCGTGGAAGCGGAGGACAACTTCGCCAAGCTCGATGCGGTCTCCGTCGACCAGCGGTCGCTCATTGTCAGCGTCCGACAACTCCTCATCGTTCACGATTACCGGGTTGGTCTGCGAGAGATTCGCGACCGCCCAGCGTCCATTGGTGTACGCGAGCCGCGCGTGTTGCCGGCTCACAGTGCTCGATTGCAGAGCGACATGCTGCGGCGAACCCGCGGCGTCGCGGCCGAGGATCAACTGGGGCAGCTGACCCGGTGCGCGGACGAATCGAATCTCGCGATGGCGTGTCTCGCCGGCGAGCACCTCGAGACGCCCCGGCAGTAACTGGAGCACCTGTTCGGCCGGTCGCTGGAAGCGGATCGTTTCGGCGGGAGCTGGTTCGTCGGCGTCGGCGTTGCTGGCGGCAACCGTTCCGTTGATGGCGCGTGTTCCGACAGATGGAGCGACGTCGGCGACAAGCGGTGCCCTGGTCACCGGCACTTCGGCTTCGAAGGGCTCGGGGTGCCACTTGGTATCCGAGTACGTCGGGACGATCAGCGGAAAATGACGCGCGGAAGCACGCTGCTCCGATCGCCATTGCGCGATCAAAACGATCGTCGTGACGACGACCGCGAGCAAGAGGACTCCGACGACGACTGCAATGACGACTGAGATCACGGCATGTATGCGGCTAGGGAACACAGCTGTGGCCCAGACAGCGAGCGCAAGAGATGTTCCGTAGTTCACCGCCAGCGAACCAGCTTAGGGATACGCAACGACACGGATTGACGCAAGAAGTACCCGCGCGACTCAGCGGATTTCCCTCGCGTGAGCAACGCGTTCTGTGACACGCGTCACGCCTCTTGGTGCCATCGAGCTGGTGCAAGCCCCAACCAGCGAGCTCAGCAACAAACTCCAAGAGGATCCGGTCCCACATTCCGAGCCGTGATCAGTATCGTCTCGACCAACTCCTTCCAACGCGCCAATGCTTTCACGAATTATTTCTTTCGCAGCGCGATCGTCATCGAACCGTGTTCACATTCGGTCGAGCCCTTCAGGTCCCGGCCATCGACAACCGCGGTCGTTTTGCAGGACATACCCATAATCTCCTGCGTCCACGCGATCGTATTGCCGTCGACTGAGACGTTGGTGATGCGAGTGGGAATTGTCTGGCTCCCCGAGATCACCTCGGCGGTTGCTTGCCACGTACTGTCCCTCGAGATGCGCATAGACATCGGCCCGTTGGGCCCGTGGTCGGTCTGGTAGGCTCCCTCCCAATCGCCGATGAAGCTCGGCGCAGCTCCCACGCTAGGAGCGCCGGTTTTCGGCGATGATTGCGCGTCGGCCGAGGTCGCTAGGAAGATCAATCCGAGGACGGCGGCAGTGATGGGTGTACGCATGCGAGGCCTCTCTGAGAATGTGAATTCGAGTTTTCAGTTAGCTTACCGGCGCGTCCGCTCGAGCCACGCCGTTGCTCCGTCGCGCGCCGACATGTACACGACGCCGTTCTTGCCAAAACCGATGATTTGCCGTCCCGGCGGGATCTGGAGGCGATCGACGAGCACGCCGTTGCGATCGATGACGTCGTAGATCGCGCCGCCGACCACATTCGCAGACCCGGCCGATGTGTGCAGCCACAGGTTGCCGTCGGCATCAGCTTTCGCCGCACCTTGGCTGAACGGCGGCCAATAGTCCGGGAGCGCACTTGGGTCGACCATCTTGATCGTCGGCGCGGCGTTCTTCGATCCGGCGCCCGAACCGAACGTGACTCCCCCTCCTCCGCCATGGCCGCCGGCCGGTGCTGAACCGCCGCCGTGCATGGACATCATCTGCGCCGCGTCCCCATTTGCGATCATTCGATCGACGGAGCGTTTCGCCGAATCGAGCACCACCGCCTTCTCGTCGTCGGTCAACGGCCGCCACTCGAACGGGATCTTGGGTGCCGTCCTCAGCGTGCCGTCGGGATGCACGACGTCGACGTGATAGTCCAAACCGCGCACGATCGCGATCGACCCGTCAGCCAATACCGCCCAATCATCGACCGTCTGCACCGGATTGATCTCCGCGCCGATCGACACACCGTGTTCGGTCTGCGTGATGATCATGTTCGTCTTCGGGATCTTATAGAAGCCGACCGTGTCGACTTTGCGGGTCCCCAGATCGACTCGTTCGACGTCGACACTGTCCGGGAACTCGGCGATGGTGAGACCACCGTTCACCACTTGCTTCACTCGACTGACGCCGCGGTAGACGAGCCGGCCTTTGGCGTCGAGTCCGGACGATGACGTCGTGTTGTTGCCAAGTGCCGCGGCGTCCTGCGAGCGAGGAACGGATGCGACGCGCGCGATCCTGCCCGACGGGTCGACGACGAACATCGAGAGACCGGCGGGGTCGACGAGCAGCGTCGAGTCGCCGAGGAACGGAATGATTCCGCCGGGACTGGCGCCATACGAGTTGGCGCGTCCTCCGGCGGAGTCGGCGACGATCGTCATTGCCGTCAAGCCGCGATCGAACAACAGCAACTGGCGCCGCCGTGTGTCGTTCACGAGCGTGCGCCCGTCTGGTAATTCGCGAACGGCGACCGGCGACACGAGCGTCGCTGCGCTCTTTGCTTCGGGTGCGGCAATGAGTCGAGCCGGCAAAGCATGCGGCGACTGTTGTCCGAGCAGGCTCGCGGCGGTTCCAACGATGAGAGAGAGTGTGCGCATGTAAGTATGTGAATGCTCGTGGCTCATGGCGTTCCGCCATGCATCATGATGACCGCGGATGCGGCATTGTCGGCGCCCGCGGGAAGCGGCATGCCGTTCGGCATCATCAGCGCGCTCAGGCCGGTGCCGGCGGTTCCCGAGCGGACGGACGCCAAGTAGCGCGTGTCGAGGTATGGCACGACCGTGGACGGCAGCCGTCGCCACTGCTCCGTCGTGAGCAGCGATTTGATCGTGGGGGCCAGCTTGCTCAGCGCGTCGATAGTCGCTTCCCGCGCCAAGCGGTATCGCTCATACGCCGCGTCTTGATCGTAGTGGTCTGGCAGCGCCGCGAAATACTTCGCGACTGGCGACCAGATCGAATCGAGTGCGATTGCATAGGCCCGATTCAGAACGGCGAGACTATCGGCTTGCCGTGGGGCGAGCGCGAGCGTATCCGACTGGCGAAGAATGACGGCCATGGGATTGGTGATCGCGTTCGTTCCGTACAGTGCCTTGATGATCGGTTCAGGCATTCGCTGTCCGGGGATGACTCGACCGCGATCGAGCATCGACGTCAACGCTTGGCGCTCGCGCGTGGGCCCGACGTCAAGGCGAAACATCGCGGTGAGGGTCACGGGCAGTCGTGACGGGCTTTGCGCGACCGCGGCCGATCCGAAGCGTTGATTCACTTCATATAGAAAGCGGCGTCTCGCCGAGTCGAAGCCACGCACGAAGAGCAGTTGAGTCGTGGGGATGAACGGCTGTCCCCAGCCATGCAGCCCACCGTCACCGTGGAGAAGAAAGTCCGCGGCGCCGAGTGGATTCGAAATCTGGAATGACACCGTCGCGCGCTGCGGCAGGTGCACGCTCGCGGGATTGAGCGCGAGCGTGAGGTTCGACGTGCTGATCCACGGCCCTTGGCAACTATTTCGCGCCGCGATCCGACCGAGCTGCGCATCGAGGCAGCGGCGCACGGAGCTCGAGTGGCTACTGAGTAGTTTTCGCATGCCCGCGGCAAGCAGGCTGTCGCCTGTCTTGGCCGGATCGTAGATGAACGCTCGATCGTTCGGATTTCCGTCACCGTTGATGTCCGCGGCAACGAGCGGAGTGTACGGCGTTCCCGATCGCAGCGACCCATACCAGCTCAAGCGAACGACATCGAACGCGTTGTAGTTGACCGTGTACACGAACTGGTGTCGCGAATCGAAGCTCGAGCGCGACCATTCGACGTCGAGCGGGCTCGCTCCTGCGCTCGTGAACCCGCGAAATTGCTCCCGCGCGTTCGCGTATACGTACGCGACCGTCCACGAATAGCGCCCGTTGAATTCGGTTGGACGAATTTGGAGCGTGAGCTGGCGCACGTCTGATCGCATGTCGGAGTGCAGCTCGCTCACGCGCCCGAATGCCGGGTCGATGCGCGCCTCGCCCGCCGCGATCGCACCCGATGGCGCAACGATTCCGCTCGGCTGCGCAAATACCGGACGTCCGTCGTCGCTCAACATGAACTTCGCGGTGGGGTCGAGGTTCAGGTCGAAGACACTCGCCTGATTGAGATTCAACGAGTAGGTGCCGTCGATCGTCGCGAGCAATCGGTTGCCGAGTGTTGCACCACTCCACTGAAGGTTGGAGCGGAGCGATCGCGGTGCGACGTACGAGCGATCGAACAGCGCGATGTTCGGCGCCGAGCTGGCGAGCCCGCTCGTCGCGTTTCCGTCGGCGCATCGCGTCGGGATCGCATCCGTGCCCTCGGCGTAGGCCGTCCAGTCGGGAATCGGCGTCGCCGGGCCCACGCAGACGATTTGCTGTGCCGATCCTGGCAAACCGGTATTGTCCATGGCGACCCCGATCTGCGCGGCATTCGGCGTGCTTTGAAAGACTCCGACACCCCCGCGGATCATCGCGCGTGGATCGCGTGCCGCGCCCTCGAAGCCGGCGACTTGCGGCGCCACCCCACGCGCCCATGAGAACCCAATGCGCGGGCTCACGTAAACGGAATTCGGAACGCGGTCGTTGCGCACTTTGAACGCGCGTTCGACATCAGGATTGAACGACGGCCGCGATGTGAAGTCGTTGCCATCGAAACGTACGCCGTACTGCAGCTGGAGATTCTGCGTAGGGTTGTATGAATCGCCGAGCGACAGCCCGGCGACATATTGCGCTTCGCGCCGCGCCTGCGATCCCAGCGTGCGCGCGAACATGGCTGGTCGACTTGCCTCGATGTCGGCCAACGAGCTGTAGCTGAACATGCCGAGTCGATTCGGCGTCATGTCTTGTGTGTATTGGTCGCGACGCAGCTCGCTCGTGAGCTTGATCCGGTGCGCGTTGCTCTCGCTGAACCACGACAATTGATTCGCGGCTTGCACGCTCGTCGTTCGCTGGCTGGCGCTCAAATCGGCGTTGCCGCCAAACGCCAACTCGCGAACGTCAACCGATCCGTCCACGAGCGTTGAGTTGACACGCACCGTCGCGTTTGGGAGATCGACGAATGGAGTGCCGCTCACGCGCAGGTGGCTGAGGCCGACCGAGGTTTCGCTGAGAATGCCGAACCCGTAGTAGCCCGATTGTCGCGCTTGAACGACGCCGAACGACGACTCACGTTCCCCGTTGTGCGCCGGCAGCTCGCCGGCTGACGCCAGGGCTGGTTGCGCGCGATTCCACGCGGCATTGAACGTGAGGTTCAGCGCTTGGCCGGATGTGGAGGTCGCCGGCGCGAAGTCGAGCGTCCCAAACACGGAGGCGTTGTCGTTGTAGCGGGCGGCTGGAACGCCGTCGACCGTCGTGGGCACCCGAGCTCGTCCGAGGATCGACAACAGTCGGTCCACCGAGTCGGCCGCTACTCCGACAGCGCCGAGACCGACGCGATCGGTGTTGAGCAAGCTCTGAATGTCGCTCGACCGACGCCCAGCTTGATACGCGATGGAGTAAAACGATTTGTCGAACTGAATCGGTCCCGACGCTCGACCGCCCACCGACAGGTCGCGATACTCTTGACCGAGCGAGCGCGCAACCGGGTCCGCGAGCTGCATCCGCGGCGCGTCGACGTTCAATCCACCGAGTCGCGAGATGTAGTTGGAGCCTGGCTCGGTGCGGATCGCGAACATGCCGCCGCTGAAGTTGCCGCGTGAGACGTCGTAGGGAGTGGTGATGAGCGATGTCGAAACATTGGCGTCGCGCGGGAGGCTCGAGCCGGCGAAGGGCATCCCGTTGAGTGTCGTGACGTTTTGGTCGGCGGTCAGGCCGAGGACGGAGAATCCGTTGGGCCCGTCGTTGCTCGGAATGAGTTGGACGCCGGGCAACGAAGCCGCCAGCGCGGCCAGGTCAGCGAACGGGTCGGCGGAAAGCGCGGCGGAATTCGGCGAACGTTCGCTGCCTCCGACGTCTGGCAACATGTCGCCGCGAGGAATCCGCTGGCGGGTCGCATCAATCTTGAACGCATCGAGCTGCTGCACGACGACGGAGAGCCGCGCGTTGCCGACGAGGATCTCTTGGTCGGCAATGCGCTTGACCTCGAATCGCTTGCTGGCGAATCCCAGAGCAGCGACGTTGACGAAGTAGTCGCCGTCGCTGCCCGGGAATGCGACGGTGTATCGCCCGTCCTTGTCGGTGCGTGTCGTTCGCGAAACGTTGCCGCGCAGCGACGTCACGGTGATCGTCGCACGCGCAACGGGCGTACTGTCCGGCGCGATCACGCGGCCGCGCACGATATCGGCTTGTGCGACCAGCGCGGTCGGATGGAACGCCACACCAACGCAAGCCACCAACATTCTCCACTTGGGCCGCATGCCGAGTCTCGATGAGAAATGTCTACATCGGGAGTCTACGGCTCCGTTCGTGGCCGAATGTCAGAGGCTCATAAGAACAAATCGCGCGGTTGGCGTAGGTATCATGCCCGTTGTTGGTATAATCCGATCAAGTTTCCTGCAGGATCGTGTATGCGCGCCGTAATCTCCGGCGCGTCGACGCCGATCGGCTGCACGATCGTGCCACCGTTCGCAACGACGGCTTCGAGGGCGTTTGCGACGCTGTCAGCCATGACGTAGATCAGCAGTCCAGCGTCCGTCGACGGTCGACGACCAGTCACCCATGTGCCGCTCACCTCGCCTGTGCCGTCGTCGAACGCGAGGCGCCCGTCGCCCCGCTTTCTCGTTTGCCATCCGAACACTTTGGTATAGAAGTCCGAGGAGCGAGTGATGTCGACGGCGGGAATCTCCAGGTAGCAGATCTTGCCGTTCGCGAGTGTGGGAGGCATCGGAACTCCTTGACGACGGGTTTGGAGAGATGTGAGTCAGGCCAGCCGATAGCCGGCGCGACGCACGGTGATGATGTAGCGCGGTGATTGTGGGTCGTCGCCAAGTCGTTCGCGGAGCGCAGCGAGGTGCGTTTCGACTGTGCGGCTCTGCGTACCGGCGGTATATCCCCACACTTCTCGCAACAGCTCGGCGCGTGAGACGACGCGACCGCGGTGGCGCACCAGAGCGGCGAGGAGATCGAATTCCTTTGGACGGAGCGTGATCGGTGCGCCGCCACGTTGCACCGTGCGCGCCGCGAAATCGATCGATAGATCCGCGACGCTCACTTCGGCCCGCGGCTCGCCGGCGCCGCCGCGTTTGAGCAGCGCGCGAACGCGCGCCAGAATCTCGAGAAGTCCACAGGGCTTTACGACGTAGTCGTCCGCACCGAGCCCGAAGCCGCGTAGCTTCTCTTCCTCGGTGCCGAGTGCCGTCATGACGAGAACCGGTGTGTGTCGTCCCTCGTCGCGAAGCCGTTGCAGCACCGTGAAGCCGTTCATCACCGGAAGCATGAGATCGAGAATAATGAGGTCCGCGCGCGCGCTCCGGGCCTGCTCCAACCCCTCGGCGCCGGTACCGGCAACGATGACCTGATAGCCTTCGCGCTCGAGATTCGACGCGAGCATTGCGGCGTAGCCGCGATTGTCCTCGACCAGCAACACCGTCGTCATGTCATCGCCGGCGACGGAGCACGTGCGCCAACGTGTTCAGCTGACGGAAGCTCGATCACAGCGCGCGTTCCGCCGCCGGACGCTTCGTCGAGCCATGCGCGACCATTCAACGCGAGCGCTATCTCTCGCACGACGGCGAGGCCCAGGCCGGAACCGGTGCGCTCGGACGTTCTGTCGCGCACCAATCGTTCATATGGCTCAAAGACCCGCGCACGTTCATCTGCCGGAACGCCGGGGCCTTGATCTTCCACGTACAGTTGAACAGCGGTCGGCGACACGTGGTCGGCACCGATCTCGATTCGCTGGCCACGAACGCCGTACTTGAGTGCGTTGTCGACGAAGTTGACGAGCGCTTGACGCACGAGCTGACGGTCGCCCATTACCGCGAGTGACGTGGGTGCACGCACGGCGATCGATTGGCCGGCGTCTTCGACGGCGAGACCGACAGCCTCGATTGCATCGTTGAACAATTCGTCGACCAAGAGTGGTCGAAGAACCGGCTTTGGCCGCTTGGTCCCTGACCGCGAGAACAACAACACGTTGTCGACGATGGAGACCAATCGCCTCGCCTCGCGAACGATCGCATGAGACAGTTGGCGGCGCTCAGCGCCATTGCGCTCTCGCTCCAACGTGAGCGTCTCTCCGGCGATGAGAATCTGCGCCAGTGGCATTCGCAAATCATGTGAAACGCTCGCGATGAAATCCGATCGCGCCGTCGCGAGCAGAAGCTCTTTTCGAGACGAGCCAACCGCGAAGCTGATCACCAGCACCGTGGCGACGAGCAGCACGCCAAGATGAAGCCGCTGGTCGCTCGAGATGTCCGTCCGAATGGGAATCTGGTCGGCGGCGAGCGCGGTGGTGATGGTCATTCCATCGAGCGGACCAACGGCTCGAATGCTCGAACGAAATGGGTGTGCGTCGTCGATCGTGGCGAGGATCGTTGTCGAATCCGGTCCAGCTACCCGGAAGCCCATCGTGCGCAGCGACGCGAGCCGGCCGGCCGAGTCCACGAGTGACACGCGAGTCGCGGCGTCGTTGAACAGAGCGACCGCGAATAAGTGGGCATTGGTGATGGCGCCGTAGATCGCGCTCGGGACTCCAACGCTGTCGTGCTGCGCGACGGTCAGCACCGCGTGATCGCCCAGCTCGCGACCGACGGTAAAATGGATCGCCAACGCGGAGTTGGTGCGCGCACGATCTGACTCGCGCCGTGCAACTCCCTCGAGCGCCGCCGAGCGTGCGTCCGCCGGAATTTGCGCGCCAGTCGATGCGATCCGGGTCAACGATCGTGTGGCGACGTCATAGCGAAAGAACTCCGTGGCGCCAAGCGTATCGCGACACTTGCATCGCGAAATGCCTCGAGCCACCCGGGCAAGCGCGGCCGCCGCGGATTCGTTCGAGGGGTCGGCCGACGCCCATGCCATGACCGGCGCGAACGCCTCGACCGCCAAGATCTCTACATGACTGCCGGTCACCGCGACGACCTGTTCCGCCGTCGATCGCACGACGGAGTGCAGAGCGGCGCGTTGGCGCGACGTATCGTGGATGATCGTTGCCGTCGACACGACCGAGGCCGCACCAAGCACCGCGGCGAGGATCCACAGGCGATTGGTCCAGATGTCGGACGCACGTTTGGGCCGGAGGTCGTTGGACACGCGTAATTCTACGTTCCGTCGCCGGGCTTTGCGTCAGAATTTGATAAGAAGAGGCTCGGATGGCATTATTGCGCGATGTGGTTCTTCAATCTCCCGACTCTACAGCGACGCGCGCTCCTTGCCGCGATGCTCGGCTGGATGTTCGACTCGATGGACTTTCTGATCTACGTCCTCGCGATCGGGCGTCTCAAAGCGTACTTCGGCTTTGGCGACGCAACCGCGGGGCTCCTCGGGACGTTTACGCTGATCAGTGCGGCCGTCGGTGGCTTGGCGTTCGGCGTGATCGCTGATCGCATCGGAAGGGTGAGAACACTCAACATCACGATCGTCGTGTTCTCGCTGTGCTCCCTTGGCGCCGCGACGTCGCAGAGCGTCGTGCAGCTTGCGATCTGGCGCGCGATCCTCGGACTCGGAATGGGCGGCGAATGGGCGTCGGGCGGTGTACTCGTCGCGGAGACATTGCCGCCCGAGCTTCGCAACAAGGCGACATCCCTGATGCAATCCATGTGGGCGATCGGTGCGATCCTCGCCGCCGGTCTCGCCGGATTGTTCCTCGACGTGCTGCCACTCGGCGACAACGGGTGGCGGTGGCTGTTCGCGGTTGGCGGTGTGCCCGCGTTGTTCTCGCTGTGGGTGCAGCACGGCGTCGAAGAGCCCGACGTTTGGCGCGCGACGAGGCAGTCCACCGAGCCGCGGACGAATCCCTATCGCGTGTTGTTCGGTAACGGGCTGCGACGGCGCACGATCCTCGCATGCACGATGGCGGCTTTGTTACAGTTCGCGTATTGGGGTTTGTTCTTCTGGCTGCCGAATTTGCTCGCGACGCCAATCGAGAAAGGCGGCGCCGGAATGAGCATCGTGAAATCGGTTGGCTGGCTCGTACCGATGCAAGCGGGTGCGTTCATCGGATATCTCTCCTTCGGCCCGCTCGCCGATCGCTTTGGTCGGCGCCGCATGTTCGCGTTTTTTCTCGTCGCCGCGGCGCTCCTCGTTCCCATCTATGGACAGATGGTGCGTAGTCCCGTCATCCTGCTGGCATTGAGCCCGGTCCTCGGCCTGGTTGGGCACGCGTACTGGAGCGCGATCGCGCCGTTCTTGTCCGAGCTGTTTCCAACTTCGGTCCGTGCCAGTGGCCAGGGCCTCGGATACAATTCCGGCCGACTGCTCGGCGCACTCGCCCCCTATGTGATTGGAACGCTCGCGGCGGTGCCGGCGGTGGGAATCGGCATGGCCCTTGTCGTGACGTCGGCGTTCTATGTGGCGGCTGCCGCGGTGATGTTCGCGTTCCCTGATACGAGCCGAATGCCACTCGCGCAATGAGGCGCGCGGTCTCGATACCAGCGGAGCTGTTCGACGTCCCGGAGTTTCACGTTCTTCGAAAGCTCGACCGTCCGCGGAAAGTTCAGGATTTTCTCGATCGCATTCCGACCAACAAGGAGCGCGGCGGCGAGACCTGTATGTCGCCGTTGCTAATGCTGCGTCGCAACAGGGCGCACTGCATGGAGGGCGCGCTGCTCGCCGCGCTCGCGCTGTGGATGCACGGACACCGGCCGCTCATTCTGGATTTGAAGACGAGCGCGGCGGACGTGGACCACCTGGTGGCGCTCTTTCGCGTCGACGGATATTGGGGCGGGATCACGAAGACCAACCATGCCGTTCTGCGCTACCGCGAGCCAATCTATCGCGACGTGCGCGAGCTCGCCGTCTCGTACTTCCATGAGTACATCATGAACGACGGCGCGAAAACGCTGCGTCAGTACTCTGAGCCGTTCGACTTGAGAAAATGGCACGGCAACTGGACGACCGCCGACGAGCATTTGTGGGATCTCGAACGGGCAATCGACCTATCACCGCATCACAGACTGGTCTCGCGAAAACAGATCGCGGGGCTGCGCAAGGCGGACTCGATCGAGATCGAGGCGGGCAAAATCACACAGTACTAGCGACAGCAGTAGCAGCTGCACTACGGATGCAGCGTCAGCTTCTGCACTCGCCAGTTCAGCAACTCGGCGACGTACAGCTCGTTCTCCGACGGGCATGCGATCTCGTGGATCCAGCCAAACTGCTTGAGCTCCTTCCCGGCTTCGCCGAGTACGCCGACGACCTTCCCGTCGAGCGTGAGCTTATAGATACGGCCGGGCACAGCGTCGGAGCTGTACAGAAATTGGCGCGGGCCGGGCGTAATGCAGATCGCCCATGGCGCGCCGGAAACCGAGAGCGGATTCGACTCGGGGCCAGGCATCGCCCCGAGCATCACGTTGGGCGGTTTGGTGAATGGGATGTCGATCGTGAATTCGCGAAGGAAGGTTCCTTCAGAATCGAACACCTGAATGCGTCGGTTCGTACGATCGGCGACATAGATGTTTCCGCTCGCGTCGCTGGCGATTGAATGCAGGATGTTGAACTGACTCGGGCCAGTGCCGCGTTCACCCCATGTTTTCACCCAGCGGCCGCTCTTGTCGACCTTTACGACGCGAGAATTGTTGTAACCGTCGGCGATGAAGATGTTGCCCGCCTTGTCCCACGCGACGTCGGTCGGACGATTGAACGAACCCCAACCCGGCCTTGGCTGCGTACCCGGCGCAGGCTCGCGCGGCGGCGCTTCCACTGCCTCCGCGCGACGACCAAGCACCATCGTCACGTGGCCGGCCGGATTGAATTTCATGATCATGTTCGTGCCTTCGTCCACCGCCCACAAATTGCCCGCGGGGTCGATGCGAACGGTGTGCGCGAAGGCGAATCCATAGAGATCTTTTCCGATCTCGCGGATGAAAGATCCGTCCGGTCCGAATTCAAAGAGTTGTGATGCCACGCCCCCGTGCACGGTACTGCGCGAGCCCGTGCGGCTGAAGACGTAGAGATGCTTGCGCGCGTCGACGGCGACGCCGGCAACCTCGCCGAGATTCTGATTGGGCGGAAGCTTGAGAAAGTCGATGCTGGCGTCGAACCGAATTTCTGGAACGGCGGCCGACTGCTGCGCACCGGCCGTCGCCGCGGCGAAGATGATGGCGGCGACGGCGCGCACTGTCTCGTGTCTCATGCAGACCCTCAGTGCGACGACGATACTTGCGTCGCCAACACGGAACGAAACACCGGGATTGCCTTGGTCATCTCCGCCATTGTGCCGATCGAGACACGCGCGTAGTTCGGCACCGCCGGGAACGAACGCCCGATCGCGACGTTGTGCTTGATGCATTCGGCTTTGAATGCCTTCGCGTCGCGGCGAACATCGACCATGAGGAAGTTCGCTTCGGCGGAGTGGACGGTGTAGCCCGCCTTCTCGAAGAACTGACGGGTGAAGGCACGCGTCTCTTTGTTTCGGCGCACTTCGTCGGCGATGTGCGCCGCGTCGACGACGGTTGTCGCCGCGGCAACGAGCGCGAGCTGATTCACGTTCGAGCCGAGTAGCCAAGCCGACATCTTTTTGAGTGTGTCGGGCTGGCCGATCGCGTAGCCGGCGCGAAGTCCCGCCATGCCGAACACTTTCGAAAATGTGCGCGTGACCACGACGCGGGGGTTCGCGAGCGCCAGCGGTATCGCCGTACGGTAATCAGGGCTGGCGACATATTCGTGGTATGCCTCGTCGATCAGGATCGTTGTTTCAGGCGACGCACGCATCACGTGCTCGACGAACGTGTCGACATCCGTCTTGCCATGCACTGTTGCGGTCGGATTGTTCGGGTTGCAAAAGTAGACGAGTCCGGCGCCGCGAGCCGCGTCGGTCATGGCAACGAGATCCAGCGAGAGCTTCGAATCGACCTTCGGTGCGTTCACTGGACGATTCAAGAACTTGGCGAAATTCGCCGGCGCCTCGAATGTGGGCTCTGGCGCGACGAGCGCGCGCGTCGGCGACGTAAACGCGAAGACGGCCGCGCGAAGGAGCTCGCCCGATCCGCAACCAAGGATGAAGTTTTCTGGCTTGAGCCCATGCACCTTGGCAAGGACTTGAATGAGATCATCCTCTCCTTTGATAGGATACCGGTTCGATTCACTCAAATGCTGCGTGATGCCGTCGAGAGCGTGCTTACCGGGTCCGTTTGGATTCTCATTGCTGTCGATGCGAATCATGCCGGGCCGCGTGGCCATCAATCGGTCGGCGCGACGCGTGTCGATGCCGGACGTCGGCTGCTGTGCACCTTGCTGCGCGAGTAGGCCTTCATGACCTCGCCAGGAAACCAGCGGCGCACTGAGGATTCCGGTGGCGCCAGCACCAAGTGTGGCACCAACGGTCGCAACGAACGAGCGGCGTGAGACGGACATGGAGTGCTCGCGGGGATGAGGGCGCCCGATAATAGCCCGCCATGCTACTATTGGGAATGCCAGGCTCTGTTCGCGCCTACGTCGCCGACATCGAGACGCCGATCGGCGCCATGGTCGCCACGGCGACCGACACGCATTTGCTTCTGCTCGAATTCTCGCATCGCCGCATGCTCGGCACTCAGTTAGACCGCGTGCGTCGCGCGCTCGACTGCGAGTTCGAACGGGGCGAGTCGCCGGTGTTTGCCACGGTGCGGAAGCAGCTCGACGAATATTTCGCCGGAGCGCGTCGCGACTTCGACGTCCCGATGCATGTGCCGGGAACACCGTTTCAAACGCGGGTCTGGAATGAGCTGATGAGGATTCCGTCCGGCTCGACGACTTCGTATGCGCGCCTTGCTGAATCGATCGGACAGCCGACGGCGGTCCGGGCCGTTGCGCGAGCGAACGGCGACAATCGAATTGCGATCATCATCCCGTGCCATCGCGTCATCGGATCCGATGGACAGCTCGTCGGGTACGGAGGCGGGCTGTGGCGGAAGCGTCGGCTACTTCAACTCGAGGGCCAAGCGGCGACATTGCCGCTATTCGAGTGAACGGGCGTACGCCAGCGTGCCGCAGTGAGCGCGCGGTGCAGCGGCCGCTCATCACTAGCCACGGGCTGTTGACAATCAGTTGAGTTGCTGTATAATTCATGTCATGAACAATCGGCCAGAGATTGAGCTACCAGTGGAAACGGCCGCCATCGGCGACGGTCAGGGCGGAATGCTCGGACTACTCGGCGTCGCGCAGGTCCTGCAGGACCGGCTCGAAGCAGCGTTGGAATCCGTAGGGCTGTCGGCCCCGAAGTTCTTTGCGTTGCAGCGTTTAGTCGAGGCCGGCGCGCCGGTCTCGCTCAGCTCTCTCGCAGAACGGCAGCGATGTGTCCGGTCGAACATCACGCAGTTGGTTGATCGACTCGAGAGCGATGGACTGGTCAAGCGGGTCGATGATCCAGCCGACCGTCGCGCGGTACTGGCGACGATCACGGCGCTAGGCGAGCAGCGATTCGCGGCGGCGACCACCGCGATCGCAAATGTTCAGACGGAATTGGCGGCGCGCGTGGCGCCTGAAGATCGTGAGTCCTTTCTGCGCGTCCTCGCTGCAATTCGGAAACCCTGAGTTTTTTTCGATTCGTGATTCACACATGGATTATCGATGCGGTCTACAATACACGCGGTGAATGGAAATATCGCCGAGTTCGGCGAACAGAGACAGAAAAAGAGCGACGAATTGTCGATCCGAGAACGACCCATTCGACGTACTGGTAGAACCGACGCCGTGAAGAAATTCGAGGACCACCGCCAAGGCACCAAGGGAGATTCGGAGATGTCTCGTCAGCGTTCCAACATCATGACCCAGTCCCTGCCGGCACCACTTCGGCCTGCCTTGCTTCGCGCGGGATTGGTGCTCGCCGTGATCGCCGCAATGGCCGCGTTCACCGTCCGCATGCAAGCAGAGCAAACGCCGACGCCGGTCTCGCTCTCCGCCAGCACCTCCGATCTGCGATAAAGCGAAGACCTTCATGCTCCGCCTGCAGAGTTTCCTAACGCGTGCTGCCGCCATCGTCGCGGCGACGCTTTACATAGCAGGACCCCTTCCCGCGCAGCCAGCGACGGCCGCGCAGACGACGTCCATCGCCGCCGTGCCGTTCACGGTCGGCGAAGAGCTCGTGTTTCACGCGACGTTTGGTGTGCTCCCCGCCGGTACGGCGCGGATGCGCGTGGAAGGAATCGACAGCGTCCGCGGCCGCGCTGCCTACCACGTCGTGTTCGCGATCGACGGAGGCATTCCGTTTTTCCGCGTGCACGATCGCTACGAGAGCTGGATCGACGTCGAGACGCTGTCGTCGCTGCGTCACCGCCAGCACATCTCCGAAGGACGCTACAAGCGCAACACGACCTACGAGATCTTTCCTGAACGCGCCGAATTTCAAAAAGACAGTGAGCCGGTTCAGGCGAGCGTCGCGAATCCACTCGACGACGGCTCATTCATCTATGCGGTTCGCGTCGCCGGAATCCGCGTCGGCGAGACGCGCCGCGACGATCGCTATTTCCGTCCCGATCGCAATCCCGTGGTGTTGACCGGCCTGCGAGAAGACACGGTGACGGTCGGCGCCGGAACGTTCGTCACGACGGTCGTTCGCCCAACGATCAAGACGGGCGGCATCTTCTCCGAGAATGGCGAGGCGCAAGTGTGGTTCACGAACGACGAACGTCGCCTTCCCGTGATGCTCAAGACCAAGTTCGCGAAGTTCTCGTTGACGCTGGCGCTGCAATCGGTGACGACGAGCGAGCTCGCGGCACGCTAGCGGTCGACAGCCTGCCGTCAGGTCGAGACGTCGAACGCCGTCGTTATTCCGCAACCACGCATCTACGTCTGTGCGTTGACCAATCGGGTTTCTCCGAATCGCGCGATCCACAGACGGCTCTCATCGAGACCAAGCGCTCGCCAGCGTGCGGCGGTGCGCAGGGGCGGCTCTTCCATCGACTCGTCGGTCAACCGAAACGTGCCCCAATGAATGCCGAGCATTAACGGAAGAGGCTTTTCGGGATGCGGTGCGCTGAGGTCTTGGTAAGTCTGCACCGCTTCATCCGGATCAACGTGGACGACCTTCATGAACCAGCGCGGGTCGTACGCGCCGATCGGAATCATCACGAACTCGAACGGACCGCAGCGGGCGCCGATCTCGCCGAACTCGGGATGATACGCGGTGTCGCCGGCGAAGTACGCGCGTCGGTCGCCCACCTCGAGGGCGAAGCCGCACCAGAGCGACCGATTGCGGTCGCGTAGGCCGCGCGCACTGAAGTGTCGTGCCGGCGTCGCCGTCACGCGCAACCCGTCGACCGCTGCCTGCTGCCACCAACCCAACTCGACGATTTGTCGCGCACCCCAAGGGTGAATGTATGCGCCGAGTCCGAGCGGGACGACCCAGGTCGCGCGTGGATGCGCTCGCGCGATCCGTTTGACGGCCGGCTTGTCGAGATGATCGTAGTGATTGTGCGAGACGAGAATGACGTCGAGCGGCGGCAACGCATCGATCGAGAGTGCCGCATCCATGACGCGCCGCGGACCGAGCCACTGCGACGGAGATGCGCGCGGACTGAACACCGGGTCCGTGATGACGTTGATACCGCCGAGTTGTAGCAGCACCGTCGAATGGCCAATCCAGGTCGCGGTAAAATCCGCGTCTGCCCCGCGGGGGTACGAGACCGCGGGCGTCGCCGTGGGCAAGGATCCCCGCATCGGAGTTGGAGCGCGCGGTTGCGCACGGCGTTCGCGCGTCCATTTGAGCAGATCGCGAAAGGCATGCGGCTCGCTATCCGGCCACGGATTGTGAAATGTTCCGTCGGCCGCGCGATGTGGGCGCACATCGGATGATTCGTCCATGCTCGATGCTAGCTGAGCCGTGTCATCTTGGTCAACGCGCGGCGTTGGATACGCGCGTTCGCTTGATCGCCAACTGACGAGAATTCTACATAACGTGTTGTCGGGCTCTTAGTTGAAGCGAGTTGCCCCTCAGGTCGGCAATCCGGAAAACTCCTGACGGGACCGCTCGAGTCGTTCATGCCGCCTTGTCCGTTGTTGGCCTCGGTCTTATCGTTGCCGCCGCCGACCGTTGATGACATTGAATGGATGATCCCGCACTGGACCTCACCGCCGCGCTCGGCGGTCGCTATCGCGTCGAGCGTGAGCTTGGCGCCGGCGGCATGGCGACCGTTTACCTCGCCGACGACGTGCGTCACGGCCGACGAGTCGCGATCAAAGTCCTTCGACCCGATCTCGCCGCGGCGCTAGGCGCCGCGCGGTTTTTGCGAGAGATCACGACGACGGCAAGCTTGCGTCACCCGCACATCGTGCCGTTGTACGATTCCGGCGCCAGCGACGGAACTCTGTACTACGTCATGCCGTTCGTCGAGGGCGAGTCGCTTCGTGACCGGCTTCGTCGTGAGAAGCAGTTGCCCGTGCCGGATGCGCTCCAGATCGCGCGCGAAGTGGCAGACGCTCTGAGCTATGCGCACGGACGCGGGATCATTCACCGAGACATCAAACCCGAGAACATCCTACTCGAGAGTGGTCACGCCGTCGTTGCCGATTTCGGAATCGCTCACGCGGTCGACGTTGCGGGCGGCGAACGGCTGACCGCAACCGGTGTGGCGATCGGGACGCCGACGTACATGAGTCCCGAACAAGTCGCCGGCGAGAAGTCGCTCGACGCCCGCTCCGACGTTTATGCACTCGCGGGCGTGCTCTATGAGATGCTCGCCGGTCAGCCGCCATTCACCGGACCGACCGCGGAGAGCGTGATCCATCAACACCTGCTCGCTCCTCCGCCGCTCGTCACACAGCTACGACCGACGGTGTCGGCCAGCGTTGCCGCGGCGCTCCAGCGCGGGTTGAGCAAGGCGCCGGCGGATCGTTTTCCGTCGGTGTCGCAATTCGCCAATGCGCTCCTACG
>JAICYT010000236.1 GCA_025934075.1 Gemmatimonadaceae bacterium
CCCGCCGCCGCAGGCGATGACGATGTACTCATGACCGCCTACCATGTAGACCGATGGCGTTGCGTTGCCGGCCGCCGGCAGCGTCGCTTCCCACAGCAGCGCGCCGGTGCGCTTGTCGTACACGTGGAATTTGTTGTCGTAGGTCGTCGCGCCGATGATGAGCAGCCCGTTCGCGGTGACGATTGCGCCACCATAGTTGTCGCTGCCGGTGTTCTTGATTCCCTGGGCCGCGAGCTTGGGATATTCGCCGAAAGGAATCGTCCATCGAATCTCGCCCGCGTTCAGATCGATCGCGTTGAGCGTTCCCCAGGGCGGTGTGATTGCTGGGTAGCCGTCCGGATCGAGGAAGATCTTGAGCCCGGTACTGCGATACTTGAGATAGTTGGGATTCGTCCCCGCGCCCTCGGCGACGTCGTGGCCGGTGATGAGAAAATTCACGAGGTCGTTCACCGCGCCGTTGTCGAGCGCCTCCGCGAACCCGGGCATGCGTCCGGTGCCCTGACGAATGATCTGCGCGAGCTGCTCGCGAGTGCGACGACTGCCCACGCCAACGAGCGACGGCGTGGCGGGCGATCCTTTGAGGTCATCGCCATGGCAGGTCGCGCAGTTGGATCCGAACAGCGACTTGTCGTTGCGCAGCACGAGCTTGTGCATCCAAGGCATCTCATTCGCATTCACATAGAGCAGGCCCGTCTCCGGATCGAACGCGGGGCCGCCCCATTCCCCGCCGCCGTCGACGCCAGGGAAAATGATCGTGCCCTGAAGATTGGGCGGATCGTACATCCCGCTGGTCTTGTATTCGCGGAATGTCTTGAGCACCGCCGCGTGTGCTTCCGGCGTGCGGGTCGTCAACATGTCCTCGGTCAATGTTTGGCGCGTGAACGGCGGCGGTTTGACCGGATACGGTTGCGTCGTGGCAGCGTGCTCTCCGTCGAGCGTCGACGCCGGAACGTTGCGATACGCGATTGGAAAGAGCGGCTTTCCCGTGTCGCGCTCGAACAGGTAGACGTAGCCCGTCTTCGTGATCTGCGCGACCGCATCGACGGGATGTCCGTCGCGCGTGACCGTCACCAAGGTTGGCGCGGCGGGAAAATCCCAATCCCAGAGATCGTGTTTCACACCTTGGAAATGCCAGATGCGCTTTCCAGTGCGCACATCGAGCGCGAGCACCGTGTTCGCGAACAGATCGTCGCCGATGCGGTTCGATCCATAAAAATCGAACGACGCTGACCCCGTTGCCGCGAATACCATCGCGCGCTTCGGATCGATGGTGACGCCCGACCAAGCGTTCGCACCACCGTTGATCTTGTACGCCTCGGGCGGCCACGTCTCGTACCCGAACTCGCCTGGATGCGGAATGGTATGAAAGACCCATCGCAGCGTTCCAGTCTTGGTGTCGTACGCGCGAATGTCGCCCGGGGATCCGGGGAGCGTCTCGCTCACGGTGCTGCCGATGATGAGCATATCCTCGAACACGACACCAGGCGTGCTCGCGCTCACAGTCACACCGGCAACGGAGCGTCCGAGTCCTTCGCGCATGTCGACCGCGCCGTCGACACCGAACGATCGAATCGGCTCGCCGGTTTTCTTATCGAGCGCCCACAGCTTGTTGCGATACGTGAAGAGGACGCGGTCGCCGGTAACGACGACGCCACGATGACGGAATCGGCTCGTCGGCGGCTTGCCACCGTTCGGGTCGAACGTCCACAGCTCCTTTCCGGTCGCCGCGTCGAGGGCGAAGACGTGAAGCTTCGGAGTGGTCGCGTACAGCACACCGTCGACGACGATCGGATTCGCCTGCATCTCCGATCCGGGAAACTCGTCGTGTGTCTCGTACGTCCACGCGACGTGCAGCCGCGACACATTCGACGGCGAGATCTGATCGAGCGTCGAGTAGTGCGTGTGATCGTTGCTGCCGCCGTACACTGGCCAATCGACCGATTTGCCTTGCGCACTCGACAATGTTGGAAGCGCAATGAGCAGTGTCGCGAAGCAATTACGCATGGCTTGGCCGGTCGGTGGCGGTGTCGAGGATGTCGGCAGCGAGTATATCCAGTGCGTTGAATCGTCGCTAGCGAACCGCGCATGAGCTGGTTCAGCGCCGCGATCAGCCGTCGAACACACTGCCGCTCGAGCAAGCCAAAACACGTCGGTGAACGAGCACCAACGAAAGCGGACAATGACGGAGAGCTGCTTGCACGGGGAAATTGCTTGTCGCCTGATCAAGAAAAGAGGCGGCGTGCAATGCACGCCGCCTCTTACAGTCAGATCTCGATTGGGATCTTTTCTTTTCGTCCTACCAGCCGGTCTTTCGCTGGATGTCGACGTTGTTCCCGATCACCGCGCCGAGTATGCCGCCGGCCGCCGCGCCGATCACGGCGCCCTTGATCTTGTCACGGCTGGACACACCGCCGAGCACCGCACCGGCCGCCGCTCCAATCGCCGCGTCGCGACCCGTGTGCTTCTCGACTCGCGTCGGTGGAGCGGGCGCCGGATAGTATCCGCCGCCGCTACTGGCGCGCGAGGTTCCACTCGACCGACGCACAGTCGACGTGCGCCGAACGGGCGCGGTACTCACCGGTTGCCGCGCAACCGCCTGCAGGGCCTGCGGCTGAGCCGCGAGTCCCGCCTCGCTCGGCGACATGAACTGTTGCGGATTATATGGCTGAGCCTGCGACGCCAATGCTAGATCGCTCTTGAGAGCATCGTCGAGCGCGGGCGTGCTGTTCCGTCCGCACGCCGCAGCCAGGACCGCCGCCGGAACGAGAACCGCCCACTTCATACTACGCATTGTGCGCATCGCAATCTCCGTCAAAGGTCGTCATACGAATCACCTTGGTTAGTAGGCATGTGCCGTTCCGACTATTAACCCCGATTTCGTCCAGTTCCCAAGCGCATCCGTCCACTTGGAGAAACGAAGGGTGTCCTCGCCGCGAGATGCGCAGGCCGATCGCCCGGACATTGCATCGCAAGCCTCGAGGGCCCATTTTGCCCGAGATACTCACACTGAGGTACACCGCATGGGCACGGCGACAACCGCGCGCTCCGTTCGACTTCTCGCCTTGCTCGCGCTCGGCGTCACTCCGCGTCTGTTTGCGCAGCAGGGTCAGCCTGGATCCGCCGCATTCGCACCGGAGGTTGGACAGGCCGCTCCCGACTTCAGTTTGCCTGGTGCAACGCGCTTCGGCACACTGAAAGATCCCGTCAAGCTTTCCGACTACCGTGGACAGACGGTGGTGCTCGCGTTCTTTCCCAAGGCGCGGACCAAAGGCTGAACGATCCAAATGGAGGCGTACCGTGATCAGTACGCCACGCTCTTCAACAACGGCAAGAAAGTCGTCGTGATCGGCATCAGCGTCGATCCGGATACGACGCAGGCAGATTGGGCCCACGATTCCGGATTTCCGAATCTGTTCGCCAGCGATCCCGACCAGACCGTTGCCAAACTGTATGGCTCCGCCGACGGCAAGTTCGACACGCGCAACGTGTTCGTCGTCGGTCCCGATGGAAAAATTTCCTCACGCATCATGAAGTTCAACGTACTTTCGGGCGACGCATACACTGAGCTTGGGAAGGACGTCGCTGCCACGCTCAAAACCGCGGGGCCGTCGCATTAGCGGCGGCAGTAGTGTGAGCGCGGCGACGCCGTCCGTTCGCACCGGCTCTGCGGAACTGCTATTGGAGTTGTATGATGCCGCGATCGCTGCCGCCGCGCCTGACGCGGTGACAGCGCGCGCGGTGGACGCGCTCGAGATCGATCGCGCGTCGCGCGTTTGGGTTTTCGCGTTTGGCAAAGCGGCGGCGCCGATGGCGGCCGCCGCCGTCGCATCCCTGCTGAAAGGCCTGCACTCGATCGTCGGCGGCATGATCGTCAGCCCGGAGGCAGTCGCCGCCGCATATCCGACGCTGCTGTCGATGCGCGGCGATCATCCCCTCCCCCGCCAGCACTCTTTCGCCGCCGCGGCGAAGATCGCCGAGGTGACGTCGGGTCGGCGCGCCAACGACGTGGCGATCGTGCTCATGTCCGGCGGAGCCTCGAGCTTGATTGGCGCGCCATTGCGCGGCATGAGCGAAGCCGACTTCACCGCGCTGTGCGAGCTGCTGCTCGGCTCCGGCCTCGACATCACCGCCACGAACGCCGTGCGGAAACGCTTCTCACGCTGGGGCGCTGGTCGGCTCGCGCTCGCGCTTGCTCCAGCGGCAACGCATTGCCTCGCGATATCAGACGTCCCGAACGACGATTTGAGCGTCATCGGCTCTGGCCCGTGCGTTCCCGATACCACCACCGTCAAAGAGGTCACGTCGATACTCGAGCGCGCGAATCTGTTGTCGCGTATTCCCGCGACGCATCGCGCCTACCTCGCTGGAATTTCGCGCGGTACCACGCCCGAGACGCCGACCGCGGCGCATCCCGCATTCGCCCACGTCACGGCGCGCGTCATCGGCAACACGCGGCTTGCCGTCGACGGGGCCGCGAACGCCGCCCGCTCGCACTCGTTGACTGTGGAGGTTGTTCCGGAACGTCTTTCCGGCGAAGCGGCGCGCGCCGGCGAGGCGATCGCTCGCGAGTTACTGGCGATCCGTTCGCGCGGAGTGACCGGGCTTTGCCGGGTCTGGGGTGGCGAGACGAGCGTGACGCTCGCTGCGAACAGCGGTGAAGCCGCGTCCGGCGGCGGACGATGCCAAGAGCTCGCGCTTGCCGCGGCGCACGTTCTCCAAGGTGCGGGAGAGAGCGCCGCGGGAATCGCACTGCTCGCCGCCGGCACGGACGGTCGTGATGGCGCAACAGACGCGGCCGGCGCAATCGTCGACTCTTCGACGTGGGCCGACATTGCCGCCGCAGGACGCGACCCGGAGCACGCTCTCGCGTCGCACGAATCCTACGGCGCGCTTCAATCCGCGAATGCAGTAATCCCGCGCCGCGTGACGGGGACAAACGTCAACGACGTCGTCATCGGACTCGTGTGAAACGCCGCGCTTTTCCGCTCGACTAACTTTCTCGCATGTCCGCGCCCTTCATCGTTGGGATCATCCAAGACTCCGCAAGCGACGACACCGCGGCGACGCTCGCCGCGACGATCGATCGCGTGCGTGAAGCGGCGGGGCGCGGCGCACAGATCGTGTGTCTCAAGGAGCTCTTCAACGCGCCGTACTTCTGCAAGGCACAGAAGTGCGAACGATTCGATATCGCCGAGTCGATTCCGGGTCCGACCACGGATCGTATGCAGTCATTGGCGAAGGAGCTCGGCATCGTCCTCATCGTTCCGCTGTTCGAGCGGCAAGCGCGCGGCGTCTACCGCAACTCCGCCGCGATCATCGACGCCGACGGCTCGCTGCTCGGTGTGTATCGCAAGATGCACATTCCCGACGACCCACTTTATTACGAGAAATACTATTTCACGCCCGGTGAGTCGGCGACGGACGATCGCATCGACA
>JAICYT010000198.1 GCA_025934075.1 Gemmatimonadaceae bacterium
CAGACTCCATTTGCGCGAAATAGGGTCAGACTCCATTTCGCGCAAATGGAGTCTGACCCCAATTGCGGTTTTGATCCTATCTGACCTCTTTTGATTCGCGACGTCTGGCTGGCAGTTCACGTCCGGGCGCTGCGGTGAACTTGGTTTGCTCGTGTCCGTTGAGCCCGCCTTTGCCGATGACCGTCTCGGGCTAAACTCGTTCGACCAACAGCACGTGCCCCGGCTGGTCGGCTGGATCCAGGCGCACGTAGTTCCGGACGCCGCGCCAGGTGTACCGCGCGCCCGTCAACAAGTCGTGAACCGTGTACGGCTCGTCGTCGTCGATCTCCATCTCGTGGATCGGGACGTGGACCATGGTCTCCTGCACGTGACGTGGATCCGTATTCACCGCAACGAGAATTTCGCCAGTCGATGCAGCAGTGCTTGGCACCGTCGGCAGGCGTGGTTCGCTCGACTCGAGCGACTCGACGATAGCCTCGGGAATGTCCTGCCGGCGGGAGCCAACCCATTGGACCGGCGGTTCATTGGCCGATTTCCGGTAGAACAGAATCGTCGGATTCTCGCTCGAGTGAAACGTGAGATTTGCGTACCGCTGCAATGCCGTCTGCGCGCGGCGAATCGCGTTCAGCCGCTCGATATCGCCGTTGATGTTCCCTTCGGCCTCGTAGTTCCGCGGACGGAGCTGATATTTCTCCGAGTCGAGATACTCCTCGCTGCTCGGTCGCGCCGGAACGTTCTCACACAGCTCGTACCCGCTGTAAATGCCGTACAGCGGCGACAACGTTGCGGCGAGCAGCAGCCGGACACGAAACGCCGGACGGCCGCCATTTACCAAATACTCATGTAGAATGTCCGGCGTGTTTGCGAACAGATTGCCGCGGTAGTACTCGACCATCGGCGTCTGCGTCAGCTCCGACAGATAGTCGCGCAGCTCCGTCGGCGAATTCTTCCACGTGAAGTACGTGTACGACATCGTGAAGCCGAGTTTGGCGAGGGCGTTCATGCGCTTGGGGCGCGTGAACGCTTCGGCAAAAAAGATCACGTCCGGGTGATCGCGCTGCACTTCGCCGATCACCCACTCCCAGAACACCAACGGCTTCGTGTGCGGATTGTCGACGCGAAAGATCTTTACCCCGTGGCCGATCCAGAACAGGAAGATGTCCCGGCACGCGTCCCACAGTGCCTGACGATCGTCGCACCAGAAATTCAGTGGATAGATGTCCTGATACTTCTTCGGCGGGTTTTCCGCATACTTGATGGATCCGTCCGGCCGAATGAAGAACCAGTCAGGATGCTCGGTGACCCACGGATGATCTGGCGAGCATTGCAGCGCGTAGTCGAGCGCGACCTCCATTCGCAGGTCGCGCGCCGTCGCGACAAATGCATCAAAGCTCTCGAATGTCCCGAGCGACGGTTCGATGGCCGTGTGGCCGCCATGCTCGTTGCCGATCGCCCATGGGCTGCCGACGTCGTCCTCCTCCGGCCTGAGCGAATTGTTCTTGCCCTTCCGAAACGTGCGACCGATCGGATGAATCGGCGGCAGATACACGACGTCGAATCCCAGCTCGGCGAGTCGCGGCAATCGCGCAGACGCGTCGGCGAACGTTCCTGGATGTGGAGGCGCATCCGGCGTCGGAGCAGTCTGCGATCGGGGAAACATCTCGTACCACGAGGCAAACCGTGCCCGCTCACGATCGACCGTGATGACGAGCTCGCGAGGAAGTCGCGTCAGATCATCGGCCCGATAGTGTTCTCGCATGAGGCCCAAGAGATCGTCGTCCAGCGCGCGCTCGATGCGCCGCTCGATGGACATGTCGCCGCGACGGTCGGCGAGAATCTTGGCGGTCATCGTGAGCGACGCGCGTGCCGCCGGCGATCGCGCCGAGCGTGACGCGGCGCGAATGAGTTCCGCGCCTTCGGCGAGCTCGGTGTGAATTTGCTGTCCAGCGTCGAGCTTTTTCTTGAGCTCGGAGCGCCACGTCACGAAGCGATCGGTCCACGCTTCGACGGTGAATCTCCAGCGACCAATGCGATCAACCGTGAACGCGCCGTACCAGCGATCGCTGTCGAAGTCATAGGTGAGCGGCGCGAAGGACCAGTCGGTGTCTCCCGGCCCGCGATAGATCGCCTGCGCCGCGAGCACGTCGTGCCCCTCCTTGAAGATGTCAGCGCCGACCCAGACCGTGTCGCCCACGATTCGCTTGACCGGGTGCCGTCCAGCATCGAGCTCGGGTGACACACACTCGATGACGACATGGTCCATGCGGCGCGCGCGTGCGCGCCGGTCGGGCGACTTTCTCGTGGCCAAGGGTGGTTGGTCGGAGGATTGGGGCGTCGGGACGTTCGTATTGACTGGTGCCGCTGTTAATCGTTGCTCGGACCGCGAATGGTGGCAACATCCGGGCCCGACCGGACCCTCGGGTTGCGCGTCATCGGCGACCTAAGTACATCAGTGTCATGCCTTTCCCGCGACGTGCACGCGTCGCGGGACGCCAACGAGGATAAGGAGGCTCACATGCGAATTCGTCCCGCATCGCTCCGCCGATCACATATTCTCGTCGCCATCGGCGCCATCGCCATCGCGGTCTTCGCACTCTTCATTCTGGCTGTGACGCCAGCGGCCGGAATCGGGCAGATCGCTCGTACATTGAGCGCCGCTTTCTCCGTGCGCGAGTACATACTCCCGCACAAGAATCCGGACGCCTTCGCACACGACCCAGCGGTCGCCCGCGATGGAATGGTCTACTTCGCCGATCAACAGAGTAGCTACATCGGCCGACTCGATCCCGAGTCCGGCGAGGTCAAAGAATTTCCGACGCCTACGCCGAAATCTGGTCCGCACGGAATCATCGTCGTCCCGGATGGCAGCGTCTGGTACACGGGCAACGCCGCGGGATTGATCGGACGACTCGACCCCAAAACCGGAACCATCGCCGAATTCAAAACTCCAGGCGCGCGCGATCCGCATACGCTGCTCTGGCTGAACGGCACGGTGTGGTTCACCGCGCAGCAGTCGAACAAGTATGGATCGCTCAACCCGGCAACGGGCCAGGTCAAGATCTACGACGTCGCCACCACCCGTGCGTTGCCATACGGTTTACAGCGCGCGCCCGACGGATCGCTCTGGATTGCGCTCTTCGGCACCCACAAGCTCGGCCATCTCGATCCCGCGACCGCGAAGCTGACGGAGATCGACCTGCCAGAAGCCGGCGCGCGTCCACGCCGGCTGGCGATCACGTCCGACGGTCGCATCTGGTACACGGATTACGCGCGCGGCTACCTCGGCATGTACGACCCGAGAACCAAAGCGGCGAAAGAGTGGAAGACGCCCGACGAGAGTTCCGCACCGTACGGCATCGGGATCGCACCGAACGGCACCGTGTGGTTCAACGAGGCGCGGCAGGGCACGATGGTGATGTTCGACCCCAAAACCGAACACATGGAAGCGGTGCCGATCCCGACCCGCGGCTCGGTCGTTCGGAATGTCACAGTCGATTCGGCTCGCAATCGGCTATGGATCGCCGAGAGCGGTGTGAGTCGCATCGGGCGGATCGATCTCAGGTAAAGTCGAGTAACAGCGTCCGTACTGCTCGCGCGTCCTCTTACTCGCTCGTTCGCACCAACCACCTCGGCACCAGTGACAACGCGATCAGCAGCGCGCTCGCGATTACGAGGCTGACGAGCGCGTCGGACTTGCCTCTACTCACTCCCTCGATGAGGCTGTCGGCGAAGTAGCAGTAAATCAGAATGGACGGAACGATGCCGATGGCTGTCGCCGCCATGTACGCGACAAACGGCGTGCGCGCGAGTCCGCCGATGAAGCTCACGATGCCCAGTGGGAGGATCGCGATGAACCGCAACCGAAGCATGCCGTGGAAATCGCGCGCTGCGTCGGCCGCGCCGCTTGCTCGCCGAAAGCGACGAAGCCAATTCACCACCACGCCGTGGCCGATCGTGCGCGCGAGCCAGTAGCCTGCGGCCGCGCCGAGCATCGCTCCGCCCCAACTGATGATGCTGCCGAACAACGTGCCGAACAACGCACCCGCGGTGACGACGAACGGCATGGCCGGCCCGCCGAGGGCCGTTCCAATCGCGATCGCGACGACGAACGCGATGGAGAAACCAACGAGGTTGTAAGATCGTCTGAGTCGCGCGAAGTGCTCGAGCGTATGCTGGACGTCAAACCAGCCGCGATTGTACGCGATCAACCCGGCGACCACCAGAATGAACACGAGCGCGCCGATGCGGATGAGCGCGGCTCGTGTCGACGGCAGTGTTCGGGGTGAGCGGCTCGTCCGAGGCACGCACTCGTAAAGATCACAACGCGTGCCCCTGTCGCTCGCGCCTGCTGTAGTACAGCGTGTCAACGTTGCTGCGGCCGCTCCGACTGCTCATCGACGACAAGCGATGCGCTCCACCGCGACATTCGTCGCTCGATCGCCCGCGCCCGCTCGGCCCGTCAAGCTTGCGCTGCCGAACTGCAGCGTGAGCGGCTGTTGCTCGCGCGCCTCGGCAAAGCGCACTCGAACGACGTTCGGCGTCACGCGCTCCCATCTGCCCACCGGCATGGTGCTGTCGGGGCGGCCCTCGGGTGTCACGGATCTGACGCTGGAGTTCGACGTCAACTCGAACCGAGGCAGAATGCCGGCGACGGACGAGCTGGCAGAGTCGACGCGGACTTCGTAACAACCTTCGACCGACGGGCCTACCGCAAAGGAACGCTGAGCCGATGTCTTCGCAGTCGCCGCGACTCCCTCGAGCGCCGTCACCTGGGCACGTCGCTCGGGCGCGACGCGCATGCTATCGGCACTCGCCTTGGCCGCACCGCTAATGACAACAGCAGGTGCGTTTGCTGACGCCGGGGGCGCAGCCGCTACTCGATCGACGGTAGACGAGCGCACGCTGTCCGCGAGTTGGTGAGCGTCGGCAATGCTGCTCGATGGCTTTGTCGCGAGCGCATTCGATGCACGGCTAGCCGGCGGTGACGCGACCGCAGGGGCTGATGCCACGTTGCTCGGTGTAGGCGACGCTAGGTCTGCAGCCTTGTGCGCTGCCGTCGCCGGTGTTTGCGCTTGCGTTTGTGGCGAAGACGGTCGCGACGTCGGCTGCGCGATGATCGGCGCGACAACGGTCGAAGCTGACGGAATCCGCTGATCGTCTCGTTGCCCAGCGCGCCGAAGGGTCAGCACCGAGCCAACCGCGACAAGCAGCGTCGCGGCGAGCGCGGCTCGCGTCGGCGTGAAATGCAGTCGTCGCCACAATGAGGTCTGCGAGGTCTGTCCCGCGATTGCTCGCGCGGGAGCCGATGACGGAATCACGCCACCGCGCACGTCGTCGAGCGCCGCGACGATGTTCCCGGCGGCGACGATCATCCCCCGCGCCTCCGCAACGAGCGCCGCGCAATCACCACATTCGGCGACATGTTTGGCGACAGCCGCCGCCTCGTCGCCCGCGAGCGCGTCATCCAGCCAGGCGTGAATGGTTCCTTCGTCAAGATGCTGCATGTGTCCCTCGTGCAACGCCGCCAACACGGTTTCCGCCGTGCTGAAGCGATTCATATGCGTCGACCAGTCGTCGTCGCGCTCGCGCCAACGTGGTCCCCACTGATTTGATCGATAACTCCAACGCGGATGCGATCTCCGTGTAATCCAACCCTTCCTCCCTCATCAACAGCGCCTCACGGTCGCGCTCGGCGAGCATATCAAGCGCCTTCCGGGCCAGCGCCGCTTCTTGTGCCCGCTCAATTGCCAGCGGTTCGGGCTCGACGGCTTCTTCCGCGCGCGCCTGTTCGCGCAAGAGCTCGAGACGACGGCGTCGGCGCGCATCCTTTCTCGCTTCGTCCCGCACGAGATTCGTCGCGACAGCAAACAGCCACGCCCGTTCGCTCACGATCGACTCCTGGCGCATGGCGCGGAGGAATGTCTCCTGTGCGACCTCGTCGGCCCAATCACGATCGCCGAGCCGCCGCGTCAGGTAGCGGACGAGCGGTTCGTGATATTCGCGAAACAGCCGATCGACGTCATTCACTGTATGCTCACCACGCAGCCAGCAGCGTCTGCAAGTCGGTGCGACTGAGTTGCTCGACGCCGTTGTCCGTTAACGAAATCGCTCGATCTTTGCCGACGACGACGACCCGGCTCCCGAGGGTGAACGTCGCGCGCAGGTCGGGGAGCCGGTCGAGCAATTCGAAGTACGCCGGCGAGAACGGTTTGATCGTCGTGGTTGGCATGTTCGGGCGGTATCGCGTGTCGGTCCACACGCTGTCGCGGAATACGAACGTGCGTCCGTCGATGCGCTGTGTCGAGACGCGACTCGACATGCCCGACGCCGACGAAGTTGGCGCGTTCGCCGGTGGCGATGCCGCGCGAGCCATCGAGTCGAGTGCGGTCAGACTCGTCACGGAACGTTGCATCGACGCCGCCTTCGCCGACTCGAATCGCTGATCGGCCGCGCCGGTCGCCGTCACACTTTGCAGTTGCATCACCGGTTGCGTGGCCACGCCGTTGCGGACCATGCCCACTCGCGCCGCGAGTTGCGGCTCGGTCACCAGATACGATGTGAACTCGGTCGGGATTCCGTAGCGTTCGCCGAGCGAGCGGATCTCGTCGTCGATCTCTTTCGAGCCGCCGTTCTTCCGGCGTTCGGCGCTGAGCAAACCGACGCGTTGCGTCGCCCACAGTCGTGCGACGAACGCGTTCTGCCGATCACGCTCCGGGAAGTCGATGGTCGACGTCCATTGAACAGGCGTGCCGCGGCGTTTGCCGTCGACGACGACGCGGGCCGCACCGTGGCCGGTGTAGCGCGCGAGCAGCACGAAATCACGGTCGGCGAACATGTCCGTGGGTTGCGACGGCAGGCGCCGATCGAGCTTCACATCGCCGTCGACGCGAACGCGCACGTCGGTCAACACCGGATCGACCAGCCGATTGGCGACGATGCCAACCGTGCGCTCGACGGATTCATCGGGACGTACAAATTGCGCGGTGCCGCGTCCTTCGAGAGCGAGTTGCTCGAGTAGACTCACGTTGACGTCCGACCCCAGTCCGAACGTGAAGATCCTCCGATGGTTGTCGCTCGACGTGGTCGCGGTGGCGGCAATCGCGGCAAGATGATCGGGGCTCTGATCGCCGATCGTCGGCTCACCATCGGTCACGAAGAGAACGACCGGCAGGCGTTCGCCGGTGAGCGCGGGACGAATCGCTTCCCGCAACGCGCCCTCGATGTTCGTCCCACCCTGTGCTTCGAGCGCGTCGAGATAGCGAGTAGCCTCGCGCACGTTCGCCGCCGTCGCGGCGACGAAATCATCTTTGAATGTTCGGACGTCACTCGAGAAATCGATGAGACGAAAACGATCCTCGGGTCTGAGTGTAGCGAGAAGCTGTTTGCCCGCGGCGCGCGCCTGCTCGATCTTCCGTCCTTGCATCGAGCCCGACACGTCGAGCACCAGCGTCACGTCGCGCGGCGTC
>JAICYT010000155.1 GCA_025934075.1 Gemmatimonadaceae bacterium
CAAGGGCCCACGCACCGGCGTGGGCCCTTGTCGTTCAGGCATCGTGTTGGCTCGAAATCGCGAGGCTATTTCACTCCTTTTCCGCCGACGCGTCTTCCAAGAATCATCTTGAAGATTGTCTTATCGCCGGCGGCGATAAAAGTATCCTAAAGATGATACTTGGCAGACGCGTCGGGAAATAAAGGCGGGCTGGGCGAGAAAAAGCAACGGCCCGCACAGGTGTGCGGGCCGTTGCTCCTCCAAGCTTCGTCGGTCCTACTTTCCGGCGTCCAAGTGATTCCAGTTCATGATCGCGTTGAAGCCGATCGCGAACGTCCCTTGCGTCTGCCACCGCCAGTACGGGCGAAACGCAAACATCACGATGTGACCCTTGCCGACCGATTCGTCGACGAGCTGCGCGCGGTTCGACAGGAGCTCGCCGCCCTCGAGCGTACCCGACAACAACATGTCGCTCGCGTTGGCCGGGAAGGACATCACCACACGTGCCGCCGAGGCGGGATCCGGGGTGAATCCGGGAATGGTCTGCGGCGCTCCTCCGCCACCGAATCCCCCGCGCCCGCCACCGCCACGTCCGCCGCGACCCGCAGCCGCCGCAGCGTTCGGATCGGCGTTTGCGACGGGCGAGCCCGGATTCGGCACGATCTCACTGGTCGCGACACCGTATGGTGTCCCCGTTCCGGTCGGATCCCATGGCGAAAGCTTGAGTGGCGTTGCCATCGGCGTCGTGTTCTGTACGATCGAGCTTCCACCGCGCCCCGCCGCCGCACCGCGACCCGCTCCGGCGGCAGCGCCGGCGAGTGTCACTGGCGCCAAGTTGCCGGCGTTGAACACAGGTGCTTGGCTGAAGTAGACCGGTAGGTCGGTCTGGGTGTAGCCGTAGACCAATGGGCTCTTCTTGTCGGTGATCACGCCGCGGAGAATTGTCCCGCGCGCGAACAATCCCTGCGCCGGCTCGACCTTCACGCCCGGCGTGAAGTCGAGCTCCACCAAGTTCTGCGCGGTGTTGCCTTCGGTGATGATCGTGCCGCCTTGCTGCACGAATTCATACAATGCCTTGAAGCCGTCTGCGCCGACGCCACCGCGAATGTCGTCGGTCGAGTCGGGGTAGCCAAGCGCCTGATACTCTTTCGTCCTCTTGTACGGGATCGGCTCGTTGGTCGCTGGTGCGCCGCCGGCGGCACCACCTCGGCCACCTCCCCCGAAACCGCCGCCCGCTCCACCGAGTGCCGAGCCGCCGTATGGATAGATGATGACGTCGTATTTCGCGCGGAGACCGCCGTCCTTCAACTTGTTCTCACCGAAGTACGAGTACGGCACACCGTAGAAATCCAGTGCGGCGCGGACCCAGCCTTCGTCTTGCGTGCGCGACCAACTGTGGACGTAGCCGATCCGTGGCACGTCGAGGTCGTGAGTCTTTACTGATGGCGCACTCGCCAGCGCATACCCGCTGAGACCGAGGTGTTTGAGCACCGGGTCGAGTTGCGCGCGGTTCGCGTTGGCGATGATGAGCGAGCCAGCGTCGAAGTGATGACCGTCGGCGTCAAATGCGTCTTCAGCAGCCTGCATCTTCACGTTCGGGAACTTGAAGCGGAAGCTCACCAAGCTGTTGTCCGAGACGTTGGCCACGGCGACGATCGTTCCGTTGCCGGCGATCCCGCCTGGGGCGGTGATGTCGCTCTTGATCTGCGTCATCGGCTGCTTCAGGACGCTCGCGTCCGTCACCTCGTTGACGACGATGTTCCGCATGAGCGGGAACGTCCAGCCCGTGTCGTCGTACGGCGCGGGGTTGGCCGGCGAGAAATTCTGCAGCGAGAAATACATGTCGGCGATCGTGCGATACGGCTGGTCGCCGCGCACGATGTAGTCGCCCGCGTTGACCTGTACTTTGCCCGCCGTGAACGACGCGTTCGCGCGGTGGAACTCGAGGCCCTGTGCCAGCAGCTCGTTGACGGCTTCCGCCGCGTTCTGCTTTGCGTGCTGGGGGGCGGGAATGACCCACGCGTATACCGGGCCGGTCTTGCCGCGCGCGACGGCGCGCTTCGCCTTCGCCCACTGGTTGTCGAGGAACATCACGCGATCTTGGCCAACGCGATGCAGCGCAAACAGAATTGCCGATTCTTGAATGTTCGTGTTCGCGCGCGGCCCCCAGTTGATCGTCTCGAGCGGCGGATTCGGACGGAACCACTCGCGGCTCGTCGTTGTCGCGCCAGGCGTGACGGTGTAGTTGTCCGGCCCGTAGCTCTGCACTTCATAGAAGCGACCAATCGTGTTGTGCGTGTGGGCGATGAAGAACATGTAGTTCGGCACCCAGCCGTCGTAAAATCCGTACGTCCACACGCCGGGCACGCCACGCTTCGTCATCTCGACGACGTCATTCTCGGCGAGCAGCCACCACTCGTTCACGACGATTGGGTCGAGCGCCTCGTTGTACGGGCCGGTGCCAGTCGACGCGTAGAGATACGTCTGCGCCTCGTGCAGATCGTGCAGCACCGTCGGCGTCCACTCGAGCATCTGCTTCGTGATCGCTTGCGTGAGCTTGAGATACTGGCCCATGCCGTCGCGATTGTTGTCGTGCTGGACGTACTTGCCCCAGTACATGCGAAGCTGATTGGCGTTCACGCCCGGATGCGCCTTCGCGTAGTAGTACGAGTCGACGATCTTCTCGCGACCGTCGACCTCGACGACCGGCGTGATCAGCGTAATGACGTTCTTGCGGATGTCCTGGATGAACGGCGTCTCTTCGACAACGAGACGATACGCGAGCTCCTGCAACATCTCCGGTCCGCCCGTTTCAGGCGAATGCATGCCGCTGTTGATGTAGTAGACTGGCTTGCCGAGCGTGTGGATGATCTGCTGCGCTTGGGCTTCGGTCGTCTTGCGCGGATCGGAAAGCGCGTTGAGATAGCCCTTGTATTTGTCGAGGCTGGCGATGGTCTTTTCGTCGGCGATCGCCAGCAGCACGATGTCGCGGCCTTCTTCCGTCTTGCCGATCTTCCAGAATTTCGCGCGCGTCGGCGCCGCCTTGGCGATCGCCTCGAGGTACGCGTGAATCTGCGACGCGTGTGTCAACTCGCCCGGTGCGCCAACGATGCGACCGTTGAATTTGAGCGGCGTCGGTACCGTCGCCGACGCCGGGAGGTGATCGACGAGCTCCGTCGAGATCCGGGGATCTGTCAGAGCCTGTTTGATTTTGGCAGTGTAATCCTGATCGATCTTTTGTGTCGCTTGGGCATAAAGCATTGGCGCTTGCGACAGCGCGCCGGCGGCGACGACCGCCAGACTCCAGCGGTGCACCGATCCTAGCGTACGGGACATCTGTTCTCCTGGGGGGAAAGGGGAAGGGCGCAGCGCACCCCGCGAGAGATCTACGCGCGAACCCTCGATTTCGTGAGGGTGGAATGCCGACGAGCTCTGCCGCCTGTCCTGACAAACCAAATCATTGCGTATATGATTGTCTCGCCCCCGCTAACCGCTCTCATCTCCTGGAGGAGATTATGTCGAACGCCGTAACCGGTACCCCACGTCGCGGATTCCTCGGCAGCATCGCGGTCGGTGCTGCGACGCTCGCCCTGGGCCGCTTGGCCACCGCCGAGGCCGAGGTTGGCCACCTGAAGTCGACGCCGCCGGTGAGCGATGCGTGGTTGGCTCGCCTGACGGGCAAGTATCGCCAAGTATTTGACTGCACGAGTTCGAACGATGGATTCGGTGTGCTGTTCGGCCTCACCTTCCTCGAGACGACAAAGAGCGCGCTCAAGGCGACCGATAAGGATGTCAACGCGGCGGTGGTTTATCGGCACTTCGCCATGCCGCTGATGCTCAACGATTCGGCCTGGGCGAAGTACAAGATCGGCGAGTTGGTTGGCGTCAAGGATCCCAAGACCAACGCTCCAGCGACTCGAAACATCTTCAGGGATCAGATCTTGGGTCATCCCGGCCTCACCTACGAGCAGGCCATGGCGAAGAACGGCGTCATCATGGTGGCTTGCAACATGGCGCTCACGGTCCTGAGCGGAATGCAAGCGGCAAAGGCGGGCGTCTCAGCAGAGCAGGCAAAGGCCGATTGGACCGCGGCATTGCTTCCGGGTGTCAACCTCGCGCCGTCCGGCGTCTATGCCGTCAATCGCGCGCAACAGGCGGGATGTACGTATGCGTTCGGCGGCTGATTGACGGAATAGTGGAACGCAGGACTGTTCGAAAGCGAACAGGCCGTCCCATGCGCGATCGGATGGGATAAGACGGCTGATTCGTAATCGGTAGTCGGAAAACGACTTAACTATTGGAAACGGTGGAACGCGACTCGCTCTGCGTTCCACCGTTTCTGCGTTTCTGCGTTCCACCGTTCCACCGTTCCACCGTTCCACCGGTTTCTCACCACCGCCTCCCGGACCGCCTGCCCATGTTCGCCAAAGATCTGTCGTTCGCTGTGCGAACGCTGCGAAAGAATCCGGCGTTCACCATCACCGCCGTTCTCACGATCGCGCTCGGCGTCGGCGCAAGCACGGCGATCTTCAGCGTCGTCAACGCGGTGTTGCTCCGTCCATTGCCGTACTCGCATCCCGAACGCTTGACGATGATCGAGACGGACATGCTGGCGCGACACGTGACCAACTTCCCGATCGCGCCCGGCAACATGCCGGATCTGCTCGATCACGCGACCGCGTTCGAGTACATCGCCGCGGTGAATGCTGGTCCGGGAACGTTCGTGGGCGAGGATGGAAAGTCGGAGCAGATCATCGCCGCTGGCGTGACGCCCGACTTTTTCACGATGCTCGGGACGCGGATCGGCTTTGGGCGCAACTTCGTCGCGTCGGACGGTACACCGCCACCGCCGCCACAGATCGTGAACGGTCGGCCCGTGCCGCCAGACCCCGCGACGCAGCCGCCCGCGATGACGATTCTCAGCCATGCGTTCTGGCAGAGTCGATTCGGCGGTGACTCGTCCGTCATCGGCAAGACGGTACAGATCTTCGGTGGACCGGCCACGATCGTCGGTGTCGCGCCGGCAGATCTGCGACTCGAGTTCCCGTCCGGCATCGGCAACGACATCCAACAACCCGACGTGTACTCGGTCTTCCGGATTGATTGGAGCACGGCGTCGCGCATCAACGTCTTTCTTCGCGTCATTGGCCGACTGAAGCCCGACGCCACGCTCGGCGCGGCCCGGGCGCAGCTCGCCGCGCTGACGAACGACCTGCAAGCCAAGCTTCCGATTCTCAAAGGCGCAAACACCGTGTGGCGCGCCGAGCCGATGAAGGCCGATGTCGTCAAGGACGTGCGCCCGGCAATCCTCGCGCTCATGGGCGCGGTGATCTTCGTGCTGCTCATCGCCTGCGCGAACGTCGCCAACCTGCTTCTCGTTCGCGCATCGTCGCGCGAGCGCGAGCTTGCGGTTCGCTCGGCGCTCGGCGGCAGCAGAGGAGCGCTCGTCGGCCAAATGCTCGCCGAGAGTTTGGTGATCGCCTGCAGTGGTGCGCTGTTGGGGCTTCTGTTCGCGAAGCTCGGCATCGATCTCCTGATCGGCATTGCTCCGTCGAATCTTCCGCGCATCGACGACGTATCGATCGATTTCGTCGTGCTGGCGTTCACCGCGGTCATTGCGTTCATCTCGGCGTTGGCATTCGGCATGTTGCCCGCATGGCGCGCGTCCCAGCCAAACCTTGCGCAGACGCTCCGCGCCGGTGGACGCTCGCCGGGTTTGCATTCCGGAAAATATTTGCGGCAAGGCGTCGTCATCGCAGAGGTCGCGCTGTCGTTCGTGTTGTTGATCGGTTCGGGACTGATGCTGCGCAGCTTCATGGTGCTCGAGCACGTCGACCCTGGCTTCGACCCGAACGGCATTCTCACCTTCACGGCGTTCAATGCACGAGCCAGAACGGCCGTGGAACGACACGCGTTCGCCAGCACGCTCGAGAAGCAACTGCGGTCGATTCCCGGCGTCACCGCCGTGACTGCGGCGTCTCCGCTCCCGCTCGACGGTCTCGACTTCAATCTGCGGTGGGGTCCACGAGCCGCCGCGGACAATCCGTCGCTCTTCCAGCAAGCGGCGGTGCACTTCGTTCTGCCGGGTTACTTCGAGGCCATGAAGACGAAGCTGATCGCCGGCCGTACCTTCACTGAAGCCGACAACGATACGACGACGACTGGAATCATCGTCGACAATCTGCTGGCTGCGAAGGCGTATCCTGGTTTGAGTCCACAGGCGGTCATTGGCAAGCCTTTCTTTGCCCGCATCGTCACCAACGAGGCGCAGAACTATCACATCATCGGCGTCGTCGAGCACGAGCGACATCTCGGTCTCGCAAAGCCAGGCCGTGAAGGGGCGTTCGTCGTCGACGGGATGAGCTTCTTCGGTGCGGCCGGCCGGTGGGCTGTCCGCACGAATGGCGATCCAAACCGCCTCGTGCCCGCGGTGCGTGCCGCGCTCGCTCAAATCGACGCGCAGGTGCCCATGGGCGAAGTAAAGCCGATGAGTGCATATGTCGACCGCGCCATGGCGCCGACGCGATTCTCGTTGGTCCTCATCGCCATTTTCGGCATCGTTGCCGCGGTGCTCGCGGCGATTGGTCTCTACGGCGTGTTGTCGACGACCGTGCGCCAACGTACGGCGGAGATCGGAGTGCGCATGGCCTTCGGCGCGACGAACGAGAGCATCTTCCGTCTGATGATCGGTCAGGGACTCGCTTTGAGCGCAGTCGGCATCGGCGTCGGCGCCGCGGCGGCACTCGCGCTTACCGGCGTGATGGAGAAGGCGAGCATGCTCATCTCGATCAAGCCGACCGACCCGATCACGTACGTCGCGATCGCCGGCTTGTTCGTTGTGATCGCTTCCGTGGCGTCGTTTGTCCCAGCTCGTCGCGCCGCTTCGCTCGACCCCAACGCCGCGCTGCGCGAGGAGTAAAACCCGGCTTTTTTCTCACCCTCAACCCTTCAACGCTCAACCCTGCTGCTGGATCGCTGCGGTAAACCGGCGCCCACGATCAGCCGCCGGCCCCGGCGACCGTGGGCCGGGAATTCCCGTCACGGGTTCGACGTGCAGAAGCGCCATCGTCGGACCAGGCGCGCTGAGAATTCTCTGAACGTCCTCCCGCCACCGGTCGATCTCCGAATGCTCGAACACGGAGGCGAAGCCAGAGCCGCGCGCGATCGCCACGAAGTCGATCGCCCCCGGCGATGGAATCGGCTGGGCGCCGGTGACCTCGTACACGCCGTTGTCGAAGACGAGCACGACCAGATTCGCCGCGCCCGCGGCGGCGATCGATACGAGTGAGCCGAGGTTCATGAGCATCGATCCGTCGCCGTTGCAGACGATGACGCGACGCTCCGGCTGGGCGAGCGCAATGCCAAGTCCGATCGACGTTGCATGTCCCATTGCGGACGGCACGAGCACAACATCGAGCGGGTGTTGCCTCAACGTCATCCAGTCGCGCGCCGGCGACATCGTCGTGACGACGACGTCTCGTTCTCCGCGCGCTGCATGAACCGCCACGAGCGCCTCCTTCGCCGACATCCGCGGTGCACTCACGCTTTTCCCTCGCCGATCAGGACGGCTCCTGGTTTCCCCGCCGCCCGACACGCCACGAAGTGCTCGCCGATCTCGCCGAGCTGCGACGGTGTCGTGATGAGTCGATAATCAATGCGCCACGCGTCCAATACCGGCTCTGTGAACACCAGACAGGTATCACCGGGCAGCGTGTCCTGATTCAAGTAGCTGCGATAACCAATGATGCTGAACAGCGGCAGCTTCCAGTCGTGTAACGCAACGCGCAGCGCGTCGCCGGACTCGAACAAGCCCGTACATTGAATCATCACGAGCGGTGTCTTCCCGCCGAGATGAAGTCCCGCGGCAACTTGCCACGCTTCGCCTTCGCGACAGACGCGTACCACGCGCGTTCGCCCGCGCTGCTCGATGGCGCCCTGCCACGGACCGATCGTGCTGTCGGGAACGGTCACGACGTGGGAAACGCCGAGATCTTCGAGGAGCTCGGCGATCTGTTCACCGGAAAACATGGCTAGCCTGTCGTCGTGAGCGTAGCGAGTGATCTGCTTCTCAGAACGACACCTTCGCGTTCGGATTGATCACGAGGTTCTCGATGAAGAACTCCATCATCCGTTGGCTATTGAGACCCGAATGCCCCTGATCGGGACCTACCTGCACATCGAAGCTCTTGCCGGCTCGCTGCAGCGCTGAGATGAGCTGCATCATGTTCGTTGGATGAACGTTGTTGTCCATCGTGCCGTAGTAGAGCATCAAGCGCCCGCGCAACTTGTCTGCGTAGCTCATCGCCGAGCCCTTCTCGTAGCCGTCTTTGTTCTCCTGCGGCAGCCACATGTACCGCTCGGTGTAGATCGTATCGTAGTTGCGCCAATCTGTGGGCGGCGAGGACGCCGAGGCAGCGGCGAAAACCTCGGGGTGCCGCAGGATCTCCATCACCGAGGTATAACCGCCGTACGACGTCCCGTAGATCCCGACCCGATTCTTATCGACGTATGGCCGATTCCACAGCGCTTTGATTCCGTCCGCCATGTCGTCGATCTCCGTTTGCCCGAGCTTGAGATAGACGGCGTCCAAGTACTTCCGACCCATGCCGGGGTTCGTTCGCGCTTCGACGTTCACCAAGATGAATCCATATTCGGTGATCGCCGAGGGGACGGTGAATCGCTCGCTCGTCGCGTTGCCGACGCCGGGACCGCCGTAGACGCTCACCAACACGGGATACTTCTTGGCCGGATCGAAGTTCGACGGATAGTGAATGAGCCCGTGCAGCGTCGCTTGACCGTCGGAAGTCTGGTAGGTGTAGAGCTCCACCTTCTTGAGACCCAGCTCGTTGAACTTCGTCAAATCAGTCTTCGCCAGCTCGGCGAGGACCTTGCCGCCCGCGTCCATGAGCCGTGTCACCGGCGCCTGATCGTGCGTCTCCGCCACGTCGACGAAATATCTTCCGTCAGGTGAGAGGGTCACGGTGTGCGAAAAGGCAGGATTCGTCAGCCGCTGATCGTTCTTGCCGTCGAGCCCAACGCGATGCAGCTGGAACTTCATGTAGTTGTCGCCGTCCCGCGCCACGTAATACATCGCGTTCGCCGGCTCGTCGATGCGCATGACTCCGGCCACCTCCGCCTGAAGCTGCGTCAGCGGAGTCAGAAGCTTTCCGGCTTTGAAATCGTAGAGATAGTAATTATTGAAGCCGGTGCGTCCTGATTCCCAGATGAATCGGTTTCCGTCTTTCAGCCAAATGGCTGCCGGTGCCGGATCGTCGTCGATCCATCCGGTCGGCCACGACTCGTGAATCACGGTGCGGCAGGCGCCCGAGTCCGGCGCGCACGCCGCCATCTCCATCGTGTTCTGTCGACGATTCGCGCGAAGAAACACCAGCTCGCGTCCGTCCGGCGACCAGTCGACGTGAAACACATAGTAGCCGACGACATCGTTCTCGAACGGCTTGCCATCGCGCACGTCGAGTCGCGTCGTCTTCTTGCTATCCACGTCGTACACGAAGATGTCGACGACCGGATTCGGTACGCCCGGTTTCGGATACGCTTCGACGTCGAGCGTGTCTTGAACCTGCGTCAGCCCAGGAGTGAGATAGAAGTCGGGGACCTTGC
>JAICYT010000012.1 GCA_025934075.1 Gemmatimonadaceae bacterium
ATGATCTCGGTGCCGCCGGCCAGTACAGCGTGCGCGGCGGCACCGGCAGGCGCTTCGGCGACGGTGCGTACCTGAGCGCGAGCGAGTCGTCCAATTGTGCTCGCATCACCGTCGAAGACGTCTCGCAGATCGGGGCCGCTTCTCGACGGACGCACCAACACCTCGATCAATTTGCCAGGCGGCACGTTGTTGTCGCCCCGGATTTGACGAATCGCCAGTACCGCTTCTCGAATCAGCTCGAACTGCCGAGCGCCGTCCGATGTTGCCGCGGACGGTCGAGTGGGCCAGGCGGCTCGAATGAGAAACTCGCGGCCGTTCGGATCGCGCCCTGGCAACTTCTGCCAGAGCGACTCAGTTACAAACGGCACCACCGGGTGCAGCAACCGCAATGCTTGATCGAACGCGTGCACCAACACCGCGCGCGCGATCTCGCGATCGTCGCCCGGCGTTTCGAGTCGAGCCTTCACAGATTCCAAATACCAGTCCGCGAGCTCGCTCCACACGAACCGGCGCGCTGCTTCAGCGTACTCGTTGAGCCGAAGGCCGGCGTACCGCTCGTTCTCGCGCCAGACCCGCGCGTCGGGCGACGCGTGCGCCGTCGTCGGCTGGAGCGGGCCGAGTGCACGATCGCAGTCCTCGATCGCAACGTCGAGCCGCGCCAGAATCCATTGATCCGCTCGCGTCAACGACGTGCGATCGATCGCGGCGATTGGGCGCACCGCGTCCGTGCCCACGCGGTCGAGCAAAAAGCGACCGATGTTCCACAGCTTCGTGCCGAAGTTGCGCCCCGTCGCGAACGACTTGTCGATGTCGCTCGGATCGAGAATCACGTCAGCGCCCATGCCCATCCCGGCGATCAGCGTCCATCGCAGCGCATCGGCGCCGTAGAGTTTGATGACGTCGAGCGGATCGATCCCATTGCCGAGCGACTTGGACATCTTGCGATGCTCGGTGTCGCGCGCCGTGCCGTGCAGATACACCGAGTGATACGGCGCGCGCCCCATGAACGCATACCCCGACATGATCATGCGCGCCACCCAGAAGAACAAAATCTCGGGCGCCGTCACGAGCGTGTCGGTGGGATAGAACGCGGCGAGATCGGGCGCCTCCTCGTTTGGCCAGCCGAGCGTCGAGATGGGCCAGAGCCATGACGAGAACCACGTGTCGAGCACGTCTTCGTCCTGTCGCACGGGTCCACCGCAGTACGGGCATTTCGTGATGTCTTCCCGACTCACGATGATGTCCTGCGGCGGATCACAATCAGCGCAGTACCACACGGGAATGCGGTGGCCCCACCACAACTGACGCGAGATATTCCAGTCGCGAATGTTGGTGAGCCAATTCACGTACACCGCTTCCCACCGCTCGGGAAGAATGCGAATTGCGCCATCGCGCACCGCTTGCAGTGCGGGACGCGCGAGCGGTTCCATCTTCACGAACCATTGGTCTGACAGACGCGGCTCGACCACCGTGTCGCAGCGGTAGCAATGGCGCACGGCGTGTTGATGTGTCTCCACCTTCTGAAGCGCACCACTCTCGCGCAGCATCTCCACAATGCGATCGCGCGCGGCAAACCGATCGAGCCCGTTGATCTCCGCGGGGACGCGACCGTCGGCGTCCTTCACCTCGCGAACGATGCCATGTTCGTCGATCACGATTGGCATCGCGAGAGAATGACGACGACCCACATCGAAGTCATTCGCGTCGTGGGCGGGCGTGATCTTCACCACGCCCGTTCCGAACGCCGGATCTGCGTACGCGTCGGCGATCACCGGAATATCGCGATTCACGATCGGTAGTCGCACGGACTTGCCGATCACGTCGCGATACCGCTCGTCGTCGGGATTCACCGCCACGGCAACGTCGGCGAGCATCGTCTCTGGGCGCGTCGTCGCGATCACCAACGAGCGACCGGGCTGGCCTTCCACCGGATACGCGATGTGATACAGTTTGCCCGTCTCGTCCGCGAACTCGGCTTCTTCATCGCTGAGCGACGTGAGGCAACGCGGACACCAGTGAATCACTCTGTATCCGCGATAGATCAGCCCGCGCTCATGGAGACGCACGAATGCCTCGCGCACGGCACGCGACAATTCCGGCGACAGCGTGTACGCGGTTCGCGACCAATCCGCCGACGCGCCGATGGCTCGAAGCTGTTCGAGGATCACGCCGCCAGTCTCGGCGACGAACGATTCCGTGCGCGTCACGAACGCGTCTCGTCCGAGATCGAAACGCGTCTTGCCTTCCGTTGCGATCAGCTTCTCCACCACGTTCTGTGTGGCGATGCCGGCGTGATCGGTGCCGGGCACCCAGAGTGCTTCCGTGCCCTTCATCCGCGCCCAGCGGATGATCACGTCCTGAATTGCGTTGTTCAGCCCGTGCCCGACGTGCAGAATCGCCGTGACGTTCGGCGGCGGCATCACGATCGTGTACGGCTCGCGCGTTCCACCGACGCGGACGGACTGATTCGCATCGGCGTCGAAGCAGCCGGCTTCAGTCCACGCGCGGTAGATCTCCGGTTCGGAGGTCGCGAAGTCGTAGCGGTCGGGAAGGTCGGTCATGGCAGAAAGATAGTAATCCGGTGGAGATGGCGTGCGGCGTTTAGGGTCAGCGACTTCGACCAGTCCTTCGAACACTCCTTCGAACGATCAATCAAGCATTCGCGCCGACTTGCAGTCCCGTTAGTGTCCGTTGCCGTTTCAATCAGTGTCCGTTGCCCAATTGTTATTGCCTGCCCGAGCGGGGGTTAAGACCTGCGCGTGGCGCGACACTGTGTCGAATAGGTCATAACAAGAGGAAACGGACACGAGCGGAGAGATGGAAACGGACACAAACTGAAAAGCCAAATTCTTGTTCGCGCATTGGACCAACTTCGAACACCGACAAAGAAAAAGGGCCGCGTCGCTCGCGGCCCTTTAGAGTTCACACTTTGCTGGTCGATGCGATCAGAATCGATCGCCTCGATCGGCTGGTGCGTCCCCCATGCCTTGGGTCGCGTCAACGTCTGGTACTTGGCGGTCCGCTTCGAGCGGATTAGCGACGTGGTCCCCCTTGGGGACACCGGTCGGCGCGATCGGCGAACCGCTCGTGCGATCGCCACGGACCGTTCGCTTGGCCCGCGTGCGACGCTCGGCGACGCCGGCGGTGTCGTCGGCTGCGTTGCGCATACCTTCGTCGACGCGCTGCCAACGATCCTCGAGCTCGACGCGCGGGTCCGCGTGACGATCCGGCTCGTCCGACGTACCCTGACGCCGCCGACCGGTTCCGACACCGCGACCTTCCCAGCGCGCTTCGGTCAGCGACGCGTCGCCTTCGCGCACGCGACGAGCCGCTTCTTCGAACCGGCGCTCTTCGTCACCGATCGCGATGCGGTTCACCACGGTCGTTACGCCAGGCACACCGCGAGCGATCGTCACCGCGTGCTCCGATTCGTCTTCGTCTTCCACCCACCCGGCGAGCTCGATCACGCCGTCGTTCAATGATCCGATGTCGATCGCACGCTCCGAGAGAATCGGATCGTTGCGGAACGCTTCAAGGACGTGCTCCTCCAACGACTCGTCGTAGTCTTCGGATTCGAGCTCGTCTTCGTCGACATCGTCGAAGTCGTCGTCGTCGGCAACGCCATGCGCGCCGCGGAGCGCGTCATCACGGACGCCAGCAGTCGTGCCGCGGCGACGGCGGAGCTTCGACGTCAGTCCGCTGAAACCGCCAACGCGCTGTGCCACGAGCATCCCCACGGCGAAGCCGGCCACCGCACCAGCGAACACGCCGATGATCGTGTTGGTCGAGGATGACTCGTCGTCCCGATAGCGAAATCGTGGCAACCGTGACATGGAGTGTGAGCCTTGTGGCGGAGGTTGTTGCAGAAGGATACTTTACGCTATTGAAAAGCGCGAGTGGCGAGACGCTCGGCGTGCAAGAACAAGGCCATCTGAGGCAGGGCCGGAGACGCGGTTCAACGCGATAATCTTCGCTCTCCGAGGTGGCGAATCATCAGCCTGAGACATGATCGATCGACCAACAGAATCGACGCTGACGCTGACGCTTCCCGACGGATCGCAGCGCACGGTGCCGGCAGGGACGCTGCCGTCGGACGTCGTCAAATCCATTGGCGAACGCCTCCTTCAAGCCGCCGTCGCGGTTGAAGTGAACGGCGCCATTCAGGATTTGGTGACGCCGCTGCGCGCCAGCGGAACTTTCCGCGTGCTCACGGATCGTGATGCGCCGGCGCTCGATGTGTTGCGTCATTCCGCCGCCCACATATTGGCCACGGCCGTACGACGCGTCCGGCCCGACGCCAAAATCGGCTTCGGTCCCGCGATCGACGAGGGCTTCTATTACGACTTCGAAGTCGCCGAATCGTTCACGCCCGAAGATTTGTCCGCGTTCGAGAATGAGATGCGCAAAGTCACGGCGGAGAAATATCCGTTCGTGCGTGAGGAAGTGAGCCGCGCCGAAGCGCAACAGCGGTTCGTCGACGACCCGCTCAAGCTCGAGCGACTCTCGGAGCTCGGCGAGGACGAAATCATCTCGACGTACACCGACGGGCCATTCGTCGATCTCTGTCGCGGACCACACGTGCCCGACACGTCGCGCCTCAAGCATTTCAAGCTGACGCACACCGCCGGCGCATATTGGCGCGGCGATTCCAAGCGTCAGATGCTCCAGCGCATCTACGGCACCGCTTTCTTCAAGAAGGAAGACCTCGACGCGTACCTCACGCGCATCGAGGAGGCAAAGAAGCGCGACCATCGCGTGGTCGGCCGACAGCTCGATCTGTTCATGATGCATCCGTCGTCACCCGGCGCGGTGTTCTGGACGGAGCGCGGTACCGCCGTGTACAACGCACTCAACGACTTCATTCGCGAGCGCCAGCGCGACGACTTCCACGAGATCAAGACGCCGCTCTTGTACAACAAAGATCTGTGGGAGATCTCTGGCCATTGGGGCAAGTACCGCGAGAACATGTTCCTCGTCTTGGACAAAGAGACGGGCGAGCACGACTTCTCGCTCAAGCCCATGAACTGCCCGTCGCATTACTTGCTTTACCAATCCAAAAAGCATTCGTATCGAGAGCTGCCGCTCCGTTACGTCACGTTCGATGTCTTGCACCGCAACGAGCTCACGGGCGCGCTGTCCGGTCTCACGCGCGTGCGCCAGTTCCAGCAGGATGATTGCCACGTTTTCCTGCGCGAGGATCAAATCAAGGACGAAGTCCATTTCCTGCTGCGCTTCATCCTCAGCTATTACGAGACGTTCGGTCTCACCTCGAACCTCAAGTTCGCCACGCGTCCCGCGGTTCGCGTCGGTACCGACGACATGTGGGATCGCGCCGAGTCGTCGCTCAAGGCCGCGCTCGAGGCGACGGGCATGAAGTACGAGCTCAAGGAAGGCGACGGCGCATTCTACGGACCCAAGATCGACTTCGATGTCACCGATTCGATCGGACGTCCGTGGCAGCTCGGCACGATTCAGCTCGACTACAGCAATCCCGAGCGCTTCGATCTGAGCTACGTCGGCGAAGACAACGCGTCACACCGCCCGGTGGTCATTCACCGCGCGGTGAGCGGTTCGCTCGAACGATTCATCGCGATTCTCATCGAGCACTTTGCCGGAGCATTCCCCGTCTGGCTTGCCCCAGAACAAGTTCGCATTCTGCCGATCACCGACGACTATCGCGCATACGCCGAGCAGGTCACGAAGCGCTTGTACGACGCCGGCCTTCGCGTGCATCTCGACGCGCGCGCGGAGACGCTCAAGTATCGCGTTGCCGAAGGCGCGCGCATGAAGGTTCCGTACATGATCGTGGTCGGAAAGCGCGAAGCGGAGCAGGGAACGGTGGCGGTCAACGTGCGTGGGGCGGGAGAAAAACAAAAGCCCAATGCGGTGCCGCTCGAAGAATTCCTTTCGCGCATCCTCGAAGAGCATCGCACGCGCGCGCTCACGCTCTCGGCGCATGCAAGGGCGGCGGAAGCCTAGGCCTCTCGGCTGAGTAGCGTACTGTGTCGTGAGACCGCTCTTCCTTCCAGACTCCTGGATGGATCGCGGTTTGCGTGAACTCACTCGAGCCTGGTATCTCGAACCTGCAATCTCGATGCTGGTCTCGGGGTCGACGTCGCGATCTCGTCTCGCCAAACGGGACCGAAATCTTGCGAGGCTCATCGAGTGCTGCTGGTCCGTGCCGTTCCGTCGATTCCGTGGCACCACATGCAACACCCGCTGACCCAACGGAGTCAACCGCAACTAGTCGGCACGAATCGCCGTCATCGGATCGACCGCCAACGCCCGTCGTGTCGGGACGACGCACGCGGCGATCGCCACAAGAATCAGCACCAGCGCGCCGGAAACGAATGAGAGCGGGTCGGAGCGCGTGACTCCATGCAGTTGGCTCTCGATCATCTTTGTCGCCCAGTTTGCGGAAACGAGCCCGACCGCCGCGCCAAGGACGGCGAGCCACGTGCCGCGCCAAAGCACACTGCGCGCGATTCGTGACCCCGATGCACCCAGCGCAACGCGAATTCCAATCTCGCGCGTCTGCTGTGTCACTGTATAAGCCATCACTCCATAGAGTCCGACTCCGGCCAACGCCAGCGCGAGCCCGGTGAAGATGCTCAACACGAGCATGATGAATCGCGGACCGGAGAGTGCCCTGCTGAGAAACTCCTCTGTACCGTCGATCGTCGGCGCATTTCGAATTCCCATCGTGTGCAACAGACCCGTGATCGGCGCAAGTGCCTTTGCATCGCCACTTGTTCGCACCATCACTGTCGGCGATGCGGTGGCGCCCGACGCGGTGTACAGAACTGGCGCAGTCGATTCCGAACCCGGGCCGGTCGTTGCTGCGTCATGTGCGACGCCGACGATCGTGAGCCATGGCTCGCTGTTCGCCGGGTGTTCGTCCTTTCCGGACAACTCATTCTGCGCGATGCGAACGCGATGCCCGAGCGCCGATTCGTCGCCCCAGTGCTTTCGCGCGAAGCCCGCGTTGATGATCACTTGCCGCGCCGATGCCGACGTGTCCGTAAACGTCGTGCCCTGAACGAGCGGAATTCCCATGGTCGCGAAGAACCCAGGCTCGACTTGATTGACATCCACGAACAGGGTCGTCCCCGCCGGCGGGGCAGTCTCGCCATCGATTTCGAGCCGCCCGATGCTGAATGAGCGAGAGCCCGGCGCAACACTGGCGATCGCAGCCGACCGCACGCCGGGCAGTTGCCGCAGCCTGCTCACAAACTCCGTCATGAACGCCGAACGCGCCGCCGGCATCGTGTCGTGTCCCGGCTCCGTGGGAAGGCGAACGGCATAGAGTCCCTTCGGATCGAATCCGAGATCGGCGTTTTGCAGATTTGCCATGCTGCGAATCAACAACGTCGCTCCAACCAACAACATGGCCGACAATGCCATTTCGCTGACGACGAGCGTCGCACGGCCGCGATGATGCCGCCCTGACGCCGAGACCGATGTCGCACTGTTCTTGAGCGTATCGTGCGCCGAGTAGCGAGCGGATTGCACAGTGCCAATGAGGCCGAACACGATTCCGCTCAGCGCGGCCAATCCGATCGCGACCCAGAGTGTCAGCGCATTGAGATGCGCCAACTGGATCTCGTCATACCACGTAGGACGCATGGCAATCAGACCGTGCAGGCCGACCCATCCAAGGAAAATCCCGCACGCCGAGCCGAGGAACGCGAGCATGAGACTTTCCGTGAGCAACTGGCGTAGCAGCCGCCAGCGGCCGGCACCCAATGCCGCGCGAATCGCGAGCTCTCGTTGGCGCGCGGCTGAACGGGCGAGCAGCAAGTGTGCGACGTTCGCGCAGGCGATGAGCAGCACGAGCGCTACCGCCGCCGTCAGCATCACCAGCGAGTCACGCATCTGGACACGCTGCGCTGGAGTGGTGATCACTGTCTTGAACGGCAGCTTGCCGGACGAGAACTGACCGGTCCGCGCGAAAATGGAGTCGAGCTCTTTCGTTGCCGCCTCGATCGTGACGCCGGGACGCAAGCGACCCAGGAGCGCCATGCTGCGCTTGTCGTCCTGGACGTCGAGCGGCAGGAACACATCGGCCGGTCGCACACGACGCTCGATCTGCACCGCCGCGGGCAAAATCCCGACGATCATGTACGACGTGTCGTTGAGCGTGATCATTTTGCCCAGTACACTCGGATCAGATCCAAATCGCTGTCGCCAAAATGATTCGCTCAGCGCCACGACGCGCCCGCCGTTCAGAATGTCTTGCGCCGTGAACATCCGCCCGCGGAGCGGACGCTGTCCCGCGAACTGTGCAAACGTTGGAAAGACTTCCGCGGTCATCACTCTGCTCGGCTCGCCCGCCGTTTTGAGCATGCGCGGCCCGAATGCCGTGCCTTCGATCGCCTCGAAGCTATGCGCGGTCTGCATCCAAGCGCGCACGACGTTCGCGCTCGGCGTGATCGTTACACGTATGCCTGTACTGTTGCCCTGACTCGGTTGTTGCTCGACGTAGACGATTCGATCCGCATGCGGGAAGGGAACAGGGCTGAGCAACAGCGTGCTGACGACGCTGAACACCGCCGTCGTGGCGCCGATGCCGAGGGCCAATGTGAGAATCGTGATGGCAGTCCAGCCCTTTTGTCGGCCCAGAGTTCGCGCGGCGAACGAGACATCCTGGCGCAAATCGGCGATGTACTCAGTGCGATGCATGCGTAGCTCGCGGTGGCGCGCGGCCTCGAGGAGCCGCGCTCGGGATTCGGTCAATGGTCCAAAGCGCCGGGCGGCTTCGCGAAATGCTTCTTCCGGCGTCGCGCCCTGTGCTACCAGCTGCTCCGCGCGCAGGGACAGGTGAAGCTTGATCTCGTCCTCGACTTCACGCTCCCATCGATCGCGCCGTCGAAGCGCCAAACGAAATGCGCGCCGGACACCGGAGCGGATCATGTGCCCGCCGGCGCTGGTTCGCCGCTCTTCGACGCAGTGAGAATGCTCGTCACCGTGTCGGCATATTGGACCCAGTTGCGCGTCTCGGCGCGGAGATGTGTGCGACCCGCTGACGTCAGCTTATAGTAGCGTGCGCGCCGATTGTTTTCGGTGACACCCCACTCGGCTTGCAGCAGTCCGCGCTCCTCGAGTCGGTACACGGCTTGGTAGAGCGCAGAGTCTTCGATCTCGAGCGACGAATTGGCGGCGCGCTCGAGCCACGAGACGATCTCGAAGCCATGCATTGGCGTCCAGCTCAGGGCGCGCAAAACCAGCAAGTCGAGCGTGCCCTTCAGGACTGGTAGGCGGCTCACTTTGTCCCTCCAGATGGTCTATTGAGAGTCTGGATGGAAGACTGAGCATCTCGGCGCGTTCTGTCAAGACATGCGAGCTCCAGCTCGACCGAATGGCCGTCGGCTTCGACTGCTATGCAAGTACCTGGGCGATCTCGGCATTGGCGTGGAGATCTATCGCCGTGGCCGCCTAACCCATGCAACGTGACTCGCCGGGGCCGAGCATATTCAGTCCGGTCGGCGCGCGCCGCCGCGCAGCAGATCGTGGTTCTGATTTGGACCTACATTCCCTGACCGACGTCGATGGCGCCGCTGCCAGGACTAGCCGGCGACCCTTAGCTTTCGGTGTTCGACGACGCGCAACGCCGCGTCTTCATCGACTCGCAGTCGGAGCTACAATGACGGATACATCGCGCCAGGCGGTCATCGTTTCCGCCGTCCGCACGCCAATTGGAAAATTTCTCGGCGGACTCTCTCCGCTCTCCGCGCCCGAGCTCGGCGCGATCGCGATTCGCGCCGCGGTCGAGCGTTCGCGCATCGACGTGGCGGCGATCGAAGAAGTGATCATGGGAAACGTCATTCAGGGTGGTGTTGGCCAAGCGCCAGCGCGACAGGCGGCACTGAAGGGCGGCGTTCCCGCGACAGTCTCGGCGCTCACGATCAACAAGGTGTGCGGTTCGGGCCTCAAAGCCGTGATGCTCGCCGCGCAGTCGATCAAAGCTGGTGATCGACACGTCGTCATTGCCGGCGGTCAGGAATCGATGTCCAACGCGCCGTTCTACAACTATGGAATGCGCGGCGGCGTCAAGCTTGGCGATCAAACGCTCGTCGACGGCATGATCAAAGACGGCCTCTGGTGCGCGTTCTGCGACGTCCACATGGGCTCACACGCCGAGTACACTGCGCTCAAAGCCAATGTGACACGCGAGATGCAAGACGAGTTTTCGGCGAAGTCGCATCAGAAGGCAATCGCGGCGATCGAGGCCGGGAAGTTCAAGGACGAGATCGTGCCCGTACAAGTTCCCGGACGCAAAGGTCCAACGATCGTCGACACCGACGAAGGTCCGCGCAAGGACACGACCGTCGAATCGCTCACAAAGCTTCGGCCGGCGTTCCCGAACAAGCAGGGTGGCAACAATGGACTCTCCGTCACCGCGGGAAATTCATCGAGCTTGAACGATGGCGCGGCGGCGCTCGTCGTGACGTCGGAAGACTTCGCGCGCGCACACGGTCTCGAGATTCTCGCGCGTATCGACGCGTATGCCACCGGCGCCACTGAGCCGCGCGATCTCTTCTTTGCTCCAATACACGCCGTTCAGAATCTCATGAAGAAGACGAATCTGAAGATCGGCGACTACGATTTGATCGAAGCCAACGAAGCGTTCGCCGCCCAGGCGATCGCCGATGGTCAAGGCCTCGAGTGGAATTGGGATCGCGTCAACGTCAACGGCGGCGCGATCGCGCTTGGTCATCCGATCGGCGCAAGCGGCGCGCGTGTGCTGACCACGCTATTGTACGCGCTCAAGGACAGGAACGCACAACGCGGTCTCGCCACGTTGTGCCTCGGCGGCGGAGATGCCGTCGCTCTCAGCGTCTCACGGGTGAACTGACATGACGACAACCGCATCGACTGCATCGCGATCTCGGACGCCCTCCGGACAGGCGCTTTCGCCGTCGCTCACGATCGTTGGAATAGTGGGCTTCGCCGCGGCCGTGGCGGCCGCGTCCCAGGTCGCGATTCCGCTGCCGTGGACTCCGGTTCCCATCACGCTGCAGCCGATGCTCGTCGTTCTTGCGGGAATGTGGCTCGGGCCCGTTGCCGGAGCCGCGAGCATGGTGCTCTATCTCGCGGCGGGGGTGAGCGGGTTGCCGGTGTTCACGCCCATTGGCGCGCCCGGGTTCGCTCGTTTCCTTGGACCGACGGGCGGGTATCTCATCGCGTATCCTGCGGCGGCCTTTATTGCGGGCATGCTTGCCGTGCGAGCGCGATCATTCGGCACACGCTGGCTCGCTGCGGTCGCGGGTATCGCCGTCATCTACTTCGGCGGAATCGCTCAGCTCTCGCTGCTCAGTGGCGGCGTCGTGCGCGCAGTGCAGATGGGCATCGCACCGTTCGCGTTGCTCGACATCGTCAAGGCATTCGTGGCGGCGGCGATCAGCGGACCGCGACGTCGTGCGCCGAAGTAGCTCCGCGTACGTTTGAGCGCGCCACAGTTTTTTTTTACTGAAGGCGGCGCGCTCCGCGCCCCATGGCGCATCATCGCGTTTTGCTTCGCCTCGTTCGCGGCATTCATCGTTGCCGATGCGTTGCTCGGACCGCTCATCACGTGGTTGTTCGCGCTCCTCGGTATTCGCGGCGTCGCGAACTTCGAGTGGCTCCAAGCCGCTGGGGCGCTCGGCGGCACCGTCATCTCTCTCCGGTGGATCGACAAACGGCCTTGGTCCGACGTTTGGCTCGGCGGTGACGCCGCGAAGCCCGCTCTTTTCGGCTTTGGCTTTCTCGTCGGAGGCGCCGCCATTGCGCTGCCAATCGCGGCGCTCATTGGCCTGCATTGGTTGCGCGAGATTCCCGCGGCGAACGGATCGTGGTCCGCGGCGGCGCTCCGCACGTCGATCTTCTTGCTCCCGGCCGCGCTGGTCGAAGAGCTCGTCACCCGCGGCTATCTGCTCTCGGTGCTGCGCGAAGCATGGGGCTGGCCGTGGGCGATCGGTGTCACGAGCGTCGCGTTTGGCCTGCTGCACCTCGCGAACAACGGAGCCAATGTCGAGTCAGTGCTGCTCGTTACGGCAGCGGGTGTCTTTCTCGCCGGTGTTCTGTATGCGACGAGAAGCCTGTACGCCGCGTGGATGGCGCATTTCGCCTGGAACTGGACGATGGCGGTGCTTTTTCACACCGCCGTGAGCGGCTATCCGCTGGAATCGCCGCGCTACCGTTATGTTGATGCGGGACCGGACTGGGCGACAGGCGGCGAGTGGGGGCCGGAGGGCGGTCTGCCGGCAGGAATCGGAATGGGGCTGGGCGGTGGCATCGCATACCTTTTCGCGCGACGCGGGCGTCAACTACGTCGCGAGGAGACATAGCAGATGGCCGAGCGTGTGGCCGTGATCGGCGCTGGGCAGATGGGGAATGGCATCGCACACGTCTTTGCGCAAAGCGGTTTCGATGTCACGATGATCGACGTGTCGGGTCCCGCGCTCGAGCGCGGCAAGTCCACCATCGCGGCGAACTTGGACCGACAGATCAAGAAAGGATCGCTCCAAGCCGCGGATAAAGACGCGATCCTCGGTCGCATCGCGACGTCGCAGGGCTTCGATGCGGCAGCCGACGCGTCGCTCATCGTCGAAGCGGCGACAGAAAATAAGGATCTCAAGTTCAAGATCTTCTCCGATCTCGACACCGCCGCCGGCAGCAGCGCGATCCTCGCGACGAACACAAGCTCGATCTCGATCACGGAAATCGCCGCGCGGACGAAACGTCCGGAGAAGGTGATCGGGATGCATTTCATGAATCCGGTGCCGGTGATGCAACTCGTCGAGGTGATCCGTGGGCTCGCGACGTCCGACGAGACGACACAACGCGTGCTCGAGCTGAGCAAAGCTGTTGGCAAAACGCCGGTCGAGGTGCAGGACTACCCGGGCTTCGTCGCCAACCGCATCCTCATGCCGATGATCAACGAGGCGATTTACTGCCTCATGGAAGGTGTCGGCACCGCCGAGTCGATCGATACGGTGATGAAGCTCGGCATGAATCACCCAATGGGACCGTTGGCACTCGCGGATCTGATTGGTCTCGACACGTGCCTCGCGATCCTCGAGGTGTTGCATGACGGCTTGGGAGATCCGAAGTACCGTCCGTGTCCGTTGCTGCGAAAGTATGTCGCGGCGGGTTGGCTGGGTCGGAAGACGAAGCGCGGATTTTATGCCTACTGATGGTGCTCATGCGAGGCCGCTCGCAGTGCACGTGGCTCCGCCGAATCCGCGTGACGCGGTTGTCTGTTATCAGCGAGCGCGCTTCTAATGGCCTGGGCGCTCACTCCCCTCACAGAAGCCCAACGCGAGATCCAACATCTCGCGCAGGACTTCGCCGAGCACGAGATCGCGCCGTACAGCGCGCAGTGGGATCGCGACGCGTACTTCGAGCCCTCGCTCGTCGAGAAGCTCGGCGCGCTGGGATTTCTCGGCATGCTGATCCCCGAAGAGTATGACGGGCTCGGCCTCGACACGCTCACGTATCTCGTCGCGCTCGAGGAGATCGCGCGCGCCGATGCGTCGGCGGCCGTCATGATCAGCGTTCACAACTCGTTGCCGACGCAGATGATCCTCAAGTGGGGATCAGCGGACCAGAAAGAGCGTTACCTCAGGCCGATGGCGCGTGGTGAGATGCTCGGGGCGTTTGCGCTGTCGGAGCCGGAGGCCGGGTCGGACGCAGCGTCGCTCACGACGCAGGCAGTTCGCGACGGCAATGATTGGATTCTGAACGGCACCAAGGCGTGGGTGTCGAGTGGCACGAAGGGCGACGTCATTCTCGCCATGGCGCGGACGGATACGCCAGACGATCGGCGCGGTGCGCGTGGCATCAGCGCGTTCATCGTCACGCCGGACCTTCCGGGATTCAGTGTCGGCAAGAAGGAAGACAAGATGGGGCTGCGGGCGTCGCCCACCGTACAGATTCACTTTTCCGACATGCGCGTTCCCGGTGATCGGCTGCTCGGCGCGGTTGGCAGCGGTTTCATTTACGCGATGCAGTCGCTGGACAACGGGCGGCTCGGAATCGCGGCGCAAGCGGTCGGCATCTCCGAGGCCGCTCTCCGACTTGCGGCGGCCTATGCCGCGGAACGCAAGCAGTTCGGACATCCGATCAAAGAATTCCAGGCCATTCAATTCAAGCTCGCCGACATGGCGATGCGTGTCGCTGCGGCTCGTGCGTTGCTCCACGCTGCCGCAACCGCGAAGGATCGCGGCGAGCGCATTACCCAATTCAGCTCGATGGCCAAGCTCTTAGCCAGCGAAGCCGCGATGGCCGTGACGACCCAGGCGATTCAGATCTTCGGCGGGTACGGGTACGTGAAAGACTATCCCGTCGAACGATTGTTCCGCGACGCGAAGGTGACGCAGATCTACGAGGGCACCTCGGAGATTCAGCGAATCGTCATCGCGCGCGAGCTGTACTCGAAGCGTTAGCAGTTAGTCCCGCAACACGTTGGCATCGTATTCAACGTTCACCTCCACTCGACACTCGCTCTCATGAAGCTCTTCGACACGATCGCCGACATGGGGCACGAGCAGCTCGTGCTCTGCCAGGACTCGGCGTCCGGATATCGCGGTATCATCGCGATCCATAGCACGGTGCTGGGCCCGGCCCTCGGCGGTACGCGTTTCTGGAATTACGCCAGCGATGAAGAAGCCATTGTGGACGCGCTCCGGCTTGCACGCGGCATGACTTACAAGAACGCGGTCGCCGGCCTGAATCTCGGCGGCGGCAAGTCGGTCATCATCGGCAACAATAAGACGACTGATCGCGAGATGATCTTCCGCGCGCACGGCCGCTTCGTCGAAAGCCTCGGAGGTCGCTACATCACGGCGGAAGACGTGGGCACCAGCACGGCAGACATGGACTACGTGCACATGGAGACCGATTACGTGAGCGGTCTCGCCGGCCGATCGGGCGACCCATCGCCCGTCACGGCCCACGGCGTGTTTCGCGCCATTCAAGCGTCGGCGAAAGAGCGTTGGGGATCGGACGACCTGAGCCATAAGACCGTTGCGATTCAGGGCTGCGGCCACGTCGGCTACTATCTCGCCAAGGAGCTGCACGAGGCGGGCGCGAGTCTGGTCGTGACGGACATCGATGCCGAACGGGTGAAGCGCGTCGTCACGGAGTTCGGTGCGCGGGCGGTCGGCGCGGAAGAGATCTATGGTGTCCAGGCGGACATTTTCGCGCCGTGTGCGCTCGGCGCGATCATCAACGACAAGACGATTCCGCAGCTCAGGGTCGAGATCGTCGCCGGTGCTGCAAACAATCAACTGCTCGAGGAGCGACACGGCATCGAGCTCGACTCACGCAACATCATGTATGCGCCCGATTACGTCGCGAACGCCGGCGGCGTGATCAACGTCTACAGCGAGCTTGCAGGGTGGACGCCGGCGCGCTCCTTCCGTAAGGCCGACGAGATCTACGATACGATCCGCAAGGTGTTCGCGATCGCGCGCACGGAAAAGATTCCGACGTACCTCGCCGCCGACCGTCTCGCCGAGCAGCGCATTCTCGCCGTTGGATCGATGGTGCGGACGTGGCCACAGTGGCCGAACAAGTGATCGAGCTGATCGCGGTGAACGCGCATGAGTGAGAAGATTCTCATCGCGTCCGATCACGCCGGGTTCGAGCTCAAGGAGCAGCTGGAGCGCGCGCTCGGCGAGCTAGGATTCGACGTGCAGGACCTCGGCACGGACAGCCCGGAGTCGGCGGATTATGCCGACTACGCACATCCACTCGCGCAGAAGGTGTCGAATGGAGACGTCAAGCGCGGTGTGCTCTTGTGTGGAACGGGGCTCGGCATGAGCTATCCCGCGAACCGGTATCCGCACGTGCGGGCCGCTGTCGCATGGAATCCGGAAGTCGCGAAACTCGCACGCGAGCACAACGATTCCAACGTGCTCGTGGTTCCGGCGAGATTCGTGACTGAGGCGCAAGGTGTCGCGATCTTACGAACCTGGCTCGACACGCCATTCGAGGGCGGACGTCACGCGCGCCGCATCGACAAGATCGAAAAGATGAGCTCCGAACATGAATGAATGGATGAAGCATCCGCTTTGCTCGCCCGGTGACGCGCTTCGCGAGGCGGACTCCGAGATCGCGTTGCTGATCGACGAAGAGATTCGTCGGCAGAAGGACGGGCTCGAGTTGATCGCGAGCGAGAACTTCGTGTCGCCGGCGGTGCTCGAGGCGATGGGGTCGCCGCTCACCAACAAGTACGCGGAAGGTCTCCCGGGCACGCGCTACTACGGCGGATGCGAGGTGGTCGACAAGATCGAGCAGTTGGCGATCGATCGCGCGAAGGAGTTGTTCGCGGCCGACCATGCGAACGTACAACCGCACTCTGGCGCGCAGGCGAACTACGCGGCGATGTCTCCGTTCCTCAAACCGGGCGACACGTTTCTCGGGATGGACTTGTCGAATGGCGGACATCTCACGCACGGCTCGCCGGTGAACTTCTCGGGAATGTTGTATCGTGCGATCTCGTACGGCGTCACCGATCAGGGTCTGATCGACTACGACGACATGCGTCGCAAGGCGCGCGAGCATCGTCCGCGCCTCGTGTTGGCCGGCTACAGTGCGTACTCGCGCGTTGTCGATTTCGCGGCATTCGCCGAAGTGGCGCGCGAGATCGGCGCCGTGTTCATGGTCGACATGGCGCACTTCGCCGGACTCGTCGCTGGCGGTGTGTATCCGTCGCCCGTGCCGCACGCCGACGTCGTCACGACGACGACGCACAAGACGTTGCGTGGCCCGCGCGGAGGAATGATTCTCTGCAAGGCCGAGCATGCGAAGGCCATCGACAAGGCGGTGTTCCCGGGGAGTCAGGGCGGCCCGCTCGAGCATGTCATCGCCGCCAAGGCCGTGTGCTTCAAGGAAGCGCTGGCGCCCTCATTCAAGACCTATGCGAAGGACGTGATCGCGAACGCGCGCGCACTTGCGGCCGCGCTGGCGTCGCTCGGCTTCGACATCGTGTCGGGCGGCACGGACAATCATCTCATGCTCGTCGATCTGCGCAACCGCGGACTCACTGGTAAAACTGCGCAGTTGTCGCTCGACGCCGCGGCGATCACGGTGAACAAGAATACCGTGCCGAAAGAGACGCAGTCGCCGTTCGTGACGAGCGGCATTCGCATCGGCACGTCGGCGGTGACAACTCGCGGCATGGGCGTGGCCGAGATGAAGCAGATCGCGAGCTTGATCGACGTTGTGCTCAAGTCGCCCGATGATCAGGCCGTAAAGGCAGAAGTCCGCGAGCAGGCGCGCAAGCTGGCGCAGGCGTTTCCGCTGTACGTTTGATCCCGACCCGCAGAAAACTCTAGTCTAGCTGCGGGCCGGAGTGTTTCGTGAAATCCGCGTCATCGCGTGGCTAGCCGTTCACCGCTGCTAGGCGCTCCGTACCTGCGCGTCCGTGGTGATGCTCGGGCGCAGAGTGGGATCAGGGCGTGGCAATCGACGCGCGACTGACGTCACGCATTGCGCCGCGAGATCCCGCGTCGTGTATGAGCACAGATCGAGATCCGTTCGGCGCCACTGCCAATCTTCAGGGCTCGTCGCGTGCGGCTGAAGCACATGTTCGAAGGCTGGCATCGCCGTGTGCGGATCGGCCGACGCTGTCTGGTCGCCCAGTTGGCCGCTCCATTCGATGACGAGCAGCTGCCCGTCGGCGATCGAGTTCGACCGGCCGCGAATCCACGAGAAGCTCAGGCCGACCGGACCGATCTGCACGGTGTATCGATCCGGCGTACGACGCGCTTCGGGCGCGAATCCGGCCGGCAGCGTCCCTGGTGCCTCGCACAGACGCAGGACCGCGTTCGACAACGAATCGAGCTCGCGATTGATGAGTGCGAGCGCGCGTTGCGACGAGAGGAATGCTGCGCGCGCGCGCGCGTGCTTCTCGTCTTCCGCCACGCGCGCTGCGACGGCCGCGGTCGTCGATTTCTTGGGCGCTCCGCCCGCGTCGGTCACTGCGTTCACGATCGCATCGATCACCGCGCTGCTCGTCGGCGCACCAGAGGCTCGCACGATCGTCCCCTTGAGCCACGTCGGAATCGGTGAGTTGTCGAGCGGAACGACGATCACGTCCTTGCGTTTCGCTTTTCCGATGCGGGCTTTGAGCGCTTCGGACTCCGCCGCGCTCGACGGCGAAACGCCCCACAAACGCTGGAAGAGTACGACGACGACGCGCGCGTCTTTCTCGATCGGCTTGCGCAGTGCTGTCGACGACAGAGGCGCTTTCAACGGGTCGGCGACCGGTCGGGCGTACACACCTTTCGCGACCTGGTGCTCGAGCCGCCGCTTCAACTCGGCGACGGCCAGAGCATCGAAGTCCGCGGCAGTGATCGCTACGTCGTACTTGAACGTTGACGGCATCGGATTCAGGCGGAGGTTGTCAGCGCAGCCCTGTTGGGCCAAACCCGGGGAGCAGCTCCGCTCCCGACCTTCGGCTCAGAACCGGGTAATCTACTAACGAGTTCGGCATCGCGCCTGCCCCTCGCCGATTTTTTTGGGAGTTGTGGCGGCGGCGAACAACCATCATTTTCTTGACGTCGGCGGGCTTCACCCCGCCGTTCGGTTAAAACGACTCAAACGAGGGACGAAGTGGCGGAACTGGCCTTTCGAGATGGCATCATGGACCGGATTCGGCTTCGGGAGCCGCGATTCGACGAGCGCGCGTATCTATTCGTGCTCGCCGCGCTCGAATTCTGCCAGCAGCGACTCGAGGAACGGCGGCACATCAACGGCCGCGAGCTCGCTCTGTCCTGCCGCGATCTTGCGCTGGAGCGCTTTGGCGTGATGGCGAGGGTCGTCCTCGAGCACTGGGGCGTTCAGAGCAGTGCTGATATTGGAGACGTCGTATTCACGCTCGTCGATCTAGGCTTGTTGATGAGCCAACCGACGGATACGCGAGACGAATTCGTCGATGTGTTCGATTTTGATCAGGCATTCGAGCGAGAGTATCCCTGGTGCGGAGCGCTGAGCGTCTAACGTCGAGATGCTCCCGCGATCGTCGAGGGAGGGGTGGTGAGGGGACGGGAGGTCGCATGGAAAAGCCAATGGACTGGCCGGCGTGTCGAAGGTGTCAGACAGGCGTCTTGTTGCCGCTCAGCGACTATGGGCGCGAGGGCGCGCCGATCACCTACAAAGCCTGGGCCTGTAGCAATCCCGAGTGCGGCTTCAACATTCGCATCGATAACGGCGAATTGAGCTACGGCCGCACTGTGGGGACTTCGCAGAAGTAAGACCATCTCCCATCTCGTGCGCGATCTCGTCCGCGTCGTCACCAGCTCAGAATCGGCGGCGCGCGATGCGTCCGCGATCGCGTCGGGCATTCCGTCGCGCGCCCTGATGCAACGCGCTGGTGCCGCTGCGGCGGCGGAGATCGCCCTTCGCCATCGCGATCGTCTCGCACGCGGCGTGTTGGTGCTCGCTGGTCCAGGCAACAATGGCGGCGACGCATGGGTCGTCGCGCGCGCACTGGCCACGAGCGGCGTGCGCGTTCGCGTCGTCGAGGCGACGATCGCCAAGACCCCCGATGCACGTGCCGAGCGAAGTCTCGCGCTCGAGGTGCTCGACGCATCCGATGTCGCATCCGTTGTTCCGCAATCGCTCGAGAGCGGCGAAGCGCTGATTGTCGATGGATTGCTCGGAACAGGTGGAAACGGCGAACCGCACGGCGACATTGCGCGACTCATCGCGCTCACGGCCGCGCTCCGCACGCGCGATGCGATCGTGGTCGCGCTCGACGTCCCGAGCGGTCTCGATGCGTCGACCGGCGTCGCGCACGAGCTCGCGGTTCGGGCGGATCTCACACTGACCTTCGGCACGATCAAGCGCGGCCATCTCATGAATCGTGAGCGCTGCGGCGCGATCGTCGCGCTCGACATCGGGCTCGGTGTGCACGCGTCGCTCGACGACGGCGCACCGTTGCTCGTCGACGAGGCGTGGGTCGGTGCGCGCGTGCCAAGCATTCCGGCCGACGCGCACAAAGGCGTGCGAAAGAAAATTGCGATCGTCGGCGGTGCTGCCGGCATGGCGGGAGCGACAGTGCTCGCCGCCCGTGCGGCCATGCGCAGCGGCGTCGGAATGGTGAAGCTGGTCGTCGCACCGGAAAGCCTCGGCGCGGTTCAGGAGGCCGAGCCGTACGCGCTCGCCGCCCAGTGGCCTGGTGATGACGGCGTCGATCAAGTCATCGCGAATTGGGCTGACGCGGTGATCATCGGGCCGGGCCTCGGCCGTCATCAAGAGAGTCGCGCACTGCTCGAGCGCACGCTCCGCCATTGGACTGGACCAACGCTGCTCGACGCCGACGCGCTCACGCTCTTCGAGGGCGACGCGCGCGGCTTGGCCAAATTGCTCGCTGGCCGGCCGGCGATCGTCACGCCGCACCCGATGGAGTTCGCACGGCTGTCCGGTCTCGACCTCCAGCACGTGCTCGACAATCGTTTCGAGGTTGGAAAAGAGCTGGCCGCCACGCTCAATGCGGTTGTGCTGCTCAAAGGAGTTCCGACGGTGATCGCGGCGCCGAATGGTCGCCGGCTCGTCAGCGCGAGCGGAACACCGGCTCTCGCTGCCGCCGGAAGTGGCGACGTGTTGAGTGGAATCTCAGGAACGATGCTCGCGCAAGTCGACGATCCTTTCGTTGCTGCCGCCATCGCGGCGTGGGTGCACGGTCGTGCGGCCGAACGCGTTCCGGTCACGGGGACTGGCGACGTGCGCGGAATCGCGCTCGAGGACGTCGTCAATGAGCTGCGCGACAGTTGGACCTTCGACGATCGCCCGGGGCGATACCCCGTGATCGCCGAGTTGCCCATCGTCGGCGCGGCGACGTGACAACGACGCGGGCGGACGCGATTTCCCTCGGACCTGGCGCCGAATTCGACGCCATTCGCCAGATGTCTGATCGCTGGGGCGCACGCGCATCCGGACTCGGCGACGATGCGGCGATTCTTCGCGTTCCGCGAGGCGATTCGCTCGTCGTGAGCACAGACACCGCGGTCGAAGGACGTCACTTCAAGCGCGCGTGGTTGTCTTCGCGGCAGATCGGGTATCGGTCGGTTGTCGCGGCACTCAGTGATCTCGCCGCGATGGCGGCCCGCCCGATCGGAGTGCTTGTTGCGATCACCGTGCCTGATGCGTGGCGCGGCGAATTGCTCGAGATCGCGGACGGCGTCGGTGATGCGGTGGATGTTGCGCAAACACATATCGTCGGTGGCAACTTGAGCGCCGGCACCGAACTCTCGATCACGACAACGGTTCTCGGCGCGGCATTCGCGCCGCTTCGACGTTCGTGTGCACGGCTCGACGATCGCGTCTATGTCACCGGACAGCTTGGTGGTCCAATCGGGGCGGTACGGCGGTTGTTGCTCGGGCAGATGCCGGATTCATTCGGCGATCGCTTTGCTCGCCCGGTTCCGCGACTCGCCGAGGCACGTTGGTTGGTTGAACGCGGCGCGACCGCGGGCATCGACATATCTGATGGGTTGATCGCGGATCTCCGGCACGTTGCGGCGGCGAGTCACGTCGCGATCGACATCGATGATCGTCGCGTCCCCGTATTCGACGGCGCTGACATCACTTCAGCGCTGCATGGCGGCGACGAGTATGAGATCCTCGTGACGGCGCCGCATGACATCGACCGCGAAGAGTTTCAACGGTGCTTCGGCCTTCGCCTGAGCGAGATCGGGCGTGTGGTCAGAGCGCCGGAGACTGATGTCACGGTGCGCGGCGCGCGCGTTGCGAACGCCGCTGGCTACGATCACTTTTCGCACTGATGCGAACGCCGCTCGCCGCGCTCGTCGCGCTCGCGATGACATTGATATTGGGGCCGACGGTTGTGATCGCGCGGTTGTTGCGCGCGCCGCAGGGTCCCGACTCGATCTATTTGCGATGCATCAAGCTCTGGGCGCGATCGATCAACCGGGCGGCGGGTGTGAAGGTGCGCGTCCATGGGGCGGAACACGTCGCCGGACTGCACGGAGCGGTGTTCATCGCGAACCATGTGAGCTGGTTCGACATTTCGGCGCTCGCCTCGGAGGTGCCGTGGTGCAGCTTCATCGCGAAATCGGAGCTCCGTCGAATTCCGCTATTCGGCTTCGCGGCGGAGTGCGTCGGTATTGTGTTTCTCGACCGCGACAATCGAAAGCAAGCGTTCGAATCGTACAAGATGGCGGCGAAGGAAGTGCAGCGGGGGCGCTCGATCGTGGTCTGTCCGGAAGGAACGCGCGGATTCGACTATCATCTCCGACCGTTCAAGAAGGGGCCGTTCGTCCTGGCGATCGCGTCGCAGACTCCGATCATTCCGACGATCGTATATGGTGCGCGCGAGGTGATGCCCAAGGGCTCATTTGTCATTCGATCGCACCCGATCGACCTGCACTTCCTCCCTCCGGTCGAAACCAAGGGCTACGACTACGAGCACCGTGGCGCGCTGATGACGACGGTGTGGACGAACATGGCTGACGCGATGCAGTCATTGTACGGGGTCGGGAGCTCGGAACCGTCGATCGCGACGACCGGCGAGCGAGTGGAGTAAGCTCCAACGACGGCAGGCGTCGTCCCGAGTGAAGTGTGCTGCCGTCATCCTGTGCGGAGCTCCTGCCGTCATCCTGAGCGAGGCGAAGGATCTGCCGTTCCGTTATTTTCCGCTGCGGGCTCGTCGCTCGCTTCCCACTGTTTCCGCCTCACCGACACACCCTTTCTCATGGTCACCATTACCGAAATCAAGGCGCGAGAGATCCTCGATAGCCGCGGGAATCCGACGATCGAAGCCGATGTCATCTGCTCGAACGGCATCACGGGACGCGCGGCGGTCCCGAGCGGCGCGAGTACCGGCGAGCATGAAGCTGTCGAGCTTCGCGACGGCGACTCCGACCGCTATGGCGGCAAGGGCGTGCAGCACGCTGTGCAGAACGTCGTCGACACGATCGCGCCGGCGCTTCAAGGCCACGACATCACCGACCAGCTCGGAATCGACGCGCTGATGATCGATCTCGATGGCACGCCGAACAAGTCGAGCTTGGGAGCAAACGCGATTCTCGCCGTTTCTCTCGCCGCGGCGCGCGCGGCGTCGCAGTCGGTCGGGTTGCCGCTCTACAGATACTTGGGCGGACCCCTCGCGCGCGTGATGCCGGTGCCGATGATGAACATCGTGAATGGTGGCGCGCATGCCACGAACACGGTCGACTTTCAAGAATTCATGATCGTGCCGATCGGCGCGGATTCGTTCGCCGAAGCGCTTCGCATGGGCGCAGAGGTCTTCCACGCGCTCAAGAAAGTGCTCGGCAAACGCAAGCTCTCGACGGGCGTCGGCGACGAAGGCGGCTTCGCGCCCGATCTGCGCGACGACGAAGACGCGATCAAAGTGATTCTCGAGGCGATCGACGCTGCGGGCTATGACGCGGGGAAAGAGGTCGCGCTTGCGCTCGATCCCGCCGCGAGCGAGCTCTATTCCGACGGCACGTACACCTTCAAGAAGAGCGGCGCCGGAAAGCGCGACGCCGAAGGCATGGTCGAGCTCTACACGAACTGGATCGACCAGTATCCGATCGTCTCGATCGAAGACGGATTGGCAGAGGACGATTGGGACGGCTGGGCCAAGCTCACTGCCGCGATCGGCGATCGCTGCCAGCTCGTCGGTGATGACATTTTCGTCACGAACACCGAGCGCCTCGCACGCGGCATCGAGAACAGCGTAGCGAACGCGATTCTCATCAAGGTCAATCAGATCGGCACGCTCAGCGAAACGCTGGAAGCGATCGATATGGCCCGCGCCGCGGGGTACCTATCAGTGATCTCACATCGGTCGGGCGAAACGGAAGACACCTTTATCGCCGACCTCGCCGTGGGCACAGGTGCCGGACAGATCAAAACCGGCTCGGCGAGCCGAACCGATCGCATCGCGAAGTACAATCAGCTGCTGCGCATCGAGGAACAGCTGGGCGCCGCCGCCGAGTTCCCGGGCGGCGCGTTGTATGGCATCTGATCGCTTCTGATGGCATCCGGACGCCGGCCGCTGTTGAAACGGATTGGCGCGCTCGCGTTGCTTGCGATCGCGATCGTGTTCGCCGTGCAGGGTGGCGAGTTCGGCACGTTGGACCTGTTTCGTCAGCGGACGGAGAAGGCGCGGATCACACGGTCCGTTGATTCGCTGGCGCGCCTCGTCGATTCCCTGAAGAAGTACAAGGATAAAGTCGAGCACGATCCGGCGACGCAGGAGCGAATCGCGCGCGAAGTGTTTGGCATGGTGCGCGGCAAGAAGGAGATCGTGTATCGGTTTGCGGGGCCGTTGGCGGACACGACGCATCGTGTGCCGTGACTCATTGATTCGTGCAGAAACGCATCGATGACGCCGGGCGTACAACCTTGACACGTCGTTGCTGGTCCTTAGTTTACGCTTACTGCCGCGGGGTGGAGCAGCCTGGTAGCTCGTCGGGCTCATAACCCGAAGGTCGCGGGTTCAAATCCCGCCCCCGCTATTCGTTCGTCGAAGCTGTCAACGTGGTCATTGTGGTCATCACATCGGCCGGTCCGAGAGGGCCGGCCGGTTTGTTTGTGGGAGTTTTGTCGGAGTTCTGGCAGGGTAGCTCAGGTGGTTAGAGCACGGCACTCATAATGCCGGGGTCGTGGGTTCGAGTCCCACCCCTGCTATCGGCGAGCCAATCACTTCCGAGTGGTTGGCTCGAATCGGTCTTAAGCGGAGAGGTCGAGCTCGATCGCCTTCGGCGTTTTGGCGGGTGCCGCCTGCGCATCGCGGACGATGTTCGTCGAGAGAATGCGCATCTCAACGAGCTACGTTGCGAAACTCTGAACTGCCGCCAGGTATTTCCGTTTGGCTCCAAGCGCACACGATCGAAGGCGTATTCATCTGTCGTCTGAAGTCTATTAAGAATCTTTAACGAGACTAAATTGACTCCGTTCAAGCAGAGCGACCATGCATCATGCAAACATGCGTGCTCCGGAGCTCCCGTGTCTTCGCTAGCAAGCCCGCGCCCGAAATTGCTGCGTCGACTATGTCGCTCTATCCCCGCATAGCAATCGCCGGATCAATCCGAGCCGCCCGTACCGCCGGGATCCAGCACGCGATGGTCCCAATAATCGCCATCGCCGCCGCCACAGCAACGAACGTGAGCGGATCCCGCGGCGACACTCCAAACAACAACCCTCGCAACGCTCCCATAGACGCAATCGCTCCAATCACGCCGAGCACGCCGCCAACAAAGACAAGCGACGTCCCTTCTGTAAGTATCATCCGCTGCACACGTCCACTGTCCGCGCCGAGACTCATGCGTATTCCAATCTCCGTCGTCCGCGCCGCGACGGAGAACGCGAGCACGCCCGCGATCCCAACCGCCGCGATTAGTAACGCCAGCGCGCTGAACGAAGAGATCAGCACTGCATTCAGTCGCTGCTTCGCAAACGTCTCGGCCCGGAACTGCTGAAGCGTCTCCACATTCTCGATGACCGCGGCCGGCGAGTACTTCCGCACGACAGCCTGTGCGATCTTCGCCATCTCGGCATCGCGCCCATCCGCACGAATGATGATGCTGGGATTCAGAATGCCCATCGAACTGAGCGGGAAGAACATCGTCGGCCGAACCGCGTCCGCGCCGGCCTGGAGAGTATTGCCGACCACACCGCCGATCGTCACCCACGTCAACGTGTCATTTCCGCGCCAATCGACCTTCCATCCAATGCGCTTGCCGATCGGATCGCTGTTTGCGAACACGCGATCGGCGAAAGCCTTGTTGACGATTACCGTTGCCGTGCTGCCGTCCGCGTCCGCCGAGGTGAAGCCACGGCCGCGTAGCAGCGGAATGCCTGACGCGAGAAAGAAATTCGGATCCGCGGTGAGCACTTCGGTACGCGCCGTGCCGCCGCCCGCCGCGTCGGTCTGCCCCTGCGCCTCGACCAGATAGTACACGCCCGAGCTGCGCAGGGGCGCCCAGCCGCCGCTTCCGACCGCCGTGACACCAGGAAGCGCGGCGAGGTCGCTCCGGATCTGCTCGAACTTGCGCTGCATCACCTTTACTGCATTCGTATCGCGCGCCTCGGCGCCGGTCAGCATCGTGACGCGCATTGTCAACGGATCGGCGCCGAGACCGGTATCGACGTGCGTCAGACGGATGATCGTCTGCGTGAGCAATCCCGCGCCCGCGAGCAGCACGACGGTCACGGCTACTTGGAGGACGACGAGCCCGCGCTGCACGCGCTGACGCGCCGGACTGTTTCCGCCCGCGCGCTGACCGCCGGACATCACGCGCGTGCCGATCCCGCTGTCGCCGGGAATCGAGACGAACAGCGACAGCACGACCGCGAGTGCCACGGCGACTGCGAGCGTGAACGCCATCGCGACGCCGTCGAGGTGGATGTCGCTCGCACGCGGCGAATAGCGTGCGGCGAACGCCGTAAGCACCTTCACTCCCGACTTCGCGATGAGCATCCCGAGCGCGGCACCCGCGATCGTCAGCACGAGATTCTCCGCGAGCTTGAGGCGGCGAAGCCGCGCGGCGCCGGCACCGAGTGCTGCGCGGACGACGAGCTCATGTTCGCGCTTGACGCTGCGCATCAGCGTGAGGTTCGCGACGTTTGACGCCGAGACGATCAGCACGAACGCGGCCGAGGCCATCAGGAGCCAGAGCACGAGCTGCGCGTCGTGGCCAAGTGCTTCCTTGAGCGTCATCACCTCGATGCTGTAGTGGCTCGCTGCGGGATAGTCGCTCGGGTTCTGCTTCATCATCGACGAATACACGCCGCCCACCTCCGACCGCGCACGCTCGAGCGTCGTCGTCGGTGTCAGGCGCGCGACGACGCGCGTCATGCGATGCGTGCGCTGATTCTGCATCGATGCGCCGAGGTGGTGCGCGCTGTTCACGAGATTGAGCAGGGCGTCAACGCGATCGGGGAAGAAAGGCGCCGGCTCGAGCACACCGATCACGGTGACCGGATGCTTGTCGAGCGTGATGTTCGTGCCGACGATGCCGGGATTCGCGCCATAGTGCGTCACCCAGAACTCGTGCGAGAGTACCGCGACGGGATTTGCGGCCACGCCGTCGTCCTGCGGGCCCGTTGTGCGTCCGATCTCTGTCGCGAGGCCCATCACGTCGAAGTAGTTTCCCGTGACGAGTCCGACGTTGAGCCGCTGCGCCGCGCTCTTCTCATACAGTATGCTTGACCACGACGAGAACTCGGCCACACCCGCAAACGATGGCACGCGCGTGCGCAGGTCGCGCACCTCGGGCACGGAGAAGTTGATGTCCTGCTGACCCGGGCCGGATCCCGATTGGCGCAGATAGAGGAGGTGTTCGCCGTGACGATGCGGTAGCGGCTTGAGGAGCACCGCGCGCACGACTGAGAAGATCGCCGTGTTCGCGCCGATGCCGAGTGCGAGCGTGATGACGACGGTGAGCGTGAAACCGGGCGCGCGGCGCAGCGCACGCATCGAGAACTTCACGTCGCCGATGAGGTCCTCGATCCAGCGCGTGCCACGGCGATCTCGCGACTCCTCCTTCTGGAATTCGACGCCGCCGAATGCACGCAATGCTTCGCGGCGAGCGGCGTCTGGCGACATGCCGAGCCGGATATTGGACTCCGTTTGCTGCTCGATGTGGTAGCGCATCTCGTCGTCGAGCTCCTGCTCGACGCGGTCGCGCTGAAAGAGGGATCGAATGCGCAGCCTGACAATGTGGGCGAGTCGATCGATCGCCATCATGCCTCCCGGGGATTGAGCGCGACGATGCCGTTGATGGCGCGCGAGAGCCGCTCCCAGTCGTTCGCCTCGAGCTTGAGCTGGCGACGACCGGCGGCGGTGAGCGAATAGAATTTCGCGCGGCGATTCTGCGCGCTCTGCCGCCACTCGGCTTCGATCCAGCCCTGCTGTTCAAGCTTGTGCAGGGCGGGGTAGAGCGAGCCGTCGCTCACCTGGAGGACTTCGGAGGATAGGGTCTTGAGTCGCTGGCTGATGGACCAGCCGTTCATCGACTCGAGGGCGAGCATCTTGAGGACGAGCAGGTCGAGGGTGCCCTGCACGAGATCCGTCGGTCGGCTCACAAGTGCCTCTCTCTCGGTAACCGATATGAAGATAGGTGCCGACCACTCGGTAAGCAAGAGGACGGCCGACTGCTTCTTGTATGGAGTCAAACGCGCCCTTTCCGCGCGCGGTCGCTGACGCCGGCTATCTATTTCCCGCGGACTCTGCATCTCGCGGCGAAGTCGCGGCGGCCCGATTCACGGCATCGAGAAGCTGCGTCGTCTCGTCTTCAGCCAACATCGTCGCGACAACGATGCGGTCGTCAGCTCGCCACGTTTGGTGTTCCGTCGTGAACTCGATGCTCTCTTGTCGAACGCGAGCGAGCGGAATCATCGACTCCGGAAGCAGCAGTGCGCGCACGGCGTCACGGGTTCCCGCCGGCACGCGAAAGACGATGATGCGAGCGAGACCATGCTCCAATCCGTGGTCCCATTCCCGCACATCAATTGGCCGGCCAAACGCGAGTCGTCCTCCGACGCGATCGAGCAGTTGCCGGCTAGCCCCGCGGGTCGGACTCGCGAGCGCTGGATACGCGCGAGACACACCGAAGACTTCGTGAGCCAGATGGCAGGCCAGGGCATTGACCTCGGAATTCGTCGTCAACGCAATCACGGTTTCCGCCTCGTCGATTCCTGCCGCCTCGAGGACCGTATCCTCCAGCGCATTGCCGCCAATCCCTTGGATACCACGTTGACGAGCGATGTCGACGCGCTCGGAATTGCGATCGATGATTGCGACCGGTCGGCCGTAGTCACGAACGACAACCGCGACCTCGAGTGCGAGAGGACCGGCGCCGACCACGACGACGCGCTGGCCGGACAGACTGTGCAGGTGAAGCAGACGCGCCACGAGACCGGCCGTCAGTCCCTGCACGGTCACGGTCAACGCAATCGTCATGAACGTCAGCGCGAGCACTCGCTCGCCTTCCGCAAATCCGGCGGCCGTGAGTTGAATTGCAAACAGCGACGCCACGGAGGCGGCAACGATCCCGCGCGGGGCGATCCACGCGACGAACGCGCGCTCGCGCCACGGCATGTCGCTGCGCCGCAGCGAAATCCAAACGGCGAGTGGGCGAACGACAAACATCAAGACGGCCACCGTCATCACGCCGCGAAGTCCTTCCTCGCGTACGACGCGAAGCGGAAGGTTGGCAGAGAGCAGCGTGAACAGCAGACTGATGCCGAGGACCGTCAGCTGCTCCTTGAAATGCCGGAGCCGGCGTTCCTCCGGGATGGAGGTTCGCTGCATGGCCAAGCCCATCGCGACCGCGGCCATGATGCCTGACTCCGCCTGGAGCCATTCGGCGAGAGCGAATGCGCCCCAGACTCCGGCCAACGTCACGAGATTCGACAACTCTGACGGAACGAGTCCAGGTTTGCGGAGCAGCCACGAGATGAAGAGGCCACTGCCCGCGCCCACCAAGGCGCCTCCACCGAGGCGTGCCACGTATCCCCAGACGCCTGCCGCAACACCGATTGGTAGAACGCCGGCAATGCCCAATACGATGTCGACGACGGCAACCGCCAACACTGCTCCGATCGGATCGATGAGGATCGCTTCTCCCTCGAGCACGGTCTTGAGACGGCGCGGGAGTTGAACGCGACGCAGGATCGGCTGCACCACCGTCGGCCCGGTGACCGTCAGCAATGCACCGAAGACGATGGCGACGGGGAGGCTGAGTCGAGCGATACTCCAAGCGGTCAGCGTGACGGTAATCCACGTAACGAGCACGCCGATGGTCACGAGGTTTCGCACCTCGAACATCGCGCGGCGCAGATCCGCGAGCCTGAGATTCAGCGCGCCATCAAAGAGAATGACGGCAACGCACAGCTTTACGAGAACCGGCAGCCCGCGACCGAGATCGTGTGGGCGGATGATGTCCAGCATCGATGGACCCAGCGCCATACCGAACACGAGCAGCGGTACGATCGACGGTATTCGCCATCGATGAGCAAGAACCTGGGCCACCAGTCCCACGACGGTCGCGATGGCGATCGTGAGGAGCGCCGGATCAACGTGATGCAATCGAGTCGGTGAGCATGACGAATACTAGAATGCTGGACGCCCATTGAGCGACTTTCACGACGGCAGATACATACAGCACGTTCTTCGCTCATCAAGGCCGGCGACAAACAAGCAGAGGAACTGTGCTGCCGCGCAGGGGGTGACTGGGCATCCGAATCACTCGGCTCGCAATGCGATGAGCGGATCGCTCTTCGCCGCGCGTCGCGCCGGCAGATAGCATGACGCGAATGCCACGGCGAGCAGCAGCGCGGCGAGACTCGCGTAGACGACGGGATCGGTCGGGCTGACTTCGTAGAGCAGCGTGCGCACCCACCGCGTTCCCAGCAGCGCGCCAGCGACGCCGATGACGACGCCTCCGATCGCCAGCGTCATGCCCTCGGCGAATACGAGTCGTACGAGATTCCCGGGTTCGGCGCCGACGGCGAGTCGAATGCCGAACTCGCGGTGCCGATGCGATACATAGAGTGACATGACCCCGTAGATGCCGATCGCCGCGAGCGTCATCGCGAGCAGAGCGAATGCAACGAGGAGAATCTCCGTGAGCCGCCGATTGTCCAGGGCGCGGCTGATCGATTCGCTGAGCGGACGGATGTTGTCGAGTGGAACGCCCGGCTCGAGCTCGGCGATCGTCTTCCGAATCGCGGTGACGACATTGGATGGATCGCCAGTGGTGCGCACGGCTAACGTCGGGCGGTTGGCGGGCACTTGCGAGAATGGGAAGTATGTGTGGGGCCGCGGCTCGCTGGCGACGTCCTCGTCGCGCACGCTGCCGACGACGCCGATGATGGTCAGCCAGGTCGTGTCGCCGGTCATGCGCATTCGCTTGCCGATCGCGTCGGCGCCTTTCCAATATCGGCTCGCGAGGACGTCATCGACGACGACCACCTTGATCGAGCTATCGCGATCGGACGCATTGACGTCGCGCCCATACAGCAATGGGATTCCCAACACGCCGAAGAAGCCCGGCGTCACCTGTACTTGCACCGTCTGCGTCTCACTTCCCGCGATCGCCGGCGGCGCGTGACCTTCTATCAGGTAACCGTCAGTGTTCACGCCGCCGCTGTACGGCATCGGAAACGCCGCGGCCGCCGCGCGTACGCCAGGGATTCCGCGCACGCGCTCCACCGCCTGCGACGTAATCGCGACAATCTTCCGATTGTCCATATACCGTTGGTGCGGCAACGGCATGAGCACCGCGGTCACGCCCGTTGGATCGAAACCCAGATCGACGTTGAGCAAGTGGCGAAAGCTCTTGAGTACGAGCCCCGCGGACACGAGCAGCATTACCGACAATCCGAGTTGTGCGACGACGAGCGTACTATTGAGCCGGCGCGCCGCGCCCCGCGCGCTCTCATTCTGGCCGGAAAGACCATCGGTAATGCGGCGCTTGAGCGAGTGCAACGCCGGCGATAACCCGAACAGCAGTCCCGACCCGATCGACACGACGAATGTGAACGTGAGCACGCGCCAGCTCACGCTGACCTCTCCGATCCGTGGCAGCGACTCGGCGCCTGAGTGCGTGAACGCCCGGACAAGCAGAAACGCCAAGGCTATTCCGAGTACGCCGCCGAGCGACGCGAGTGCGACGCTCTCCGTGAGCACCTGTCGCACGATACGTCCGCTGGTCGCGCCCAGCGCGGTGCGGAGCGCCATCTCGCGGCGGCGGCCCGACGCGCGACTCGACATCAACGTCGCCACGTTTGCGACGGCGATCAAAAGAATCACGAGCACCGCGGCCTGGAGCACCGCGAGAGGTCGCGCCACATCGCCGGTGATCGCGGTGCGCAGTGGTGTGACGAGCGTCTTCATTCGTGTCCGTGCGGGATCGACGGTCATCGACAGCGCGTCGGGCTCGCGGCGCGCCCAATTCCACATCAGCGCCGTCGTCTCGCGTCGTGCCTGCTCGACCGTCACACCCGGGCGCAGCCGTGCAACGCCGGTGAGGAACCAGCCGAAGCGTCGCGTCGGGTCGAGACCGACGGGGAGGAACGCCTGAACGTCGGGCCGCGGGTAGGCGAACTGCGGCGGCATCACGCCAAGCACACGCGTCGGCTGTCCATCGAAATCGAGCGTTTTTCCGATGACGCCGCGGTCTCCGGCGAAATGACTCTGCCAAAACCCATATGAGAGAACGACGAAGGCGTTGTTCGACCGTGTGTCCTCCTCGCGCGTGAACGCGCGGCCGATGAGCGGAGGGACGCCGAGCACCGTGAAGAAGTCGGCCGTGACGCGTGCGGCGTTGATTCGTTCAGGTGTGCCGTTCACCTCGAGGGTGACGCCGCGGCTGTTGAAGCCGGCGAATGACTGAAAGTCATGCGCGCCGTCGCGGTACATCGCGAGGTTCTCCTGCGAGAGCGTCCAGTCGTCCAAACCCTTCTCCGGATACGACTGACGGAACTGGACGAGCTCTTGGGGGCGCGGATAGGGGAGTGGACGGAGCAAGATGCCGTCGACGAGGCTGAAGATTGCCGACGTCGCGCCGATTCCCAACGCGAGCGTGAGTGCCGCGACGATTGTGAACGCCGGTCGATTGCGGAGTGTGCGCAGACCGTAACCGAAATCGGACATGATCGATTCGAGCCATTCCATGAGTCGCACCTCGCGCGCGTAGCGCCGGTCGATGGTGATGCATTCGTCGCGAACGCGGTCGCGATCGCCGAATCGCGCGAGCGCGTCGGTACGCGCGCGATCATCTGTCATTCCGAGCCGTCGCAGCTTTTCCTCGCGCATCGCGATATGAAACGCGAGCTCCTCGTCGACGTCGCGCGCAAGCGAGCGCGCCGTACGAAACGGCAGTCGAAAGACTCGACGCCAACCGGGACTGAGACCCACGACCCGTTCACCCGAGGCCGCATCGACTCACGTCGCTCACCGGAATTCCAACGACGTCCGCCGCAGCGCGACGGCGATCGCCTCGGCGTGGCGATGCCACACGGGCGCCTGGGCGCGGAAGCGCGCGCGGCCTGCGGTGCTCAATTTGTAGAATTTCGCGCGACGATTGTTCTCGGAGACACCCCATTCTGCGGTGATCCACCCATGTCGCTCCATGCGGTGGAGGGCAGGGTAGAGCGTGCCTTCCTCGACGAGCAGCGTATCGGCGGTGGCGCCCTCGATCCATTCGCTGATCGCGTAGCCGTGCATCGGGCCCCACGTGAGGGCCTTGAGCACGAGCAGGTCGAGGCTGGAGCGGAGGAGGTCGGATTCGGCGTCGGCCATAGTCTTCCCTTGTCACACAAGGGGTCATGATACAATGATTGCCATCGTGTCGCAATGGGGGTGCGACCATACCGCATCGTGCTCACGCTGCCACGCCTGCTGCGGGTCATGCGCCGCCGTCTTGCGTCGCTACCGTTGCTTCTCCAAGTCAGCCCAATAGCTCAACGCGATTCCTTCCGCCGCATTGGAGTCGAGAGTTCCGGTCACATATCCCGTCAGTCGGTTGCCATGCACCGCGAGCTCGGTGTCCAGGTGGTACGGCCGACCGTGGAACTCGTTCACCGGCAACGCGCCGCGAAGCCTGCCAAACATGCGACCGTCCGCGGAATAGGAAGCGTCGGAGATCGTCGAATGCGTCGATCCGACCGACGCCGCTGCCCGGCCGAGTGAATCGATTGTCAGCGCGATCGGAACAGTCCCCGCGTAGGTAGTGATCTCTCCGGACCACGATCCAACCAACGCCTGCAGCGGACGGATCGGTTGCGCAGACTGCCGTGTCTGCGCCGATCCAGCATGAGCCGCGGCGTTGGCCGCGGCGCGCTTGTTCGCGAACGCAGGCACAAACGCGCCGATCACGTCATCACCAATGTCAGCGAGCGGCAGACCGGTGTTGGCCACCACCGCGACGACGAGACGCTCCGCCGGCAGGAGCAGCAGCAATGCTGGTGCGACGGACGTACCGCCGGCGGCGTACACCTCGCGTATGCCGTCGTGGTCGTCGTCGACCCACCACCCGAAGCCATATCGATTGTGTGAATCGGCGCGAACCGTCGCGGTCTGCATCCAGTCGATCACCGAATCGGGGATGATCTGATTTTGCCGCGTCGAACGGAAGTGGAGGTGAAACAACCCGAACTTCAGCAGATCGTCCACGCTCGCGTAGCCGTCGGATGCTCCGGGCGTCGAGCTGTGCGTGTCTTCGACACGCACTCCACTTCCTGTGTACGATGCTGCGACATTCGCCCGCCCTCGACTTGGACCGATGAACGTGCCGACCAAGCCGAGTGGGTCGAACACGCCTCGTTGCATGGCGGCGGCGAATGGCCGACGAGCGACGCGCTCGACGATCGTACCCAGCACGCCATAACCGAGGTTCGAGTAGTCGAATCGTTCGCCGGGCAAGCGGATCGCGATGGCGTAGCGCGCGATCGCTTGCGGAATCGAGGCGTCACACCGAGTCGCGTCGGCAAAACACAAGATCGCGTGCGTCGGCAGTCCGCCGGTATGATTGGCAAGCCGACGTACAGTGACGCCATTTACGTTCCACGCGTTGCTCTTGATCCGTATGCTGTCGGGGAGCTGAGTGAGATACGCGTTCGCCGGCTTGTCGATCGCCAGGCGTCCTTGGCCGGCCAGCGCCATCACTTCCGTCGCCGTCAGCGTTTTCGTCACCGAAGCGATCGCGTATGACATCAGCGGCGTGGCGTGACGCCGATGCTCCTTGTCGGCCCAGCCGAACGCCTCCTCCAGAACGATTCGCCCCTCTTTCGCTACGCCGACGACAATCGATGGGGTCGAGTCGGACGCTACCAGCCGCTCGAGCCGCGAGTGAACCGCCGCCCATGCCGGAGGCGGCGACGATGCGACCTGAGCGCCCGCATGCGACGCGACCGCCAGTCCAAATGCCACGGCGGCGTAGATTATCGTTCTTATATCGCGCTTGTCCATACTGCTAGAGACAGGCGCTGTCGCGGGAAGGTTGACGCCTTTCGAAGGCCGCGAGCGCCCTGTGCCGCGGTGGGCGCACAGCAAGCTCGTGCTGTCAGCGCAGGAGCAACGCGAGTGCGAGAAGCGCGACTCCGCCAATGACCGCGACGGTAATCATCGTGGATCTCGTTGGCCGCCGCTCCACCGGAACCCGCTCGACGCGCACATCGTCCAATGGGCCATCGAGCGTCGAAGCGGAGCAATGAACGCGGCCGCCGATCACCGGAATCGGATGCTGTCCACCGGCCAGAATCTTCCTGATCGATGCCTCGACGCGTGCGCCGCGCGCAACCTCCGGTGCGATCGGAAGCGCATCCTCTTCCGGAACGAATCCGATGCATTCACCCGACGGCAGCACGACTCGCACGCGCTCGTCCCGCGGTGCGTCCGCCGGGCTCTGAACGAGATAGACGGCGTCTCCCGCTTTGACGCGAGACTGAATCGTCTGCCAACGGCCGTCCAGGTGTACTCCGGCGAGCAGGAAATCGAATGACAGCGTTGCGTCTAGCCGGCCGTCGGACTCCGCCTTCAGCAGCTCCGCGATTCGTCGTTGATCTTGCGTGCTTTTTCGGAGTTGAACGGGAAGGACCGGCTCCACGGCGAAATAGACCCAGTCTCGCTCGTCCGGGGTGAGCACTTCATCGAGGAGGGCTTTGGTGACAACGCCGGACAAGTACTCCTGCGCCGGCAGCGAGATGTCGTGATACCGATTGGCCCAGTCGCGGAGCAGCTCGAGGTCGTCCTTCGAGAGGCGACCGTCGGGCGGCAGCGAGCGGCAAAGCGCGAGTATGTCGATTCCGGCTGGAGTGGCGCGGCGCGCGGGCGACAGCGGCTCGCGTTCCTCGCCGACATTCGAGTCGTCGAGCATGATCGCGGTCCAATCCTACTGAAGGCTACGCCCAACAACTTGTGCCGGGGATCAGTATGCGTCCAGGGCCGGATCCGGCGGCCCCGCTCGGATCCGCGAGCGTCATTACATTTCGTCAAATGATGAGACGCCGCCAGAAGTTTCCCACCGGAGTTATCTCGGCAGTCGCCGCGATTGCTGTCTGGTTGGCGGCGGCGCTCACTGGAGCGCGCACGC
>JAICYT010000037.1 GCA_025934075.1 Gemmatimonadaceae bacterium
CTCCTGTCATCGCTCGACGGACGTTTACGCCAACCGCTCGGACTCACGGAGGGCGAACTCGAGACGCTGGTCGCGTTCCTCAAATCGCTGACCGATCCATCGGCTCGCGACATGCGTAGCGTCGCACCGTCCTCGGTACCCAGCGGATTGCCGTTACCAGAGTGAGTCTGCTCCTAGTGGCGGCGCTACTCGGGCTTTCGTTCGCGCCGGCGCTGATCGTGAAGATTCGTCGCGCCTGATCGGTCAGCGGCTCACGGTGTCGCTGGCACGACTCGGACGGTTGTCCCCCATGGATCGCGCGCGGCAATCGCCTTGCCCTCGCGCCGCACCTCGGCACCATGATTCTCTAAACTCTCGGCAGCACGTGCAACGGTCGCTGCGTCGGGAACAACGATCTCCCAATCGAGCAGCCGCGCTTCATCGTCGGTGGCGAGCGGTGCGCCCGCTGCCCACGTGTTGGTGCCCAGGTGATGGTGATATCCGCCAGCCGACATGAACAGAGCACCCGGGTAGCCCCAAACGATTTTGTCGAGGCCGAGCGCTTCGTGATAGAACGCTGCCGCCTCGTCCAAGTCGCGGACGTAGAGGTGGACGTGTCCGATGACCGTGCCCGCGGGTGCGCCTCCCCAGGGCACGCCGGCGGCGGCGCGAACGACGTCGTCGACGTCGAGCGGATTCGTGGTCATCGCGAGCTGACGGTCGGACGACCGCCATTCACTCCGCGGCCGATCGGCGTAAACCTCGATGCCCAGCCCGTCCGGGTCCTGTAGGTAGATAGCCTCGCTCACGAAGTGATCGGACATGCCGGCGTACACGCCGATCGCGGCAAGATGCGCAATCAACCGTCCGAGCGACGCGCGATCGGGAAGCAGGATCGCAAAATGATACAGGCCAATGTGCCCACGACGAGCCACGGGACGCACGCCCGGCTTGGCGCGCAGCTCGACAATGACATTCTCGCTGCCGTGCGGCCCGAGTGTGGCACCGCTCGCGCTTCGATCGAGCACGCGCAGACCAATTACAGATTCGTAATAGGCGATCGACCGATCCAGATCGGCGACCTGCAGTCGCACACGACCGAGGTGTGTCGCGTCAGGCAAGCGAAAGCCGGACGGCGCGATGCCGTATTCGCGGTGTGCGTGTTCCGTCTGCGTCATGAGTGGGCTCCGCTCAGTTCACTGCGACGTCTGGCGAGCGAGAAAGCTCAAGAAGAGCGAATCGGTGAGCGCCGCACGCTCGAGAATGGGTAGATGCCCCGAATCTTCGATCGCATGGAACTCGGCCGCGGGAATCGCTTTGCGAACGCCGGCATTGTACTCGAACGGGACGGTGTGGTCGGACGTTCCCCAGATCAACATCACCGGTGTTTGCGTCTGCGCGACCGTTCGGTACACCGAGTCCAAGTCTGTCATGCCGAGATTTTGGCGTGTGGACAGAAGCGCGTGGCCGAATCCGCGAAGTTGCGTTTGCGGACGGTATCGATCAGCCCAGCCGGGAAAGCGATCTGGATGAAGGAAGTCGCTCGATTGGCCGCCGGCCATGGCTGGGACGGCGAGCGTTTGCCAGAGGTACGAACCCACGAGTGGCCACCTGAACATGCTAGGCGTGGCCGACCGTGGCCCAGCGACCGGATCGACGAGGATGAGCGATCGAACGCGTTTCGGATGTCGTCCGGTGAATGTCGCCGTCACCCACCCGCCCATCGATACGCCGGCGATGTCGACCGGACCACTGACATGCAGCGAGTCCAGCAGCTCGCCGAGCTGGCGATCGTAGACGTCTGCTGTGTAATCAATCGACGGACGATCAGAGAGCCCGCGTCCGAATTGATCGTAACGGAGCACGTGACGCCCAGCCGCGGAGAGCGCGGCCGCCGTGGAATCCCAGATGTAGTACGGGACGGAGAATCCGTGCACCAGCACGATCATGCGGGCCGAGTCTGGGCCGCTGAGCTCATAGTGGGTAACGCCGTCGGACAGGCGCACGAATTTGCCCGGTGCCCCATTTCGTGCGGTGTCATCCAGCATTCGACTCTCCGGATTTCGCGTCGCGTAGAATCCGGACGCGCCGAGCACGACAATGGCCAGCAGCGCCACCGCGGCCAGAGACTTTCGGCTCATTTGAGAACGCTCATTTGTCACTCGGTTCGGGTTTCAGTCCGCGCTGCACCAACAACGGCTCGACACTCGGGTCACGACCACGGAAGGCACGGTATAGCGTCGCCGCATCCTCGCTCCCTCCCCGCGACAGAATCATATCGCGAAAACGCTGGCCGTTCGCGCGAGTGAGTCCACCATGCTCCTCGAACCACGCGTAGGCATCGTGGTCCAACACCTCGGCCCAAAGATACGCGTAATAGCCGGCTCCGTAGCCACCGCCCCAGATGTGCGCGAAGTACGTCGACCGGTAGCGCGGCGGGACCTCGTGAACCTCGACATGGTAGCGCGCGAGCGCCTGCGCCTCGAATGGATCGACGTCTTGCTTCGCCGCGCCAGGAGGCAGCGTGTGCCACGCCATGTCGAGCAATGCGGCTTCGATGTATTCGGTCAGCGCGAAGCCTTGATTGAACGTGCGCGACTTCTTGATCTTGTCGACGAGTGCCTGCGGCATTGGGGCGCCCGTCTTGTAGTGCGTCGCGTAGTGGGCGAACACCTTTGGATCGAGCGCCCAGTGCTCGTTGAACTGCGACGGAAACTCCACGAAGTCACGCGGCACGCTCGTGCCGGTCAACATCGGATACTCGACGTGCGAGAACATGCCGTGCAGCGCATGACCGAACTCGTGGAACATCGTCGTCACGTCATCGAAGCTGAGCAGGGCGGCTTGACCAGCGGCCGGCTTCGTGAAATTCGCGACATTGTACACGACAGGCTTGGTGCCGAGGAGCCCCGACTGATCGACGAAGCTGTCCATCCACGCGCCGCCAGACTTGTTGTCGCGCTTGAAGTAGTCAGCGTAGAAGAGTGCCAGTGACTTTCCATCGGCGTCAAAGACCTCGAACACGCGGACGTCGGGCTGATAGACAGGGATGTCTTTGCGTTCTTTGAACGTCAATCCATAAAGTTGATTGGCGGCGTAGAACACGCCGTCCTGCAGCACACGATCGAGCTCGAAGTACGGTTTGATCTGCGATTCGTCGAGATCATATTCGGCGCTTCTTACTTTGCCCGAGTAGTATTGCCAATCCCACGGCTCGACGGGAGCATCAGGAATGTCCCGATCGAGCAGCGACTTTATCTTCGCGCTCTCGGAACGCGCTTTGGCGACCGCTGGCGTTCCGATCTCCGTGAGCAGCTTGATCGCCGCATCCGGAGTTTTCGCCATCTGGTCGTCCAACACGTACGCCGCGTACGTTGGATAGCCGAGCAGCTTGGCGCGGTCGGCGCGAAGTTGGGCGATGCGTTGGATTGTGGCGCGTATGTCGACGCTGTCGCCACGATCGGCCCGGTGAATCGATGCCTCGAAGAGCTTCTGTCGCACCGCGCGACGACGCAACGATTCCTGCGCCGGTTGCTGCGTCGTGTTCTGCAGACGCAGCACCCACTTGCCCGGCAGCTTGCGCTCCGCCGCCGCCTCGGCCGCCGCGGCGATGTCGCCTTCGCTCAAACCGTCCAGCTCTTCGCGGTCGTCGAAAACGAGCGCCGCGGCCTTCGTCGCCGCGAGCAATCGATTCTGAAAGTCGGTGGTGAGCTTCGATTCCTCCTGATTGAGCGCGCGGAGATGGGTCTTGTCCGCTTCGGATAGGTTCGCACCCGCACGCACAAAGTCGAGATGATACCGCTCGACGAGTTGCGTCTGCTCGGGCGACAAACCCAATTGATTCCGCCGATCGTAGATCTGTCGGACGCGCTGGAAGAGCTTGTCGTTGAGAAAAATCGCGTCGTTGTGCGCCGCGAGCTTCGGCGACTCCTCCGTCTGCACCGCTTGCAGGGTGTCGTTGGTATTCGCGGCGGTCACCGCGCCAAATGCCTTGAGAACGCGCGTCAGCAAATCGCCCGAACGCTCCAACGCGACAATTGTATTCTCGAAAGTGGGCGCCGCCGTCTGGTTTGCGATCGCCTCGACCTCGTCGAGGTGCTGCCGCATTCCTTCTTCGATCGCAGGTGCGTAGTCCTCATTGTGAATACGATCGAACCGCGGAGCACCGAATGGCAGATTGCTCGGCTGATAGAATGGATTTGTTCCGGTGAACGGAGGCGTGACGGTCGTAGACACAGGAGACGGTGAAGCGCTCGATAGTGGGCTGTTGCGAGTGCATCCAGCCGCCAAGGTGGCGGCCGCGACCAGAATCAATTCGAATCGAAACATCAAACTACCTCGCGACATCCGACGAATCAGATCGTCCGACTCGTCGTGCTACTCGTGTCGCCCGGCTCGACTGGACGGAAGCTCAGGTCCCACGCCAGCCATAACGTGCGGGAAAACGGAAAGAATAGGAACGGTAACGCGACGCAAAGAACCGCCCCCACGATCTCGATCTCGGTCCACGGTTGGTTGGGCGCGCTGGCGATCATCCAAATGATTGGAACGCCAATCGCCACGACTTCTCCCGCGACGAGATTGAAGACGTACGCCCCAATCCAAAAATCAGCTCGTTCGCCACGCTCCAACGCGAGACCGCACTGCGGACAGTCGTCCTTGAGTTTGAGCCGACTTTGCAAAATGAACCGGCCGCCACATCGCGGGCATCGCAGGAGCAACGCGCGGGCGAATTTCGCCGCGACCGATGAGCTCGGAGCGACCGTTGCTACACGATCGCGTCGTCGCGCCGACGACGGAGGCAACGGGGACTAGACCGGACGCGGTCCACCGCCGCGTCCGATATACAGAAGCTGCTTGCCGACGGCGACGTGGACGGCGATGAGCGAGAGAACCACGAGCCCAACCGATATCCACGAGACCACAGACAATGCGGGCATCATTCCGCCCGTCGCGGTGTGCCGGCTGATGTACGCGACATACAGGAACAGCGCGGCGAACGCCCCGCAGGCCGCAAGCGCACCCAGACCAGCGAGTCGAGCAATTTTTGGTGGCATCCCTGCCTCGTGGCGTCGGTTGAAGGTGAAATCGAAAGTTCTCCGCTGGCCGGGATCAAGGCAACCGGTCCGGAGCCGCCAGCCCGACACCCGCTATTCCTCGAGCTATTCGTTCGAGAAGAGCGCCGCGCCAGCTGAGGTCACGCGATGAGAGATCAATGGCAACGGCGGTTCGGCCTCATCCGCGATCGTGATCGCGGCTCGCAGCCCGTTCCGCCCTGTTGCAATTCCCGAGCGGTCGCGCGCGAAAATTGTCGCGAGCGGCTCGCCCGCGTCGACCCAGTCGCCTGGACGTGCCGTGATGACGAAGCCGACCGTCGGATCGGTGACATCTTCGACTTTGGTACGCCCTCCGCCCAGTTCGATGATCGCTCGGCCGATCCGCTTGGGCTCGATTCGCGCGACGAAGCCACGACGCGGCGCCGCGAAGAGCTCGCACTCGGCGGCCTGTGGTAAGACAGCGGGATCCTCGACCACCCCGGGGTTTCCACCCTGCGCTTCGATGATTCTCTGAAAACACTCCGCGGCGCGACCGGTGCCGATGGACTTCTCCATCTCGCGGCGCGCGACGTCGACGTCGGCCGCCGCACCGGCGAGCACGAGCATCTCCGCGCCCAACGCGTACGTGACGGACATGAGATCGGGCGGGCCTTCGCCTTTGAGCGCCGCGACCGCTTCCTCGACCTCGAGCGCGTTGCCGCACGCGCGGCCGAGCGGGCGATCCATCGCGGTGACGAGCGCGACGCACGGACATCCGTGGTCTTCGCCGAGCTTGATCATCACGTCAGCCAATTCGAGCACGCGATCGAGCTCGGGAATGAATGCCCCGCTGCCGCGCTTCATATCGAGCACGAGACCGGTGAGATCCTCCGCGAGCTTCTTGCTCATGATGCTCGCCGCGATCAGCGGAATCGATTCGACGGTCGCGGTCGCGTCGCGCAACGCGTACATCTTTTTGTCCGCCGGCGCGATCTCCGGCGACTGGCCGATCATCGCGCATCCCAATTTTTCGATCTGCGCGGCGGCTTCTGCGAGCGACAAGTTCGTGCGGAATCCCGGAATGGACTCGAGCTTGTCGAGCGTACCGCCGGTGTGCCCGAGCGATCGACCAGACATCATCGGCACGGCGACGCCCAGCGACGCGATCAGTGGGGCGAGCACGAGCGAGACTTTGTCGCCGACGCCGCCGGTCGAGTGTTTGTCGATGCGCGCTTTGCCGATGTGCCCCAGCTCGAGCCGCTCGCCGCTCTGAAGCATGGCCTCGGTCAACGCCGCGGTCTCGCTTCGATCGAGGCCGCGAAGAAAGCACGCCATGAGCAGCGCGGCCATCTGGTAATCGGGGACATGACCCTTTGCGTAGGCGAGAGCGAGCGCTCGCCATTCGCCAGGGTCGATCCGACCGCCGTCCCGTTTCCGTTCGATCAAGCGATGAGCGAGCATTGACCTCTATTTTCTGGCCTTCGGGGTATCATTCGACATGAAACTCGGCGTCGTCGTGACCGCGATCGTGTTGCTCGCCGGTCGAACCGCTCAGGGTCAAACTGCCGCCGAGCACATCGCGCTCGGCGATCGCGACCATGCGGCGCTGAATGCGGCGAGTGCGCTCAAACAGTACGAAGCAGCGCTTGCGGTCGATCCCAACAACTCCGACGCGCTGATCAAAGCGGCCGACGACGCCGTCGACCTGGGTGAGTTCAACCCGAACGCTGATCAGCGCGCTGCGTTATTCAGAAGCGGAGAAGAGTACGCGCGGCGCGCGGTCGCAGCAAATCCAGCCAACGCCGAGGCGCATTTCCAGTTGGCGCGCGCCCTCGGGCGGAATGCGTTGACGATGGGCCCGCGAGACAGGGTCAAGTACGCTCGCGAAGTGCGGGACGAAGCGCTCGAAGCGCTCCGACTCGATCCCAAGCATTCGGGCGCGCTGCATGTCATGGGCGTGTGGAACGCCGAGGTGATGCGGCTGAGTGGACTGACGCGCCTGATCGCGAAGAAGCTGCTCGGCGGTCAGATTTTTGGCGAAGCGAATTGGGAGAACGCGCAAAGCTATCTCGAGCGCGCGGTCGCCATTGATCCCGATCGCATCGCGCACCGATTGGATCTTGCAGCGGTCTATGCCGATCGCGGTCAAAAGGCGAAGGCGATCGAGCAGTACGAGTGGATCGGTCGCGCGCCGGTCCGGGACTTCAACGACCCGAACTATAAGGCGGATGCCGCGCGGCGGTTGAAGGAGCTTCGCTGACGCCGCTGGGCGTCAGTCGGCGTTAGACTCCTGACCGCGCTGGCGGCGCCGCCTGAAGGCGCGGCGGCCCCGGTGCGCCGCGCGCGCCAGCTCTTCGCGGAGATCGTCCCACGCGTCGTGGCTGCGGCGAGTCAAATGACGGCCCTTTCGGGCAATTGCCCGTCGAGTGTCGGTTCCGGATTGCGGAGCGAGTAGGAGCGCCGCTCCAGCGCCTATCGTGAGACCAAGCGCGATGCCCGCGGCGAACGCGGCGATGGTGTCGCGACGTCCGTCCAGGTGGGGTTGCTGGCGAATCGGTTTCAATGCCCTAAGTCCGGTCTGGCCTGACGTTTCCGTCGATCCGGAGGGGTCAAGGCTTGGAGTAGGGCGAGCGCGCGATGCGGGGCCGGCGTACGACATCAGATTATATCTCCATTTGGTCCGTGGTAAGGAACTTGCGGCTTAGCTCGTGAAATACAACCTTCGTACGTCGATCTTGGCATCTGGCTGGACCAAGTCCCAGTCTATCCTTTCGATTGAGACGCTTTGTATGTATGCAGTCCATCATCACCCGTCTCGGCGCCTAACGCGGACGGCGGTTCGTCCACTATCGACGGTGTGAGGACACGCATGACCGGCAATGGCAAAACGGGAAAAACGGTTCTTCTTGTCGAAGACAATGAAGACAACCGCATCGTCTATTCCACTATCCTGCGGCATTTCGGCTACTCGGTCACCGAGGCGTTGAATGGCGAGGAAGGAATTGCGAAGGCACGTTCGGAACGGCCAGATCTCATTTTGATGGATATCTCGATTCCAGTCATCGACGGCTGGGAGGCGACGCAGGTGTTGAAGCACGACCCGCAGACGCGCGGGATCCCGATCATCGCGTTGACGGCGCACGCGTTGGCGTCGGATCGGGAAAAGGCGATGGAAGTCGGTTGCGACGGCTATCTCGCCAAGCCATGCGAACCGAGGGCGGTCGTCGCGGAAGTTCAGCGTTTCCTCGGGAAGGGCGATGGAAGCCCCTCGTGACGGCGATACGGCTTGCATCCTGATCGTCGACGATCACGAAGACAACATCGAGCTGCTTCGAGCGCGCCTCGAGTCTTGGGGATTTGCCACTGAGAGTGCGGGCGACGGTGAGGAAGCACTCCAGCGGATCGAGCAGTCGCCGCCGGATCTGATCCTGCTCGATGTGATGATGCCGAAGATCGACGGCATCGAGGTCGCCCGGCGCGTCAAGGGGAATCGCAGCCTGCCCTTTATTCCGATCATCATGCAGACGGCGCTCGACGCGACCGAGAACAAGGTCGAGGGTCTCGAGGCCGGTGCTGACGACTACATCACGAAGCCGATCGACTTCGCCGAGCTCAAGGCCCGCGTCAACTCGATGCTGCGCATCAAGCGCTTGCAGGACGCGCTCGAGGAGCGTGAGCGTCAACTGTTGGAGGCGAACGAGCGCCTCCGTCACATGTCACAGACCGACGCCCTCACCGGGCTCGATAACCGGCGTTATCTCGAGGAACGGATCGACGAGATGTTCGAGCACGCGCGGCGGCTCAACGAGCCGTTCGCCTGCGTGATGTGCGACCTCGATCGCTTCAAGAGCGTCAACGATACATACGGCCACCAGGCTGGCGACGCCGTGCTCAAGCAGTTCGCGCGCATCCTGCGCAATGAGGTGCGCGAAATCGATCGGGTGGGCCGGTACGGTGGCGAGGAGTTCATGCTTCTCCTGCCTGGGACGGTGCTGGACGCGGCGGTAACGTTCGCCGAACGCGTGCGCAAAGAAGTGGAAGGCCATACATTCACCTTCGACGGAACGCAGATTTGCCGCACGGCAAGCTTCGGCGTCTCCGCCTGGCCGCACCCGCGCATCGGCAACTGCGATGTGCTCGTGCGTGCCGCCGATGACGCGCTGTACGTCGCGAAGGAGACCGGGCGGAACCGGGTCGTCCGCTTCGACAGCGATGAGTTCAACGAGCACCTTGCGGCGGATGAAGGATCAGACGGATCAGACCGACCACGAGACGTTATCACGACGCCCCGCGTTGCCGATGAAGGAATCCGATGGGAGAGATGACGAAATCACGCGACTCCGCGCGCGCGTAGCCGAGCTGCAGCGCGAGCGCGATCATCTCGTCGCGGTCGTCGACATCCTGCAAGAGATCTCGTCATCGCTTCATTTCGTCGACATCCTGCAAACGATCGCGCGCAAGCTGGGCGACGCCTTCGGGCTCGACCGATGCGCCATCTTCCTATCGGGCGAGCACAACGAGGTTCGTCTCGTCGCGAGCTACGAAGATCCGACGATAAGAAATCTGGTCGTCGATCTCGATCGCTATCCCGAGCTCAAGCGCGCATTCGATTCGGGCGAGACGGTATTCATCCCCGACGCGATCTCCGATCCCTCGCTGCGCTCCATCAAGGCGGCGCTCGACACGCGCAACGTGCGCTCGATCATCGTGGTGCCGATTCAATGGCAGGGTACGGTGATCGGCGCGATCTTTCTGCGCACGGACCGCGACGCTCAGCCATTCTCCGACGCTGACGTCCGCTTCTGCCAAGTCGTCGCATCGCTCACCGCGAAGGCACTCCGCAACGCGCATCGCTTCGAGGCGCTGATGCGCGGCCAGCAGGACGCGTCGCAGGATCAGCATCGCAGCGACCTGCAGCGCGTCGCGCTCATCGCGTTCATTCGGCGGCTGCTCCAGCGCTACACGAAGTCCGATGACCACGTGTGGGCGGAAACGTTGCTGCCCAAAGCGTCGGACGAAGAACTGGAGCGACTCGTGACAGTGGCGATGCAGGTGATCGACGAGGAAAGCAAAGGATGATGACAACAGGATTGCCAACACAGCCATCAATGCTTTGAAGCGCCGAAGGCGCGGTCCTTCCCTCCACTCTCCACCCTCGTTTCCTTGGATCCTTCCGCCGCCGCTCGCGCCAACGCCTTGCGTGAACGTCTCGACCAAGCGTCATACGAGTATCACGTGCTCGACCGGCCGACCATCTCCGACGCCGAGTACGACAAGCTCTATCGTGAGCTGTTGCGACTCGAGGAGGAGTATCCGACGCTGCGCACCGCCGATTCGCCGACACAGCGCGTCGGCGCCGAGCCCTCGAGCCAGCTCGTCAAGCACACGCATCTCGTGCCCATGTTGTCGTTGTCGAATGCATTCAACGACGAGGAGCTCCGCGCATGGGAAGAACGTCTCGTGCGTATGGCCGGAGACGACGTTCGGCGGTCGGGCTACAACTGCGAGCTCAAGATCGACGGCGCGGCCGTCAGCCTGACCTACCGCGAAGGTGTGTTGGTCGAAGGTGCGACTCGCGGCAACGGTGTGATTGGCGAGAGTGTCACCGCGAACTTGCGCACGATTCGCTCCGTGCCTCTCCGGCTTCGCGGCTCAGATCATCCATTCATCATGGAGATTCGCGGCGAAGTGTACATGCCGTTCAGCGGCTTCGAGCGGATGAACGAAGAGCGCGTTGCCGCTGGTGACCCAGTCTTTGCCAACCCGCGCAACGCAGCGGCGGGCGCACTCCGTCAACTCGATCCCAAGATCACACAATCGCGGCCGCTCAGCTTCTTCGGCTACGCGATCGCGCTGCCCGACGGCGATGACCTTCCTGTTTCGACGCAGAACGAGTTGCTCGATCTGCTCGAGTCCTGGGGAATTCCGGTCGCGCCGCATCGCCGGTGTTGCGTCGGTCTCACCGACGTGTACGAGTGGGCGAGCGACGTCGAGCACAAGATCCGCGGCTCGCTCGACTTCGCGATCGACGGCGGCGTCGTCAAGGTGAACTCACTTGCACTCTGGCCGGAGCTCGGCGTCGTCGGTGGACGGGAGCCGCGCTACGCGATCGCCCGGAAGTTCGCCCCGGACATCGCTGAGACGACGCTGCGCGCGATCGAAGTGAACGTCGGTCGCACTGGGACGATCAATCCGTACGCCGTCCTCGACGCCGTGGAGATCGGCGGCGCGCAGGTAAAGCTCGCCACGCTCCACAACTTCGACCTCGTGGCGCGAAAGGATCTGCGCGTCGGCGACGTCGTGCAGGTAAAGCGCGCCGGTGAAGTGATCCCGCAAATCATCGGTCCGGTGCCAGACAAGCGCGACGCGAAGCATCCGCCCGAGCGCTACACGCCGCCGACCCATTGTCCGTCGTGCAAGACGAAGCTGGTCACGGGCGCCGAGTTGGGAATGCTGTACTGCCCGAATTTCGACTGTCCGGGGCGACAGCTCGAGAGCCTCGTGCACTTCGCATCGCGCGGCGCGATGGATATTCGAGGACTTTCATACGCGCGCATCACGCAGCTCGTCGACGCGGACCTCGTGCGCGACGCGGCGGACCTCTACGACCTCAAGGCGTCGCAGCTCGTCGAGCTCGAGCGATTCGCCGAGAAGAGCGCGTGGCAGCTGGTCGAGGCGATTCAGGCGTCGAAGTCGCAGCCGCTGTCGAAGCTGCTGTTCGCGCTCGGCATCGCCAACATCGGAGAGATCGCGGCGAAGCAGATCGCCAAGCGTTTCGGAACGATGGACGCCATTGCCAACGCGAGCGTCGATGACGTGTTGGCCATTCATGGCATGGGCGACACGCTCGCCGAATCGCTCGTGTCATGGTTCTCAGATAAGAAAACTCGAAAGTTGATCGAACGGCTGCGTGAGCGCGGCCTGAATTTCGAGGAGCCGCAGACGCACACGGGAAGTGCCCTCAAAGGCGCGACAGTCGTCATTACGGGGACCCTGCCGACGCTGTCGCGCGAGGAGGCGTCTGCGCTGGTCGAGAGCAATGGCGGGCGCATCTCGAGCAGCGTCTCGAAGAAAACGAGGTTTGTCGTTGCGGGAGAGGAAGCAGGCAGCAAATTGGAGAAGGCGCGCCAGCTCGGGGTCGAGGTGATCGATGAAGCCGAGCTCCTTCGCCGTGTCCGCGGATAAAAGATGGAGTCTGACACCAATTCGCTGCCGAAATGGAGTCTGACCCCATTTGCGCGAAATGGAGTCTGACCCCAATTCTGACCCATAAGGAATGTCTCGATGTCACAATCCATCGACCTGCCGGCAAACGCCCTCGTCGCACTGACCAAGGAATCACTCATCGCGCTGCGGACCGCACTGTTTCGCGACGTCGGTGAGAGCGCCGTGGCAGCGCTTCAGGAAGCCGGCTACGCCGGCGGCCAAGGGATGTACGATACGTTCTCGCGCTGGCTGTCGTCCCGCGGGCTGGCATCACCCGAGACGTTGGCGGCCGCCGAATTCTCGCACCGAGCAACCGACTTTTTCCGCGAGGCCGGCTGGGGCGGCATCGAGGTTGGCGCGTTGGACGGCGTCGCGACGGTCGATTCACCCGATTGGGCCGAAAGCGATCCGGCGTACCCGCTCGAATTCCCTGGATGCTACTACTCGGCCGGGATGCTCGCGGACTTCTTCGGCCGACTGGCGGGCGCACCGTTGGCGGCGATGGAGGTCGAATGCCGTTCGATGGGCGGATCGCGCTGCCGATTCCTCGTCGGCGGGACCGGCACGCTGCAGCACATCTACGAGGAGATGACGCGCGGAATACCCTATGAGGAGGTGGCGGCCGGTTGAGACGCTGGGCGGCTATCCCACCAACTCAGCATCGCGAGGCCAGACCGCTACCGTGCCTTGAGCGCGTCGGCGTAGAGCGGGTTGGGGAGTAGCTCGCCCTCGATCAAGACCTCGCGGTCCCACGGCAGAATGATCGTGCTGTCAGTGGCGAGTGCGTGAAAGTCCGGCGCATAGGACCCGGTCTGGAACGCGACGGCCGTCCGCACTTCAGACGCGCCGGCGTTGACCATCGCGGCGACAGCCAGGCGAATGGTGTCGCCGGTGTCGCAGGTCTCGTCCACGATCAAGACGCGACGCCCACGCACCGATAGCGGCGCGGCGCTGAGCACCGCCGGACTCTCGCGCACCGTCTCAGTGCCGAAGCGACGGCTGACGACCATCGAGTGGAACTCACGACCGAGGATCGCGGCGATCACCGCGCCCGGCACGACTCCCGCTGTAGCGATCCCGACGACGACCTCCGGGTCATACTCGCGGGCGACCTTCAGGGCGAGAGCGCGTGAGAGCTCGCCGAACAGCGGCCACTCCACTTCGAAAACACCCTTCGAATGCTCGACCGTCGTGCGGCGTGGCGACATGGAGGTGTAACCTATCGGTGCAAGGATGGCCGTGGAAGCACGATTGCAGTACAGCGGTGGCAGTTCGCTTCCACGGGATGACATCTTACTCATGACCATGAACGGAAAACGCCGTTGCTCGCACTGCGCTGACCGAATAGCTTTGCCGCAAGCCCAGTCGTTCCTCCGGCCCGCCTTGAGAAGGCTGAATAGGCGTTCGGTTCATCGTTCCTCTTCCCCTCCCCAACACTCTCGAGTCGTATGTCCTGGTGGAGTCGGCTGCTAGGCGGGAAGTCCGGCGGTAGCCCGCGGCCTCAACGCCTGGACTATCTGAGTGAGGCGATGGCATTGGAGCGACAGGGAGACTACGATGCCGCGTTGACGTCGTATCGTCTGGCTCTTCGCGATCGTCCCAACGACACGAAGATTCTCCAGAACATGGCGATCGCGTTCACCAAGACGAATCGTCCCGAAGAGGCCATCCGCTGCTACCGAAGCGCGCTGGAGTCTGCGCCGCATCTATCCGGGGCGCACTACGGGCTCGCCTTCCTCCTTCTCAAACGCGGCGACCGCGCTGGCGCCGAAAAACACTTCGAGGCTTTTCTGGCCAAGCCGCCGTCGAGCCTCGAGGCCGAGCGCTGGGTCCGCCATGCTGAATCGACGCTCCAAACGCTTCGTAGTGGCGAAGCGGTCTCCGAAGAGCCTGAGCAATAGCGTGGGTAAAGTCCTCGCGATCGTCAGCCAGAAGGGCGGCGTCGGCAAGACGACGACTGCCATCAACCTCGCGGTTGCGCTCGCTCGCCGCGGCCGGAAAACGCTGCTCGTCGACGCCGATCCGCAAGGCTCCGTTCGCTACGGACTCGGCCTCAACGCCGCGGCGACCCGCATTGGCCTGTCGGACTACCTCGCCGGCACCCACGACATGCACGAAGTCGTGAAGACGACCAACCTCCCGTGGCTTCGGGTGGTGTCCGCCGGCGGCGTGACGGAAAGCGCCGCGCACGACAGCTACCAGCATCAGCTCGCGCAGTCTCCGCTCACCGCAGAACTCTTTCGCCGCGCACGCGATCGCGGATACACGGTGATCGTCGACACGCCCCCGGGTCTGGGGCCGGTCGTCCACCGCGTACTCTCTTGCAGCCAACTCGTGCTCGTCCCGCTGCAATGCGAGCCGCTCGCGCTGCAGACGACGACGCAGATCCTCCGCGGCATTCGGGCGGCGTTGGCCGACAATCCTGGACTGGTGCTCGAAGGCATTCTGCTGACCATGGTCGAAGCCGGGAATCCGACCAGCGAGCGCGTGGCCGCCTATGTCCGGGAACAGCTTCCGTCCGGATTGGTATTGGATGTCGTCATTCCGCGTACACCTGCATCAGTCGAGGCATTCGCGGCGGGCCAACCAGTGGTCCTTCGCGCGGCAGATGATGCGGCGGCGAAAGCGTATCGCGCGTTGGCCGATCGGATGTCAGGGAAACTCGCGTGATTCCACGGATTGCCACAATTCTGGTTGTGATCGGTGCCATCATCGGGGTGGCATGCGTCGACATGTCGGCACCAAGCGGAGCGGCATCAATTTCGTCGCTGCAGCTTCCGTCACCCTCAGTTGTCGTGGGCGACGTCATGCGCGACAGCCTCGGCGCCCCGGCCAAGTTGGATGTGATCGCTTACGACGCCAATGGAGCTCGCATTAGCGGAGTCTCGCCACAGTTCTTCGTCACCGACAGTGGCGCGCCGGCGACAGTCGACCCCTCGGGCACGGTCACGGGCACCAAACTCGGGATCGTTCACGTCGTCGGGCAGATCGGCACACTGCAAACATTGCCGGCGGCGATTACGGTGACGGTCGCGCCAACGCTCATTGCGGCGACGAACGCCACTGTCGACACGATCATCGCGCCACTGTCGGTCGACACGACGCAACGCGGCACTTCGGCAGCCGCCGTCACCGTCACCGGCGTCGGAAGCCCCACTCCCGTTGGCGCAGCGGGCTTCATCGTCAAGTACAAGCTCTTGCAAGCGCCGTCGACGAGCGCGAGCTCGAACTCGCCGGCAGTCTTTTTGGCTGACGAGCAAGGCAATCCGTCAACTGTCGACACGACCGATGCCGCCGGACACGCCAGCCGCACCGTCGTCGTCGTCACGGCGTTCTTGGGCGACACGAGTCTCCTCAGAGGAAGAGTCGACAGTGCTGTCGTCACGGCAGAGACGTCGTACAAGGGCACGCTCGTTACGCCGTCACCGCTCCGCTTCGCCATTCCGATCGTCGTCAGGCTGAAGCTGCCATAGTTTGATCCAAGCGTTCGATATCGCCGAACGATCGGTCTCCGGCGAGTTACCACCGCCGCATCGACGCGGTATACTGGACGTCCGAGCTCATCACCGAGGATTCCGATGATCGCGACGGGTGGCGCCCGCAACTCGACGCCGGGCACGCTGAATCAGCTCTTTCTCGACGCGGTTGCGAAGTACCGCAAGCCAGATGCGCTGCAGGTCAAGCGCAACGGCCGCTACGAGCCCATCTCGCACGACGAGCTCGCGGACCGCGTCCGTCGCGCGGCGTTGGGACTCATGGAGCTCGGCATCCATTCCGGTGATCGCGTCGCGATTCTCGCGGAGAATCGGCCAGAATGGGCAATCTCTGACTACGCATGCCTGACGAACGGCGTGACCGACGTCCCCATCTATCCGAACCTGCCAAGCGATCACGTCGCGTATATTCTGCACGATTCCGGCGCCGTCGCGATCTTCGTCTCGAATGCCGAGCAGGCGGCGAAGGTCGCGGCCATCAAAGCCGGCTGCGCTGCGCTCAAGTACGTGATCACGTTCGCATCGTCGGCGGAAAATGCCGATATGACGCTCACCGAGCTCGAAGCAAAGGGCTCGGCGGTCGACAACGAGGCAAGACGCGTCGCGTATCGCGCGCGCGCGATGGCGGTCCGACCGGGCGACTTGGCAACCCTGATCTACACGTCGGGCACGACGGGCGACCCGAAGGGCGTCATGCTGACGCACGACAACATCTACTCGAACGTGATGGCCGCCGCAACGGCGATTCCGTTCGCCGGAGACGATGTCTGTCTGAGCTTCCTTCCCCTGTCGCACATCTTCGAACGCATGGGTGGCCACTACCTGATGTTCCACACGGGGACGAGCATCGCCTACGCCGAGTCGATGGACACTGTTCCGATCAACATGGCTGAGGTGCGCCCGAGCATCATCATGTCTGTGCCGCGCCTGTATGAGAAGATGTATGCGCGGGTTCTCGACAACGCGCTCTCCAGTGGCGCGGTGAAGAAACGCATCTTTTTCTGGGCGCGCGGTGTGGCCGACAAGTGGGCCGACATCACGCTTGCTGGTGGAAGACCACGCGGCGCGCTGGCGGTTCAATACCGGCTGGCGCAGAAACTCGTATTCTCCAAGCTGCAAGCGCGTACTGGCGGCCGCCTTCGCTACATGGTTTCGGGAGGCGCGCCGCTGGCGGCCGAGATCAACAAGTTCTTTTTCGCGGCAGGTTTGACGATTCTCGAAGGTTATGGCCTCACCGAGACGTCGCCTGTGATCGCGGTCAACACGCCGGCTGGCTTCCGCATCGGCACGGTTGGCCGGCCAATCGCCGGCGTCGAAGTCATGATCGCGTCCGACGGCGAGATTCTCACGCGCGGCCCTCACGTGATGAAAGGTTATTACAACAAGCCCGACGCGACGGCGGAAGCGATCGATTCAGCGGGGTGGTTCCACACCGGCGACATCGGCGAGCTGCGCGATGGATTTCTCGCGATCACCGATCGGAAGAAGGACATCATCGTCACGGCGGGCGGCAAGAACATCGCTCCGCAACCGATCGAGAATAAGATCAAGACGAATAAGTACGTCTCGCAGGCGGTCATGATCGGCGACAAACGGAAATTCCCAGTCATGCTCGTCGTTCCGAATTGGGAATCGCTCGAGAAGTGGGCAAAGCTGCACAACATTCTCTGGACGGACCGCGCGCAGTTGCTTGCGATGCCGACGATTCGCGCGAAGATGGAAAAGGAAGTGATGGGAGAAGTCGAAGGGCTGCCGCGCTATGAGTTGCCGAAGAAGGTCGCCTTGCTCGAGCACGACTTTTCCATTGAGCGCGGAGAGCTTACGCCGACGCTCAAGGTCAAGCGGCGCGTGATCGACAAGACCTACAAGTCAGCGATCGATTCGCTGTACGAGAGCAGTGAGCCGGAGGGCGAGACGGTTCACGCCTCTTGAGGGGCCGGGCTCGCGATGATCGCGGGCCACGCGTCGCGAACACTCGGCGTGGCTGGATGCCAGTCGCTCGTCTCGCGCAGCTTATTGCTCGAGATTCGCTGCGAGCGTGAGAGGAGCTCGGTCGTCGATCCGCCGATCTTGACGAGCCACCCCGGCATTGTGTGCGGCGTCTTCACGCCGAGTGCCTTGGCGAGCGACTCGATCCATTCACGACGCTTCAGCGGCTCGTCGTCGGACACGTTGTAGGTGCCGGCGGGAATGTGAATGGCAGCGACGACCGCGGCGGCCGCATCGTCGTGCGACACGCTTGAGAAGTACGCGTCGGGCGGGCCGGGGATCGGGCTGACGCCTCGCTTCACCATCGCGATCATTTCGTGCGTCTGCGGACTGTCGGGGCCGTAGAAGTATGCAAAACGCAGCACGATGCCGCGTCCGCCGTGTTTCGTGAATCGATTCGCTGAAGCCTCGGCGTCGATCACCGAACGATTGTAGCGCGCGGGGCGCACGGGATGGGACTCGTCGATCCACTGCTCGCCGCCATCTTCATAGATCGGCGCAAATGATTCCTGGATGAAGCAGTCCGCGCCGCCGGCGCGAGCCGCGTCGGCGAGATTCGACGACACGAGTCGGCGGACGCGGTCGTTTTCTCGCCAGGCCCACGGCAACATCGTCTTCGTCGCACTCGACGGAACATGCGTCGCGAGATTGATCACGACGTCCTGTTGACCCACGGCTCGCTGAACGGCGTCGGCATCGTAGAGGTCGACTTCGATGGGAGACGCACCCTGCGCGATCAATCGAGTTGACGCCTGCTCGGACCGGCTGACGACGGAGACGCGATATCCCGCGCCGACTAGCACCGGCACGACCCGGCGTCCGATCACGCCGGTTCCTCCCGCGACGAAGATGCGAAGGATCAAAGCCTGGTTCCCCGCCGAATCGTAATGAGCATTGTCAGGTCAGCGAGAGCGTCGCGTCGGCAGAATTGGTGCGCTCACGGCCATCGCGGTGTCGAGCCGTGCGACCCAAAGCTCGTCATCACGCGCAATCTCCACCAGGCTTTCGGGCAATGTCAGCGCGATCGGCCCAACCATTCGGCCACCACCTCGAAGGGAGCGAGCGAGCGACCCGATCATCGCATCGGTCACCCGAGCGTCGACCGCGACACCGTTGACGGCCGCGGCAGCGATGGGCGCCACGGACGAAAGAACGATCGAGATACCATCGCCGCTCGCAATTCCCTCGGGCGGATTGACCAACAGCAGCGGCACCGGCGAAACGCCGCGGATCAACGGCGCACAGGAGCCCCATGAGCCATGAAGGACCGCGGTCATGCGCGGATCGACCAGGTCGAGGGCGGCCGCGAGCCGCAGCACGTCGTTCTCCGATGGCTGGAGAAACTCCGGCCTCGCCACACTCGGCTCGAACGAGACGATGCCGTCGTGAATCGGGTACTCCGCCAGACATGACGGGCAGCCGAGCGTGCCCTCCAGAATATCGCGATCTTCGGCGCGGTCGATCGAAGCCACGAGCCAGGTCTCTTCATGCGGGCGAGTGCACCGCAGTACGTCGACGAGCGGAATGAACATGCGTGGGTCAGGCGCGGGACAGCCGCACCTCGTCGATGTTGACGTCATCGGCTTGCGTCAGCGCAAACATCACCGCCGCCGCGACAGCATCGGGCGCGAGCATCGCCGAGCGCGGGCTGAAGCCGGGACGCGCGTCCGGATTGACCTCATCCCAGAGCGCGGTGTTCACTGGTCCGGGAGAAATCAGCGTCGCGCGCACGCCGCTGTCGATCAATTCGGCGCGCAGTACCTCGTGCAATCCTCGCAGCCCGAACTTACTGGCGGCGTACGCGCCATTCTCGGGAAACGCCGCGTGATCGGCGATGGAGCCGATCGACACGATGTGGCCGCGTTTGCGTTCTCTCATTTCCGGAAGAAACGCGCGGACGAGCCGGAAGGGGGCGATCAAATTCGTCTCGATTGCCTCCGCGAATTCTTGCGGGTCCACGGTGTCGACGGTGGCGAGCTTGAACATTCCCGCGTTATTGACGAGAACATCGGGTGCAGCGCCGAGCTGGGAGCGCACGGCCTCGATCGTGTTCGAGAGCGCATGAGCGTCGCGGACGTCGCACGGCAGCGCGAGAGCAGCGGCGCCGAGCGGCTTCGCGGCGGCGCGCAAGCGATCGCCGTCACGGGCGACCATGGCGACGCGCATGCCGTGGCCAATGAGACGTCGGGCCACGGCAAGACCAATTCCACGTGACGCGCCCGTCACGATGGCAGTGCGCGGCGGCGTCACTTCCCGTCGTATTCGACGTAGTTGTTCGGAGTTTCCCAGAGCACCAATCGCGTCAGACGCGCCGGCGCGATCGCGGGCTCGATCACGCGCCACATCGCGACGACGATGTTCTCGGTGGTCGGAATCACTCCGCGCATGAAGTCGACCTCGAGATTGAAGTTCTTGTGATCGACCTTGTCGATGACCTCGCGGCCAACGACCGCCTTGATCTGACCGAGATCGACGACGTAGCCCGTGCGCTCATCGATCGGTCCCGTGACGGAGACGTCGAGCGTGTAGTTGTGTCCGTGCCAATTCGGGTTGTTGCATTTCCCGAAGATCGCGCGGTTCTCTTCGTCGGACAACGCCGGGTTGTGCACGCGATGCGCCGCGTTGAACATCAACCGGCGAGTGATCGTGACTTGGGGCATCTACGATATGCGAGGGTGGGCGAATTCTTCATGTAACGAACGAGCCCCGTGGTTGACACCACGAGGCTCGAAGGTTCGGTCCGGAGAGGGTTTTGTGAAGCCCAGTCGAATGTATGAGGTCCTCACCACCAACCTTTCGCCTTCCCCCGCACTGGGGGCATGACGTCGGTGATAGATTATCGAACCCACCCGAAGGACTTGTTGGCTCAAAAACGGAGTTCTCCGTCCCGAGTGTTGCTTCCGTGCTCTACAATCGCAACTTAAAGGCCATCGCACAACCGGTCAATTCATGGATCTCGGCATCGTCGTAGGAATCGCGCTGATCATCATCTGGGCAATTGGCGCACTCATGTTCAATGGACCTGGGTGGGTCCATCTGCTGCTCACCGTCGGTGTCTTCGTCGTCATCTGGCGCATCGTCGTACGTGGTGATCGCCGGCATCCAGAGCCGACACGGAATCAAGAGAATCAACGCTGACGCGCGAGAGCAATCAACACGGCGATGCCCCAACACACCGTGAGCAGCGTCACGGGAACACCAACTTTCAAATAGTCCACGAAGCCGATTCGCGCACCGCGCGACTCCGCACGCTCGGCGACGATCAAGTTCGCCATTGAGCCGAGCAGCGTGAGATTACCGGCGAATGTCGAGCTCATCGCCATGACGAGCCACGTGAACGTTGGATCGACGACTCGCGGCACGACGGGTAACCACAAGATCACCGCCGGCACATTCGAAACGAGGTTCGACAATCCAAGCATGGCGGCCGATGTGACGACTGCGTCGTGAAGCGGAGCGCCGTGGAGCTGCGCGCCGGCGGCCGACGTCATCGAGGCGACGAGCGGCAGATCACGCGCACCGCGCATGACGACGAACAGCGCGCCGAAGAACAGCAGCAGCGACCATTCGACCTTCGCGAACGCTTCAGCCGGATCGCGCTGCGCGATCGCGAGCAGAATTGCGGCCGCGGTGATCGCGACGAGTGGCAGCGAGACACCGGCGAGCCAGAACACCAGCGCGCCGCTGAACGTGATGAGTGCGCGAATGACCAGCGGCCGATCGAACGGCGCGTGAGGCACCACGAGATCACGTGGCAGCTCGGCCACGAGATCACGACGGTGCGCGATGCTGAGCACGCCGAACACGATGAACAACCCGCCCAGCGATGGAAGTGCGAGCGACGCGATGAATCGCGCGAAATGAATGCCGCTCGCCACGCCAATCAGCATGTTCTGCGGGTTGCCGGTCGGCGTCATCGCGCTGCCGACATTGGCGCCGAGCGCGATGGCGAGAAGGAACGGCAACGGCCGTAGTCCCAGTGGTCGTAGCACGGCGAGCATCAACGGCGTGAGCACGAGGCAGATCGTGTCGTTGACGAAGAAGGCCGACAGGATGCCGCTCATGGCGACGACGGCGGCCAACAGTCCCCGCGCCGACTTCGCTCGAATGACGATGTGTCGTGCCGCCCACTCGAAGAAGCCGCCGGCCTCGAGATATCCTGTCATCAGCAACACGCCGAGCAGGAACACCATGACATCGAGGTCGATCGCCGCGTACGCGTCATGGAGCGGCAGGCCGCCGATGGTCACCATGGCCACCGCGCCAAGAAGCGCCGCGGCCGGTCGATTGAGTCGAAGAAATGGAACCTGCCGAACGGCAATCAGCAGGTACGTTGCGAGCAGGATGACGAGTCGCGTCACCGGTGGCGAGAGTCGCTACGGCTCGCGGACGATCGCTGTACTCTGTCGCAGGGTGGACGCAATCTTGAACTCGATCTCCTGACCCTCGCCAACCGACAACGACGGGGAGTAGACGCTGCCGCTACCGCCGATCGGTACCGCGCGGAGCACGATCGGCTGACCATAGGCCACCGACCAGCTGATCTTGAAATCGCCAGCACCATTTCCGGTAACCATGCCAAGTCGGCGCGAGACGCCACTGATGACGGCGTACACGTTCATGTCGAGGAAGTTCTCGTTGCGGACGTGGACCAAAATTGGATCCGGTCGGTAGTCTTCGGCGGTGTCGACATGCTTGTGCGAGCACCCGCCCAAGGACATGAACGTCAGGCCGACGACGAATCGAACGGCACGGCGCGAGACTCGTTTGCGTCGCTGTTGCTGAATCATGTGAGAACTCCGAATTGGACGGCCGAACGTTGCTGCCCTTGTCGGCGGGAGAAGCGAGGTGGCCGGAGGCAAGGAAAGGTGCTCCAAGATATCGCGCGAATCGCGATCGCGTTACCTCCGAACGACTTCCTTACGGTCTGACCGTCGCCGATGCGCCGGGTCACAGCCTTCGTTTGTGCTAGGATTGGTCCTCTGCGTTCTCCGCGTCGTCCGCGATGAAGCAGGTGAAGCTGTTCTCCGCCCCTCTGCGCCTCTGCGGTGAAAGCTTCTTGTACGTAGTTGAAGGCGCCCCTGAACCCCGATCGGCGGAATCCGCTCCTGCCTCGTTCCCGCACAACTTCGACACTCAAATCTCCCAATTAGACAACACCAAACCCCGATCCGGACGCCGCTCCGCGAAATCCGCCAGCGACATGCGCAGATCCGTCCACCGAACATGACCACCGAGCGCAATCACCCGATGGTACGCATTGATAAATTCGCCCTGCAGTCGAAGCGCGACCCGGCGAGTTCCGCTGCGGCGCGCAAAGTCGGCGATGGCGCGAACGAGATCCACAAAGCGCGATTCATCCTCGAGCACCAGCTTGAGGACCCGCAACTCTTCGCGCGCGCGACCCTCGACCAGCGGCACCGTATGCGCGAGAGCAAACCCGATCAGCGTGTCGCCGTCGTAGAGCAATACCGTGTCGCCCAGAGAAAGTTCGTGGGTGAGTATGATCTCACGCGTATAGTCATAGCCCGGCAACAGACGCTGAACGAGCGCGCGGCATTCGGAGAGTGCGTCATCGCGCGCCTTCGGTGACAGACGACCAATGACCGCCGCGGGAAGATCTCCGTACGCTGCCTCGAGCGTGGTCGTGATGGTCAATCGACCAGGAAGAAATCCGAGGCGCGAATAGAAGCCGATGTTGTCCATCGTGCGGGGCATCGTCTCGAGCCCAATGACGTTGGTGCCTCGTGCTTTGAGCCATTCGACGCCGCGGGTGACAATCTCCTTCCCGGTGCCGGCGCCTTGGAACTCGGTGCGCACGGCGAGAGGTCCCATCCATCCCTCCTTGCCCGACTGATGCACCATGTTGAACGCGACGATGTGTCCCCGCTCGTCGCGCCACAACAGTGCGCCGTCATCCGCATCCTCGATCGCGTACCGCCAGATCGTCGGATTCAGAAACGGGACGCGCACGCCGACCATTCCGTCGCGACGATAGCGTTCCGTGAACGAGTCGCTGAAAATTTGATTCAGCTCGCCGATCTCACCGAGTTGCGCGCGGTACGGCCCTTCGACCGTGTGCTGGCGCCACGAGCGCGAGGTCGCCATCAGTCGGCCGCTCCCGCCTGCACGTCGACCTGCGTGCCGCCACCGGGCAATTCAGTCTCGAGACGGGCGCTTCCGGTCTCCTCGTCATAGCGAACCGTGATGACGCGATCCAGACCTTCGCGTACCGACTCGATGTGCGTAATGAGAATGACCTGCTCGAAGCGGTCCTGGAGTCGCCGCAGAAGGTCGACGACGTTGTGTCGCCGCGCTTCGTCCAGCGATCCAAAAACCTCGTCCAGAATCAACAGTGAAAATGCGTGCCCGGCACGTTCGGCGATCATCTCCGAGATCGCCAATCGCAATACCAAGTTCGCGAGATCTTCTTCGCCACCCGAAATCACCGGCTTTGGGATCGCGTCCTCGAGCACGATGATGTTGTACTGGTCATCGAGCTCGATCTCGGAATACCGCCCGTCGGTCAAGTCACGAATGTAGCGACTCGCCAAGTCGGAGATCTCCGGACGCAACGCCTGATTCAGATCGGTGCGCAGGTCCGTGAACGCCCGATCCAGCTCCTCGTGCAAGCGGCGCTCGCGAATGAGCACGCCAAGGCGCTCTTCGTGCTTCGCGAGCTCCATCTTCGCCTCTTCGGCCGCTTCGAACGCAACCTGCGCCGACGCCAGCTCGGCATCTGCCGCCACCGCGGCGAGCTCCGCCGAGCGCAGCTCTGCCGCCGCCTGCTCGTACCGCTCGCGAAGCTCGGCGAACGTCGCATCGGAAAATGTGAAGCGTTTGCCACGCTCGGTCAGGTCGGCGAGCCGGGCGACGACGTGCGACACGCTCGCGCGAATCCGCTCACGTTCGGCAGTGAGCTGCGGCTCGCGCTCGAGCTGCGCGGTAAGCCTCGCCGCGCGCACCGAGAGCGGCGTCAATCGCTCGATGGTCTGTCGTACGTGTTCGTGCCGAGTAGCGTCGTATGACACGGCGATCGTATCGAGCTCACGATGCACGACCGTGTAGCGCTCTTCTTTGCTCGCCAGGTCGCGCGTGAGACCGCCCAGCTCCTGAACGGCCGCCTGTACTTTTGCGAGGCGCCGCTCGAGCTTTCCGAGATTCTCGAATAGTTGACGACGCTGCTCGTCGAGCGCCCTCACCTCCGGCGGCATCGCCTCCAATTGCTCGATGCGCGCACGATAGTACTTGCCGTCGACGGTGATCGTCTCGATCTGATTGTCGAGGAACTCGAGCACCGTGCGGAAATGCGTTTGTAGTGGACGCGCGCAAATCGGACAAGTCCCGTTCTCGCCGAGCTCCACGATCTGCTCGCGTTGCCGGCGGACGTCACCCAATTGATCGGCCAACGTTTGACGCTTCGTCTCCGCTTCTTGTTTGTCGCGAACCCAATCGGTCTGCGTACGCTCGAACTCCAGCTGCACGCGCTCCAACTCCGCACGCGCCTGCGTCAATTGCTCCGTAACCTCCAGCTCCAACGCCGGCGCCGCTTCGATCTTCGCTCGCCGATCGCGGAGCTTCGCGAGCTCATCCAACACGGCGCGCTCGGATTCATCGAGGGTTCGTCGTCGCGCAGCCTCGTTGCAGGCGCGATCCAGCGCACGCATTTCCGCTTGGAGCGCCGGCAGCTCGGTCAGCTCGACCGCGAGTCGATTGACCTCCTCGCGCGCCAGCGCGGCATCGGCGAGCTCGCGCTCGACGCGCGATACGTCACGCTCGAGCGCGATACGTTCGCCGTCGACGACGCGCATTTCCGACACGAGCGCCTGCAGCGCATCACGCTCGCGCTGCATCGCTTCCCAACGCGGCGTGACCTCATCGAGGCCGCGACGGGCGGCCACGCGCCGCAGTCCAGCCGCATTCGCGCGTGCACGTGCGTCCGTCAGACGCGACTGCGCCTCGGTGAGCGCGCGATTCACCGTCTCCGGATCCGACATGCCCGATCGCAACCCAGCCGTCTCGGCGACGATCGCCTTGCGTCGTTCGCGCACGAGTCCCTGTGCCGTACGAATTCGCTCATACCCCAACACGCGCGACAAAAATTGCGCACGCTCGGCGGGCGCCATCGCGGCCATCACGCTGAGCTCTTTCTGCCCCGTGAAATACGTGTTGAAGAATTCGTCGTGGCTCATGCCGAGCCGGCGACGCAAGAGCTCCGTTACACTCGTGATTCCTGTCGCGATCGGAGCGTTGGAACCGTCGAGATAGAGCTCGGCGTTGGTCAGGCCGCGCGTGACGAGACAGCGATGTCCGCCAAGCTCGAAGTCCAGCTCGACGCTGACGGCGGCGCGCGGGCCAGCGCGATACGAGCGAATCGATTCGCGCGTGCCGCGCGCCGCGGGCATTCCGTAGAGAGCCCACGCGATCGCCTCGAGGA
>JAICYT010000042.1 GCA_025934075.1 Gemmatimonadaceae bacterium
ATCGTGCCGACCGTCGATCGCGGATTGCTCATGAGCGTCTTCTGCTCGATCGAGATGACGGGTGACAGGCCGAACACGAAATCGACGTCGGGCTTCGCCACTTGCGCGACGAATCGCTTCGCGTAGCTCGAGAGCGACTCCATGTAGCGTCGCTGGCCTTCGGCGTAGATCGTGTCGAACGCGAGCGACGACTTGCCGGATCCCGAGAGTCCGGTGATGACGACGAGCTGGTCGCGCGGGATTTCCAGCGAGACGTTCTTGAGGTTGTGCACGCGTGCGCCCTGCACGGCGACCGTCGTGCGGGCGACCTTGGCAGCCGGCTTCCGCGCACTCATAGGTGGAAGAACGCCATCTCTTGCACCTCGACGTTGCTGTGTCGTGTGAGCTTCACCGGAACGGAGGCTTTGCCGAGCAGGCCGCGGTCGGCGAGGTACTCGCACGCCGTGTTCACGTGGGCGACGCCAAAGTTGCGCTTGAAGTGATCGTCGATGTCGGTCGTCGATCGTGCTTCGCCGACGTCGCGGAGGTGCTCGAGCACGAGACCATAGAGCTGCGCCGTGCGTTCGACCAGATATCCATCGATCGCGTCCAGCGCCGCCTTCACGGCGGTCGCGGTTTTCTTGTTGTTCAGCAAATCATGATAGATGGTCTTGAAGAATGGACCATTGAGTGTCGTCGCTTGTGGAATCACCTCGCGGTCAGCGAGCAACCCGGCCCCAATGACCTCGACGCGCGCGAGTGGCGTCGCCGTGTAGAGGATCCAGAGCGCGGTGTAATCCAAGTCCTTGCGCGTGACGAACCACTTGTGCGCTTTATAGAGCGACGGCAAGACCGCCGTGCCAGCGCTGAGCAACTGAATCTGTCGATCTCGGTCGCCCATCGCATGCAGCCGCTCGCACAGCGTCGCGATGCTCTCGTCGTGTGTGTAGAGCAGTCGCCCTTTCGCGAGCAATGAGTGAACGAACGAGTTCGCGACCGAGCCTTCGACAGTTTTGCGAAACTCGGTGCGTGTCAACAGAATCGCGTGCGTGTTCACGCCGTCGGCGTAGAGACTGACGCCGCGCTCGTCGCTCTTGCGATCGTCGATCGTCACGAGCACGAGGTCGATGTCTGATTTGTCCCACACAGTATCGTGCGACAGGCTGCCGCAAAGGATCGCCGCGAGCACACTACGATCCTGCTCGACCTCGGCCACGAGGGCGTCGAGCGCTTTGGTGAAGGTCTGGTGGGCGGATGGGCGCGGCATGGCCGGATATTGTACTGCCCGGATTCCCCTCGGGCCACTTTTCGGGTGGATCACTCGAGCGCCAATCCATTCCTGACGCCATGACAAACCCTACGCCTCGGACCCAACCACCTCCGCCGGCGCCAGCCTCCGTCGTTGCGCCGAGACCAGAATCCCGACGCCGATCACATTCGCACCCACGATCACCCCGGAGATCTTGAGCGCGAACGTTGCCACGCTCGCCACTTGGATGATCGGAAATGCCGAGAGCACCACGTAGAGAAGCGTCATCACGAGTCCGGAGAATGACGCCGCTCGCAACCATAGCGGCGGCCGCGGTGTAACGCCACGCAGTCCGAACAATGGAATCGCGAACATCACCACATACGTCAACGCGTAAAACATTCCGCCCGCGTTGAACAAAAGCTGGAACGCCTCGGCTTGTCCGACACCAATGAGACTGAGTAACGCAATCACGAGCGCCGTGAGTCCGACCGCGAGAATGGAGTTGACTGGCGTCCGATAGGTCGCGTGCAGCCGCGTGAACCATTCCGGCAGCAGTCGATCCCAGCCGGCGACCATCGGCAGACGCGCGATGCCGGTGAAATTGACGCTCGTCTGCGCGACGCGCATCGCGAGCGTCATCAGAATCGCGATCGTTACCAGCTGCGACGCGATGCCGAACGGCCCGAACCCGATGCGCAGCACTTGAGGCACCGGTCCGACGAGATCGATGTCGGCTTGTGGAACGAGTGCGACGACCGTGCTCGTCCCCATGACGAACATGATGGCGATGATCGGCGACGCGATCCAAACGGAGCGACTCACCGATCGTCCCGGCGCCTTCGTCTCACCGGCAAGGATCGCCATGTACTCGAATCCGCCGAGTGCGCCGAAAGCAAGCTTGCCGAGGATGTTGAGATTGAACAACGAGAACGCGGGCGCGGTCGTGCGAAGTGGGTGGTACTCGTGCAAGTGTCCGGTGGCCAGGCTCAAGAAGGGGAGCAGCACCAGAGCCGCGAAAATCATGAGCATCATGATGCCGCCGACGTTGTGCACCCACTTTCCGATCGACAAACCAACCGTCGACACGACGACGAGCATGCCGAGCAGCACGGTTGTCGCGAGCGCGACGAACCAGGTGCTCGTCGTCATCCACGCCGCGCGCGGTCCGAGCGCGTACGAGAGGTACGTCGCGCTCTGCAGCCCGATCTCCGACGTATTCACGATTACATACAACCACAGATTCCACGCGAGCATGAAGCCGACGGTCTCGCTGAACCCGAGCTTCGCCCATTGGTACAAACCGCCCTCGAGCGGCATCAGGCGGTTGAGGTAGATCACCACTGCTGCCGATGGCAGGTAGAACAGCAGAATGGCGAGCACCCACAAGACGACGTGCGATGGTCCGATCTTTCCGGCGACGCCGACCCACGTGAGGCCAACGATGAACAGAATTTGCGTGAGCACGAGGTCGCGCACGCCGAGCTCTTTCTTGAGTGACGCGCTATGTGCCTCGACTTCGGCCTCGGCTTCGGCGAGGCCTTCCGTGAGGTGAGTCATTCGGGACGGTACGGAGCTTTGATGCGAATTGGCACGGCGGTCTCCCCCCAGTGAATGCGCATCGTGGCTTCATCCCGCAATACGACCGGGAAGTAGATCGCCAGGCTTTCCATGTGCGACACCGGCTCCGGCGTCACGTCGAAGCGAAGCACGTCGAACGACGCGCCGGGATACGGTTTGTGAAAAGTGTGCGCGGCGCGACTCAGGATCACCGTCCATGGCGCCTTCGCACGTGGAATGAGCCACAGTGAATACTCACCGGCCTTCACTTGGTGCCCTTCGAGCAGCACGTCGTGGTCGACTCGCATGAGTGTCGCCGAGTCCGCGCCCGGGTGCCAGATGCTGTCCCACGGCACGAGCTGGCCAAAGAGCGCTCGGCCACGCGCAACCGGGCGGCCGTACGTCACGCTGATGTTCGTGAACGCGATGGTTTGCGTGACGCTGCCGCGTTGGCTGAATGGATAGCCCTGGGCTATCGCGGTGTGCGGCAGCGCGAGCAACGCGGCACAAGCGAGCGATGCAAAGGTTCTGGTCATCCCAAGAACATGCGCGGCGGCCGAATGCCCCGCCAGCGGTCGAGTGTGGTCGACCCGCGCTATTTTTTTGGACGCACGTACAGCGCGTCGACCACCTTCGATGCGGCCGCGACTCGCGACGCATTCGCGACGACGGTCTTCTTGTCGTCCTCGCTGTCGACCTCGCCAACTAGCGTCACGACTCCATTTTTGACGAGAATGTGGATTCCGTAATCACCCACCGGTTCTTCCCCAAAGAAAGGCGCCTGCATCCAGCGAGATCCGCGAAAAATGGGAAAGTCGTGGAAGCGGTTTCCCCAGGGACTGAAGCGGGGCCGGGTCGCGGCCATCTCGTCGGCGGCCGTTCCGTATTTGGCGAGAAACGGATCGCGATAGATCGCGCGAAAGATTCGTCGGCGCACCTCGTCGTCCGCGATGCTGTTCGGCGCCACTTCGATCCGGTTGTCGACCTTCGTCACGCCCTTGATGCCCGCGACTGCTTTTTCGGCGTCGGTCTTCAACGATGAATTGACCACGTAGCCGGCCAGGACGACAGAGCCGTCAGGGTTCGCGACGAATGTGAGTAGATCGAACACGCCGTACGACGGCAGGCTGCGCAGCTCCTTCCTCACCTCGTTGACGAGGTCGTTGCCTTGCGCGGCGAGCACGAAAGCGGGAGCGCCTGACCCGGCGATCATCGCGCTCGCGGCGACGACCGTGAGCCTCGCTTTGATCGATTGCATAATTCACCCACGCGAGTTGAGGGCGTGGTGGCGACGCATGAAGTTCGCCACCACGGCTCGCGACGGTGTCGGTTTCTCCGACGCTCAATCAGGTGATCGCGGAATCCTCCCGCTCGTCCACGCGACACCAGCCGCTTCGGCCGCTTGCTCGAGGTTCTTCAAGTCGACGTCCACGAGCTGCCGCACGCGCGCGAGCACACCGTTGAACTCGCGTCGCACGAGGTCGATCTGTGATTGTTGGGATGGGTTGAGCGCAGAAAGTGAGCTCGTCCACGCATTGCCGATCGCGCCTTGGAGTCGGCCTTGAAGAGCCGGCGGCGTCGCTTCATTGCGTCGTGCGAGGGTTGGGTCGCCCGTGAGCGACTCGCGCGCGTCGCGCAATTCGTTTTCCAGAATTCGTACGCGGTGCGCGAGCGTCGTGTCGGCTCCAGGCGCTTCGTCGATCGCGCGCTTGAAGAATCCGATGCGCGTGAGCGTCTCATTGATCAGCGCCGACGTGCCGAGCACCGAGCGCTCGAGCTCAGCAATGCTCTCTTGCTGCGCGAGCGTCGCCATTGTGCGGCCCGGAACGGTGTCGACGTCGACGACTTGGAATCGTTGCGGTGCGCCGAGTGGCGTGAACACGCCGTCGACGCGTTTGCTGAGTGCGACTTGGTACGTGCCCGGAGGAGCGAACGGCGCAAGCGGCGGCGAGTTGAACGGATAGTCCGGGTCGACCTTGAACGGCGGTCCGTTGACCGGCTCGGTCGGTTGAAGTCTCAAGTCCCACGCGACGCGATTGATGCCGGCGGACGTCGGCGCGGTGAAACGTCGCACGACTTGCCCATTGCCGTCGCTCACGGTCACAACGACCGCGGGATTCTCTTGACGATCCTCGGCCTTCAACGAATCCCACGGCGGATAGAACACGTCCACACCCTTCTTCTCGGCCGCAGCTTCCGCCTTGAGCCGTTGGTCACGACGCGATTCGATCGAGTCCTTGAGATAATAGGTGAACACCGCACCGAACGGCGGATTCGGCGCCATGAAGTGATTGGCTCCTTGGAACGATCCGCCCGGCAGCCCAAGAGGCGATGACTCGACGTAGAGCGGCGCCGCTTTCACGGGGAAGAGCGTCGCGGCTTGCGCGAGCGTTTGTTCGTTGACGGTTCGCAGCGGCGAATAGTCGTCGAGAATGTAGAAGCCGCGCCCGAAGGTCGCGACGACGAGATCGTTTTCGCGCTTCTGAATGGTGAGGTCGCGCACTTGAATCGTCGGCAGCCCACCTTTGAGTTGCACCCACTTCTTACCGCCGTCGTTCGTGAAGAACAATCCAAACTCTGTTCCGACGAACAGCAAATTGCGATCGACGTGATCTTCGGCGATTGCCCACGTCGACCCTCGCGCGGGGAGATTGCCCGCGATGTTCGTCCAGGTTTTTCCGAGGTCGGTGCTCTTCACGACGTACGGTTTGAAGTCGCCTGATTGTTCGTTCTGGAGTGTCGCATAGATGGTGTTCACGTCGTGCTGCGACGGCGTGATGTGCGACACGACCGATGTATCGGGAACGCCGGTGAAATGATCGATCGGCCGCCAGTGCGCGCCGCCGTCTTCGGTGATGCTGATGCGACCATCGTCTGTCCCCGCGAACAGCAAGCCTTCCTTGATCGGCGATTCGGCGATATTCACGATCGTGCCGAACAGTGTGGTCGACACGTTGCGTCCGACGGCGTCGACGCTCCAAACGCGATCCATTGCTTTGAGCTTCGTGCGATCGATCTGTCGGGTGATGTCTGGACTGACTGCGTGCCACGAGTCGCCGCGATCGTCGCTGCGAAACACGCGGTTGGCCGCAAAGTAGATGCGCGTGTGCGAGTGCGGGCTCACGAACAGCGGCGAGTCCCAATTCCAGCGCAGCGCTTCGCCGGTGGAGTCGAATGGTTGAATGCCGACGACCTCGCCCGTGCGCAGATCGAAGCGCGACAAGTTTCCGAATTGTGATTCGGCGTAGACTGTGTTCGGGTCAACCGGATCGACGACGCTGCCGAATCCGTCGCCGCCCGAGGTGATGAACCAGTCGGCATTGCGAATGCCGTTGTTCGTGCGCGTCCGACTGGGGCCGCCAACAGAGAAGTTGTCCTGCGCGCCGCCGTACACTCTATAGAAGGGCAGGGAGTTGTCCGTCGCGACGCGATAGTACTGCGTGATCGGCAGGTTGGCGGCAAACCGCCACGTGTGACCACGATCGAAGGTCTCGTAGATGCCGCCGTCGCAGCCGACGATGAGATGATCGGTGTTGTCGGGGTCGATCCACACCAAGTGGTTGTCGACGTGCTTGAGATTCTCGCCGACGCGGTGGAACGTCTTACCACCGTCGTCGCTGACTTGGAGGTTGACGTCGACGGCATACACTCGATCGACGTCTTTCGGATCGGCGAAGATCTCGTTGTAGTAGTTGCCGCCCGTCTGGTAGTCGCTCATGCGCTCCCAACTCGCACCGCCGTCGCGAGAGCGGAAGAATCCGCCTTTGTTGTTCGCCGCCTCGGCAACCGCATACACGACGCTCGGATTCGCCGGTGACATCGAGAGGCCGATGCGTCCCAGGTCTTCGCTCGGAAATCCCGACTGCGACTTGTTCCATGTCTTGCCGGCGTCCGTCGAGCGATAGACCGCCGATCCTGGGCCGCCGGCGATGAAGGCGAAGACGCGACGGTTGCGCTGCCACATCGTGGCGACAAGCAGGTCGGGATTGCGCGGATCGAGCTGGATGTCGTTCGCTCCTGTCCAGTCGTCGACGGCGAGCACACGCGTCCACGTCTTGCCGCCATCGATCGTCTTGTAGACGCCGCGATCGCCGCCTTTGCTCCAGAGCGGCCCCTGCGCCGCGACGTACACGATGTCGGAGTTGCGCGGATCGACGATGATGCGCCCAATGTGCTCGGACTCCTTGAGCCCCATGTTCTTCCAGCTCTTGCCGCCGTCGATGGACTTGTACACTCCGTCGCCGTAGGCGACGACGCGCTGCGCATTGTTCTCGCCGGTGCCAACCCAGACAACGTTCGGGTTCCGTTGGTCGATCGTGACCGCACCGATGGAGAAGGAGCCTTCGCCGTCGAACACCGGCGTGAACGACGTGCCGGCGTTGGTCGTTTTCCAGACGCCGCCCGCCGCCGACGCGACGTACCAGATCGATTTGTCCGTGGGATGCACGGCGACGTCGGCAATGCGACCCGACGTGAGCGCTGGTCCAATCGAGCGGAGCTTGAGTCCGGACAGCCTCGCACTCGTGAGTCGCGCGCTGTCTGCATGCGCAGCGCCCTGTGCCAACGCGCTCGTGCCGATGAGGAGAAGGAACAATCCGTGTATTCGCATTGCGTCCGAGGAAAGAGTGGACCGGTGGAACGCTCCGACGCCGTCATCCTGAGGAGTGAAGCGACGAAGGATCTGCTTCCTGCCTGAACGGCTCGCCACGGAATGACACGGATTCCACGGAATTTGTCTAGCTCCTCTTGGCTGCCCGGCCCGCAATCGCGTGGCGAGGGCGAGTGACAGTCTCTGTACCCTCTGTGTAAAGAGCGTTGCTCCAAACGCCGAATGGTCGCAGGCCCTGCCTAGGGCTCCAGTGTTCTCTAAAGCGCGTTCGCGCTGAGGACCGGCGGAAAGCCGCGCCCGCAGTCGTTCGGAGACCATTCACATTGTCGCCGAGCGCGCTCAAGTCGACACGCGCTGGCGACGCAACTCCGCAGGTAAGCCACGGGGGTATATCCGGATCTGATGATGTCCGCATCGCGTTGATCGCCCGCAGGTGCTGGCTGCAACGTGATCATCGCGGCGAATTCGTTGCGATACGTGAAGCACGCAGTCTTCAAAGCAGTCAAACACGAACGAGCTCGGCAATTCCCTCCTGATGGGCCGCTTCGAGGCGGCCCCCGATCCGCACGTTAGACGCGACTCCCTTCGCGTCGTCGCGTCGGGCCGGCACCGCTCTTCGCCCTTTCCCGCTGTCATGCCGATCAATCAATCTCTGGCCGACGCCGGCCGAGTCGCTCTCGTCGCTTACCCTTTTGTCAGCCTTCGATCCACCGCAATCCGAGCAGTTCGACGTCTCGCCGTCGGCCTCGCCCTCGGAATAGTCGCGACCAGCAGCGCCGCCGCGCAATTCGTCAAAGGCGGCGACCTCGTGCCCGGACCATCGGCGCAGTTTCCGCTCTGGGGCACCATCGCGAGTCCGATTTCCGGCGTGTTGATGGTCACCGACCTCCACGACTACTCGATTCCACAACCAGGCTCGAACTTCGCGCGCGTCTGGCTCTCGGTCGGAACGCAGAACGGTGGCAGCGCCGCCGTCTCGCCGACGAATGTGATCCAGTATGTCTACATCCGCATCGATCACAAGGGCGTCCCCGAAGAGCCGACGAATTTCAACCTGCAGCTAAACCTCGGCGGCGCTCCGGCTGGGCGAGTCGATCACTTGCTGACGCTCCGGCCGATCTTCAGTGGGCCCAATGCGCCGTCAGTTGGACGCGTGCGCATTGCCCTCAAGCGGTACGCGGTCGACGGGAGCGGTAACTACCCGCTGATGGGCGCGTTCACGACGAGCTCCTTCACCGGCACCGACGCCGACAATGGCGGGAGCACGCCAGACGGCACGGCCATCGGTTGGGAAGGGGTCGCGACCGACGCCTTCAATGGCTTCGAGGTACGCATTCCCGCCGCGTGGTTTCATGGCGACGTGTCGAAGATCGTAGAGCCCGACGGTAGCGGCGCGAGCGCGCTGACGACCGCATTCTTCACCACCGGTGGTTCGTTCGGTGCCGTGGCGACGGTGCGCGATTGGCTCGCCGACGCCGCCGGTAACAACGTCGTGGTGAGCCTGAGTACGACGTCGGGCGCGTCGCTGCCCGTCACCGGGACCCAACTTGCCTACACCGCGCAGCCCGCAGCGGCAAACGCGTATGCGACGCTGAGCCCCGTCTCGCTCGAGGTTCGCAACTCCGACGGAACCCTCGCGTCGGGCGCCACGAACGCCGTGACTCTCGAGGTCGCGACCGGCCCCGTAGGCGGCACCATCCTTGGCACGACGACGGTGAACGCGGTGAACGGCACTGCGACGTTCAGCAACCTTTCATTCAGCGTGCCGGGAAGCTACACCCTGCGAGCGAAGGCCACGTCGCTGCTGTCAGTAATCTCTAACAGCTTCACGGTCTCGGCCACGACACCGGCCGCGCCGGCCATCACGTCGATCACCGCGGCGACGGCGCAGTTGTCTGTGGCGTTTACCGCGCCGGCCAACGACGGCGGCGCAACGATCACCACCTATCAGTATTCGCTCGATGGCGGCGCGTGGGTAACGCGCGCCGCGGGGACGACAGCGAGTCCACTGGTCATTACGGGACTCACGAACGGTACCACCTACAGCGTGCGCATCCGCGCGGTCAACGCGCAAGGCGGCGGCGCAGCGTCAAACTCGATGTCCGGTACGCCCGTCGCGCCGCCGGCCGCGCCGGCGAACACGGTCGTCCCGTCGATCACTGGAACGACAACCGTGGGTCAGGTGTTGACGTCGAGCACAGGAACATGGACTGGCTCGCCGGCCCCGACGTTCGCGTATCAGTGGCGTCGCTGCGACGCTGCGGGAAGCAACTGCGCTGACATCGCCAGCGCGACGGCTTCGACCTACACGCTCGTCGTGGCAGACGTAGGCTCGACACTACGTGTCATCGTCACCGGCACGAATACGAGTGGCAACGCGACTGGCACCTCGACGCAAACCGCAGTCATCGCAAGCGCGCCGCTGAATACTGTCGTACCGACCATCGCCGGAACGACGACCGCCGGGCAGACGTTGACGGCGGACGCCGGCACATGGACCGGTACGCCCACACCGACGTTTACCTATCAGTGGCGTCGATGCGACGCCGCCGGGAATTCGTGCGCTGACATCGTGAGCGCGACCGCCTCGACGTACGTGCTGGCGGTCGCCGACATCGGCGCCACGATCCGCGTCGCGGTGACCGGCACCAACTCGGTGGACAACGCAACAGCGGTGTCCACGCAGACCGCGATTGTCGCCACAGCGCCCGCCGCGCCCGCGAACACCACGTCGCCGACGATCTCGGGAACGGCGCAGGTCGGGCAGTCCCTGACCGCATCGCCCGGCACGTGGACTGGCTTCCCGACACCGACCTTCACATACCAATGGCGCAGCTGCGACTCGGCTGGCACCAACTGTGCGGACATCGCGGGTGCCACCGCATCCACATACACACTCGTGTCTGGGGACGCGACGCATACGATCCGCGTGGCCGTTACTGGAACGAACGGGTCCGGCAATTCAACAGCGACCGCGTCGCAGACGGCGGTTGTCGCCGAGGCGCCGGCGAACACGCTGCTACCCACGATTAGTGGAACGGCGCAGGCGGGCCAGCTCCTGACAGCAACTACCGGTACGTGGAGGGGAACACCAGCACCGTCGTTCACCTATCAGTGGCGGCGCTGCGACGTATCTGGCGCGAGCTGCGCGGACATCGTCGGCGCGACTGGATCGACATACTCGTTGGCGGTCGCCGACATCGGCGCGACGATAAGAGTTGTCGTAACCGGCACGAACAGCGCCGGTAACGCCTCGGCGACGTCGACACAGACGACAACCGTCGCGCTGGCGCCGGTCGCGCCATCGAACACCGTACTGCCGACGATCAGCGGCACTGCGGTGGTCGGCCAGACACTGACAGCGAACGCGGGGACGTGGAGCGGGAATCCGGCGCCGACACTCACACACCAATGGCAGCGCTGCGATGCAGCGGGCAGCAACTGCGCCGATATCTCCGGCGCGACGGCAACCACATATGTACTGGCCAGCGGCGATGCCGGTGCGACCATTCGAGTCGTGGAAACAGGCACGAACGCGTCGGGCAATGCATCGGTGACATCGTTGCAGACAGGCGTCGTGGCGACGCCGCCGGTGAATACGGTGGCTGCAAGCATCAGCGGAACGGCTCAAGAAGGACAGACCTTGACGGCGAGTCCGGGCACGTGGACCGGTGTACCGGTGCCGAGCTTTACTTATCAGTGGCGTCGTTGCGATGCCGCGGGGAATAACTGTGCCGACATCGCCGGAGCGACGGCGTCGACGTACACGCTCGGCGCGCTCGATGTGAGCGGCACTGCTCGAGTTGTGGTGACCGGCACGAACACTGCCGGCAACTCCGCCTCGACATCCGCGCAGACGGTGGTGATTATCGCCGCTGGTGCGGCACCGGCGAACAGCGCACCGCCGGCGATCTCGGGAACGGCGCAGGTCGGGCAGGTGCTCACGGTAAGCATTGGCACGTGGACCGGAATCCCGGCGCCGACGTTGACGCATCAGTGGCGCCGCTGCGACTCGGGCGGAAGCAACTGTATCGACATCGCGGGAGCGACGTCCTCTACCTATACGATTGTCGTCGGCGACATCGGCGCGACGATTCGCGTCGTGGAGACGGGGACAAATGCAACCAGCAACGCGTCGGCGACTTCCGCGCAAACGGCCGTCATCGTCGCCGCTCCGGCTGGTCCGGTCAACACCGTGGCGCCGTCTATCAGCGGCACGGCGGAAGTCGGACAAGTACTCACGGCAACTCCGGGTACTTGGACCGGATCGCCCGCCCCGACACTCAGCTACCAGTGGCAGCGATGCGATGCCGGCGGCGCGAACTGCGTCGCCATTGCTGGTGCGACGGGAACGACATACGTGCTCGCACAGGGCGATCTCGGTCGGACGCTTCGCATCGCGGTCACGGGAACGAACGCGTCGGGGAACTCGACCGCGGCGTCGATACAGACGGCGGTCGTAGTCGCCGCGGCGGCGCCACCGGTGAGCACCACTCTGCCAACGATTTCTGGAACGCCCGAGGTCGGCCAACTATTGACGGCGACCACCGGTTCGTGGAGCGGAAATCCGGCACCATCGCTCACGTATCAATGGCAGCGGTGCGACAGCACCGGCGCCAATTGCGTCAACATCGCTGGTGGGACCGGGAGCACCTACGTGCTCACGAGCGATGACCTGCACGGCACCATCAAAGTGATCGTGACCGGCGTAAACGGATCGGGTAGCGTTGTCGCCAGTTCTCTGGTCACCGCGGCGGTGAAACCCGGCAAGGTCGACGCGACGCATTCACATGTCTATGCGCTGCCTGCCGACAGCACCCACGTCGGTAGCACGCCAGCGGACAGCGTTCCCGCCGACGGCACCCGCTATTCGACCATTCGCATCGAGCTTCGCGACGCCGCTGGCGATCTGCTCGGCGGTCGTGCCGGCGACATCACGATTGCGTTGGACGGTGCCGCCACGGTGTCGGCAGTTCGCGAGACGACGACGCCCGGCATCTATGAAGTGGACTTGCGCAGCATTCACGTGAATACGGTGAAACTCACCGCGAGCATGGACAGCGTGACGCTCGATGAGCGACCCACCGTGAACTTCGTGCCGGCGACAGCGCAGCTCGACATTGCGCTGTCGGCCAGCACCGAGACGCCGCAAGTCGGCCAAACCGTCGTGTTCACGATCGAGGTCAAGGATCTTGGACCAAACGCGGCGACCGGCGTCGAGGTGGAGCATCAGATCGCGGATCGCTTCCGCTTCGTTTCGTCGGAGGCGACGCGCGGGCAATACGACGCGTCGAAGGGAATCTGGACGGTCGGCGGGCTCGCCGTCGGCGAAAGCGCCGTACTGAAAGTCACCGTCGTCGTTACGAAGTAGATGACAATGCAACGAACCGAAATGAGGATTCTGTCAATGGATCGCTATATCGTCGCCGCCGGCCGTGCCGCACGCAGGTCGCTCGCGTATATCGTCGTCGGAGCGTCGGCCCTCGGGCTGGCCGCGTGCAGCAATTCACCCTTCGGCCCGGATGACCAGCATGCGTCGATGCGGGTCAGCGCCAGTGCCTTGACCGCTACGACACTCGGCCAGACCGTGGTCATCGACGCCGCGGTCGTAACCTCCAGCGGCCAAGCGATCCCGAACCCCGGCCTTCATTGGGAACTGAGCGCCCCGGGCGTACTGGAGATGATCGGCGACGGTCGCTTCCGCGTACTGCAGGAAGGCACGGTGCAAGTCGCCGCGGTCTGGCCAAAGGATCCGAGCGTGCGGGCGCTCGTCGTCGTCAAGGTGGACGCGAGTATTCTTGCATCCGCCTGCGTAACCCATTCGGACCAGGCTACGAGCACCACGCCGCTGAAATGCGCTCAACGACGCGTCGTGGTCAGCACCGCCGCGGCATCGTCGACACTGGCGGCGGCAACCTCGAGCATGCGTCCTGTGATCGGAGAACGCCGATGAGTGCGATGTCCTTTCGGTGCGCGCTGTCGGCGACGCTACTTGTCACCGGCGTTAGCGCTGCCGCCGGTGCGCAAGACTGTGCTCCGACGCCTTTGCTTGGCCGGCGCATCGCCGTGGGAGCAAACGTGTCACACTCTACGCTCGACGAGACCAGTCTGGGCGCGTCGCTCACCGGTCGTGTGGCGGGCCCGCTTCGACTCGACGGCGACTACCAATCGACTCGCGTGGCCGATGTCGACGGTTTGGCGCGCGGCGGACGTGCGTCCCTTTCGGCGCCGTTTGGGTTCGCGGGTTTCGCGCTGTGTCCGACTGCGGGTGTCGGATACACGCGTCTCTCGACGACCGAGTCGAGCACGGAGGGCCGAGTGACGACGCGGGAGTCGCGATTCGGGGCGAGCCTTGGCCGGCCGTTCACATTCGCCGGCGCGACTAGTCTGACACCATTCCTCGAGCCGTTGTTGGTGCGCCAGAACGTGTCATGGGAGTCGATCGCTTCGTCGTGGGTCTTGCATGGTGAGAGTTCCGAGAATCAAACGCAGCTCTGGTTCGGCGTATCGATCGCGACATCGCGCAGCGCAATTCTCGCGCGGTTCCGACCGAAGCGCGGTAACGATCCTCGCGAAATTGGCGTCGGCGTCGTCACGGCGTTTGGCAGGCACTGAGTCGACGTAACCGCCGTTCAGGGCAGTGGCGCCTTTCGCTTTCTCGTCGCCTGACTGTGCGCAGGTTCATTGCGGGCGCCGGAACAATCCAACGTACACTGCTTTGCCGAGCACGTGTCCTTGCATCGCTTTCATGACGTTCGCGCGCGTTTCGATCGCGGCAGTCACCGGCTGCGCATTCGTCGACGGCGTCACGTCCACCTTCGTGTCGAGCGCGTAAACTTCGATCGTGTAGTGATGCAGCGGACCATTCGCTGCCGCGCCAGGTCCACGATACTGCGGGCCGCTCGCGCTGATCTGTCGCATACCGTCCGGCAGCTCCGCGCCGTGCGGCACGTTTTCCGGCAATCCGGTTGCGGTGCCCGGAATGTTCCAGACGATCCAGTGCGGTTGCGTTTCGGTCCCTTTTTGTACCGACACGTCGGGGTCGAGCATGTTGACGACGAAGCTCACCGTCCCCGCAGGCACGTTCGTCCACTCGAGCTCGGGCGAAATCTGCTCGCCGGCTTGCGTGTATTTGACCGGAATCTGTTGACCGTCGGGCCAGCCGTTCGTTGTCAGGATCATTGGGGGCGTTCGCGGAGGGGCGGGAGTGGGCGTGGCTTGCGCGTGCGTCGACGAAATCGCGGCGAAGCCCACGAGAACGGCCGAGCAAATCGTTCGCATGTATTACCTACTGTGCGTAGAGTGGCAACGACAGCGTGAAGTGGCTCCCCCGACCGAGCGTGCTCACGACCGTCAGATCGCCGCCCATGCCGCGCGCGAGGTCGCGACTGATCGCCAAACCCAGCCCGGTCCCGTCGTGGCGCCGCGTGAGCTCCGGACGAACTTGAACGAATGGGTCGAAGATGGCGTCGAGCTTGTCGGCCGGAATACCGATTCCAGTATCGGCGACGCGCACGTACACGCACTTGGCGTCGGCGAGGCAGGTCATGTCGATCCGTCCGCCCTTGTCCGTGAACTTGATGGCGTTCGACAACAGGTTCACGAGAATCTGCCGAAGCTTCTCAGAATCGGTATGCACGACGATGTTCGGCGGGCAATCGCCGACGGCGAGCGTCAACCCTTTCGCTTTTGCCTGCGGCGCGACGAGCGACTCCGCGGCGGCCAGCACCTCGCGCATGTGGACTTCGGTGACATCGAATTCGACCGTGCCCGTCTCGAGCTTCGCGTAGTTCAACACTTCATTGATGAGACCGAGCAAATGGCGCTGGCTCATCTGAATGCGATGTAAGTCGTCCCGCTGCTCCGCGGTGACGGGACCACGAATCCCCATCTCGATGAGATCCGCGTACCCGCCGATCGCGTTGAGCGGCGTGCGCAGCTCGTGCGACATGATCGCGAGGAATTCGCTCTTGACCCGATTCGCCGACTCAGCTTCGGCGCGCGCTTCCTCGCTCTCGATCAACAGACGCTCGATGTCGCGGCGCGCGAGCACCTGCTCGGTGACGTCGGAGCCGTGTGCGACAATCCCCGACCGAGTTCCGTCCGCCTCGGTGAGGGGCTGGTAAACGAAGTCGACGTATCGTTCCTCGGGCGGCGCGTCGGGCGTGCGCTGGAGTATCAATCGTTGCTCCCGACCGACGAATGGCTCGCCTGTCGCCAGCACGCGATCGAGAATCTCGACGAACCCTTGCTGGCGAACCTCGGGCAGCGCCTCGATCACGGGCTTGCCGACGATGTCGCGTCGGCCGATCACGCTGTAGTACGCTTCATTCACCAGCTCGAAGGCGTGATTTGGTCCGCGCAACACCGCGAGGAACGACGGTGCGAGACGAAACACTTCGGCGAGTCGCGCACGCTCGACGTGCAGCGCATTGAGCAGACGCTGCCGCTCGGAGATGTCGCGTCCCTCCGCGACGATGAACACCGTCTCGCCGCGTTCGTTGCGAATCGGATGCAATGAGATGTCGAACGTGCGCTGCTCGCCATTGTGCCGCGTGATCGGGGATTCATATCGCACGAACTCGCCCGCCGCCGCGCGCGCGATCCCTGCGCGTACTGCTTGTGGCGCACCCGATGTGAAGGCGAACCACGGCGACTCCCAGAACGGAACTCCGATGACCGCGTCGCGCGACTTCCCGATGAACTCGAGCGAGGCGCGGTTCGCCTCGAGCAGCGTTCCGTCGAGCGAGAGCAGCCCGATGTACTCGAACGTCCCATCGTAGATCGCGCGCAGCCGGCCTTCCGCCAGCACGCGCTGCGTGGTCTCCTGACAGACGACGAGCGTGCCACCGATGCGCCCGTCATCGTCGAACACGGGACTGTAGCTGTACGTCCACCAAACGTCTTCGAGACGACCGTTGCGCTCGATCGGGACGAGTTGATCCTCGTGCCACGTCGATTCGCCGGTCGTCATGACTTGCTCGATCTGCGGCCCGATGATGGGCCAGATCTCTGTCCAGCATTCGCGTCCAGGCATGCCGAGCGCGATCGGATGACGCCCACTCCGCCCGAAGCTTGGCCGATAGGCGTCGTTGTAGATCTGGATCAGCTCCGGTCCCCACCACAAGAACATGGGGTTGCGGCAGGCGAGAACGATGCCGACGGTCGTGCGGAGACTCTGCGGCCACGATGAAACGCGGCCAAGGGGCGTTGACGCCCAATCGAACGCGCGACAGCGCGCGGCCATTTCTCCGTTGCCGGGGAACACGGACGCGAGGTTGACCGACCGATCATCGTCGAGGGCGTGCCCGATTCCTTCCATGCGTTTCAACGTAGCCGACAGATCTGCTGTCGACCAGATCGCGTGTTCCCCGCTTGCAACGCCGTTTCGATTACGGCTTGGCCCACCCATACAATCCGATCGCATTCTCACGGAGGACCATGCGTCCCATCTCCAGCGCCCGCGCGCGGGTGATCTCCCCGTCGTTCATCATTCCTGTGAGCGCAATCGCCAGTGCCTCGCGCGCCGACGTTGTCGTCTGCCAACCGATCTCTTCCCAGTCGATCTGCGGCGAACCGGGCGAGAGGTCGGTGCCGAACAGCACTTTCTCCGGATACCACTCGAGCCAATAGCGAATGTTCTTGCTCAGCTCGCGTGTCGGCAGCAGCCATGTTTGCTCGGAGAAATCGGTGTAGACGTTCGGCTTCATCAAGAGCGGCGCGATCGCTTGCGAGAATGGACCAGCGCCTCCGTGCAGCAGCACGAACTTGGTCCCGCGCAACGTCGGATCGTCGAGCACGGGCTCGAGCAACAGCGGATTCGCTCCCGCGAGCTCGAAGTAGCCGCCGCATCCATATCCTGTGTGAATGTGGACCGGCATGCCGAGCCGTCCCGCTTCGGCGGCAATGTGATGAAAGATGACGTCCTGCAGCGCCGTGTAGTCTGTTGCGTTGGGCACACCACCGGCGACGTGCCTGGCATACGCGCGATCGGCGGCCGCGCGATCGCCGCGCGTGAAGTTCAGCGAACGCAAATAGGCCACCTCGAACTTGACCGCGACGGCGCCCGTGCGCCGCTGACGCTCGAGCGTCGGCACGACGACCTGCGACAGATACCCATCGAGCGTCGCCGGAAGCTGAGTGACGTTGAGATCTTTCATATACCGGCGTCGCAGCGCGTCTTCGCGGGCAAAGAAGATCTTTCGATCGGGCGTGGCCGCGGCGACTTCAGTGTTGTCGAGCGGAAACAGAAGCGCGTCGTCGAACGGCACCCAGCGAAAGCGCGGCGCGTTGAGTCCGCGCCCGATCGCGACGCGATTCGCGAGCTCCGTTTCGATGCCGAGCTGGTCGAGCACCCACGCCGGATAGTTGTCTCCCTTCGCAGCCTTCACCCGCTGTTTGGCCGCGAGTAGGCTGCGCACGTGCAGCGAGTCGGTGTCGTTGTACTTGTAGCCGAACATCGCTTTCCACGCGGCGATGAATCGGGGGTTCTCGGGCCGGCCACTGATCGTTGGATTCGTCGGCTCGAGCGGATCGCAGGGAAGGGCGTCAAAGTCATCGTCCTTCTGTCCAGCCGCCACGAGCGCAGGCGGATGCGAGTGGTTGTCGATCGCTTTGATGCCGCGCATTGCGATGAGAAGCGCGGGATCAGGCGTCTGCGCCGCGGCGGTCGCGGCAAAGAGAAGGAGGCCGAGGATTTTCTTCATGACATCATCGTGCGACGGGTCGCTCTCCAAGGGAAGGGCATTTGAGGTCGCGGCGAGCTAAGGAACCGGCTTCGCCGCGGCGACCGCGCGCACGAGCTCGACCATCATTTCCGTTCCTTTTCGCACGTTCGCGACCGAGATGCGCTCGTTGTTCCCGTGCACGCCGCTCTCGTCATTTTCGGGAATGAGAAACGGCGCGAAGCCGAAGCTCGCGATGCCAAGATCGCGGAACCAATGGCTGTCGGTGAAACCGGTCGATACCGCGGGCGCGATGCTCGCCGCCGGATAGTTCCGCTTGACGACGTCGACGATCGATCGATAGAGCGGGCTGTTCGTCGACGACACCGCCGCCGAGAAGCCGATGATCGTCTCGATCGTGATCGACGGATCGTTGATGGCCGCGGCGAACTCGCGCAGAAATGCCTCGCGATCCTGATCGGGCAGAAGCCGGCAGTCGACCTGCGCCTGCGCCTCCGGAGGGATCACATTGATCTTGTTGCTCGCCTGAAGCATGGTGATCGAGCAGGTATTCCGCAGCAATCCAGCAATCTCCGGTTGCTCGACCTGAAGCTCCATGAGCGTATTCCTATCGGCGATCAGCTTCGATGGATCGGTGAACCCGTCTCGCCATTTCGCCGGCGCCGACGGAGCGATCGCGGCGAGATATGATTTCACCGCCGGAATGACCCGCGGCGCGAACTCGTACGTCTGCAAGCGGTCGAGCGCACGGATGAGACGATTGACCGCCGACGCGGGTGGCGGCGTCGACCCATGCCCCGGTTTGCCGACCGACGTCAGCTTGAGCCAGAGTGGTGTCTTCTGCGTGACTTCGATGCCGAACTGGATCTTGCCGTCGTCGCCGAGGGTGCCGTCGCCGCCTTCGTTGAGCAAGAGACCGGCGCCTTTGAACGCCTCGGGGTGATTCTTGACGAGCCAACCCGCCCCGAAATTACCGCCGGCTTCCTCGTCCGCCGTCGCGATGAAGATGACGTCGCGTTCGAGCGGAACCTTCGCGCGATGCATCGCGAGAAATGCTTCGAGCTCGACGACGCCCAGCGTCTTCGTATCGAGTGCACCGCGTCCGACGATCATGCTGTCCTTGCCGACCATGACGTTCGTGGCCGCGAATGGGTCCGTGCCCCAATACTTCGGATCGGCGGGGACGACATCCATATGATGCAGCAGCACCAGCGCCGGCTGACTGCCACCCTTGAGCCGCGCCCAGATGTTGCCGCGGCCCGGCGCCGACGACGCGGTGTCGAACGGAATGCCTTCCTGCTGAAAGATGCGCGCGAACCAGCGCATCGTTTCCACTTCGTTGCCGGGCGGATTGGTCGTGTTGATGCGCAGGTATTCGCGTGTGTGGCGCACGGCCTCGTCTTGTAGCTTCGCGAGGTCGGTGGCCTGTTGGGCGCCCGCCGATTGCGTGATGACGCCCAGCGCGGCGCCGGCAGCGAGTGTCAACAGAAGGGACGATGGCTTGGTCATCGAGGATATGGAAAGGGGAAGATCGGGAGGTCCAGTGAGCGCATGATTCGTTTCGCGGCCGCTTTCGGCCCCGAGGGCTGGCGTTGCGACCTGTCGAGGCACCGTCGCTCATTCCAAATTTGGCATGAGCGACGCCAAAGGCACCACCCAGTCGCCCCCGGTTCGCGATCAGCGGCCAGTCGCGCCTCCTTGTTATGCTACCAAGTCGCCCACGCGCGCCAATCCATGACGACCACGACCGCCACAATGACCGCATCCGATCTCCTCGACGCAAGCCTCGCCGGCATCGCCGAACACGACGCTCGCATAAACGCGTTCATTCTCGTCGACGAGGATGGCGCGCGTGAAGCTGCCCGAACTCTCGACCAGGAGCGCCAACGCGGTGTCGACCGCGGACCGCTGCACGGGGTGCCGATCTCGATCAAAGATCTCATCGATGTCGCCGGCCAGCCCACTAGCGCCGCGTCGCTCGTGCGCACGGGACACGTCGCGTCGCGCGATGCCACGATCGTTCGACGACTGCGCGACGCCGGCGCGGTCCTGATCGGCAAGACCAACCTGCACGAATTCGCGCTTGGCACAACGAGCGAGGAAACCGCCTTCGGTGCCGTGCACAACCCGCACGACATCGCACGCTCGGCAGGCGGCTCCAGCGGCGGCTCGGCGGCGGCCGTCGCGGCGGGAATGGGACGCGCATCGATTGGCTCCGACACCGGAGGCTCGATCAGAATCCCTGCCGCCGCGTGCGGCGTGGTCGGACTCAAACCATCGTTGGGCGAAGTGCCGCTCGACGGAGTCGTTCCGCTCTGCGCGACGTTCGATCACGTCGGCCCACTCACCCGCTCCGTCGCCGACGCCGCGTCGATCTGGGCAGTCTTGGCCGGTCGTCCCTTTCCGCGCAGCGAAGCACCCTCGCCGACCGCGATCAAGCTCGCCGCACTCGGCGGATATTTCACGGCGCTGCTCGACGCGGACGTCCGCACAGCGTTTACCGCGGTGCTCGCCCGCTTACGCGCGGCTGGTGTCGCCATCGGTCCGCGCACAGTACAAGAGACCGAAACGATCATCGAGACGTACGTCAACATCTCTCTCGCCGAAGCGGCGCATTGGCATGCGCCTACACTCGACTCGCGCGCGGCCGACTATCAACCGCCCGTTCGCGAACGCCTCGAGATTGGCCGCGGCATCAAGGCCGTCGACTATCTTCGCGCGCGCGACAGACGCGAGTCGCTCATTCAAGCCGTCGACGCCGCGCTCGACGCATGCGACGCGCTCGTTCTTCCGACGTTGCCGATCGTCGCACCGATTCACGGAGCTGCGACCGTCACGATGGACAATGGCGAGACGTTGACCGTCCGCGCCGCGATGCTGCGTCTGACACAACTGTTCAACATCACCGGACATCCGGCGATCTCACTCCCGATTCCGACCGCCGGACTGCCGGTGGGATTGCAGCTCGTTGGACGTCGCGGCGAAACAGAAGTGCTGCTCGCCGTGGCCACAACATGTGAACGCATACTCAACGAGAGAGAACTCTCATGAACGCCACCGTCGGTCAACGCGCCGAGCGAAGCTTGACGCTCACGTCGAAGCACGTGCAGGCTTTCGCCGAGCTCACGGGCGATTACAATCCGTTGCACTTCGACGAGGCGTTCGTCGCGCGCACGAAGTTCGGGAAGCTCGTCGTGCAGGGCGGGCTCACGACGGGTCTGTTGCACGCGCTGGTCGCCATGGACATGCCCGGTCCAGGCACCGTGTTCCTGAGCCAGAATTGGAAATTCACCGCGCCCGTCTACATCGGCGACACGATCACCGCATCCGCCGAAGTCCTGAGCGTGCATGCGTCCAAGCCGGTGACTCAGCTTGCCATTCGCGTCGCGCGACAATCGGGCGAGGTCGTGCTCGAGGGCGAGGCGTGGTGCTACACGTTCACGCCACAGTAACGCGGCGCTCGACGCCGGCCGGCATTTGCCATCGCGACTCTTGGCCCATACGTTTGCGCGCAAACACACAACGTTTTCCGGAGGTGTGCGATGCGGGCGACGCGATTCATCTCGATCATGACTCTCGTGTGTGCCGGCGCGTGTGGTGGGAGCTCGTCGACCTCTTTGACGGGGAACAACAACAACAATTCGTCCGGCCCGATGCGTGCGACGATCGATGGCGCAGCGTGGAGCTCGCTACTCCCGTCGGCAAGCTGGAGAAACAACTTGGTCGTGATCGCGGGGGTCGACAACGCCCTCACCACGACCGTGAGCATCGGCTTTGGCGCGGCGAACGCCGGGACGTATTCCATCGGATTTGGCAATAGCATCGCCGGGACCGGTATCGTGATCAAGGGCGGAAAGAGCTGGGGAAGCTCGCTGCAAGGCGGAACTGGATCGGTCACGCTGACCACACTGACCGCGAACCACATCGTCGGGACCTTCGCCTTCAGTGCTGTCGCGTCAGGCGGTGGCGCAACCGGGACATCCGTCGTGACCAACGGCCAGTTCGACATCACCTTCTAAGCGCTTGCAAGAACTCTCATGGCGCATCGCCCCATTCACGACGCGAACCTTCCGGCTCGGACGCGGCGACGCAGACCGAGCAATGTCTCGCGTACGTACCGTAGCGATACGCCAACGCTTCAGCGCACGCCCATGCGCTCGTGCACGGCGTCGATGAACCGCTTCGCGTCCTCCGGACGGAACGAGTTCGACACCTTGTGATCGCTCACCTTCACGCCGCCGAAGAGTTGATGCTGGCCGCCGTCCTTCCATTCGACGACGATCTGATCGCCGTCATACCGGACGTCGCGAATGTCCGACAATGGAAACGCCGCGTGCGTCCCGATCGCGCCCGCCACCGACTTCTTGACGATCTGCGCGATGCTTCCGCCAAGACCACTCGTGTCGCGCGCCGTCGACGTCTCGAGTTTGGTCTTGACCTCCGCGACGGTCTTCGGGGAAAGCCCGGCGAGAATCTTGTCGCCCACGAGCATGAGGTCGACGGAACTGTCCGCGCTGTAAATCCGCACATCGCCCGGCCCAAGGGCATTTGGCGGCGGCGCCTCGGTCTCTACGCGCATACGATGTGAGCGACCCGACATGTGCCGCATCACATAGCCGCTGATCAAAACGAGCGCGAGCACGACGAGCCCCGTGCGCACGAGCGCCGCGATCAAACGTCGCGATGAAGGACTCACAATCGACCGCCGGAGAAGGTGTTCCCGTATGCTATGCCGGGGACGCCCGCGCGTCGACCCCCGCGCGTCGACCCCCGCGCAGGCTCCCCTCAGGCAACAGACAATGCCGGACGGTCCGTTCTGAGGCTTACTTGCAGCGCGGCGCGCCGCTCGTGTCGGTCGGAGCGAGCGGGTTGCCCATCCCGATCGCGATCGCGCACTGCGCGTCCGACGCCATTTGCGAGTGCGTGATCGTGGCCGACCACACGTGACCGCCCGGAGCGGAAATCACCGGCGGGTTCACGCCGTTCGACGCCTGGAACTTGAGGCTCGGCAGGTTTGACGTGTACTTCCCGCTGTCGCTGAAGAATGCCTGCTCCGCCGTGACCAGGTTGCGAAGGTCCGTCTGCATCGCGCTGTAGTACGACTTGCTCTTGCTGTTCGCGAACTTCGGAATGGCGATCGCGGCCAAGATGCCGATGATCACGATGACAATCAGAAGCTCGATCAGCGTAAAGCCTTTTCGCATGCAGCCATCACCATCCAGAATCGTGCCGTCCTCGTGCGAGTCGCGGGTCCGACTTCTGCCTGTTGACGTCGCATGCCATCTCCGTTGCTCTCGTTCTTCTCGGGACGCCTGGCCGGCCGCCGCGCGATCGAGACGATCGTCCCCGAACGAACGTTCGACGACGTCATCCTTCCGCCCGCCACTCGCGCGACGCTCGATCAAGCACTCGGCCAAGTCCGCAACCACAACCTGATCTTCGGACGCTGGGGCCTCGGCGAGCGCCACGCGACCGGACTCGGGCTCGTCTTCAACTTCGCGGGCCCGCCGGGCACCGGCAAAACGATCTGTGCCGAGGCGATCGCGCATGCGCTCGGTAAGAAGTTGCTCATCGTGAACTACGCCGAGGTCGAGTCGATGTGGGCGGGCGAGACGCCGAAGAATGTGGCGTCTCTTTTCCGCGCAGCCGCCGAGCAGGACGCGGTGCTCTTGTTCGACGAAGCCGACGCGATCGCGGCACGGCGGTTCGGTCGCACCAGTCACGGCCTCGAGCGCGAAGCGAACACCACGGTGAACGTTCTCTTGCGCGAGCTCGAGGGATTCAACGGCGTCGTCATCTTCGCGACCAATCTCGCGGCGAACTTCGATCCGGCATTCGAGCGACGCATTCGCACTCACGTTCTCTTCGAGATGCCTGGCATCGACGAGCGGGAGCGCATCTGGCGCGTGCAACTGCATCCGACGAAGACCCCGCTCGCCGACGACGTGAACTTTCGCGCGCTGGCCGAGAGATTCGCGGTGAGCGGCGGCGACATCAAGAATGCGGTGCTCAAGGCCGCGACCGCCGCCGCGACCGAACCCGGTCCTGACGTCGGTAAGCGGATTCATCAACGGCACTTCGAGCGCGCGATCGAGGAGGTCGTCGCGGGAAAATCCGTCATGCAGCAGTCGCTGTTCGATGGCGACGTAACATCCTCTGACGATCCCGCGGTGCGCGCGATGCAGGCTGCAGAATCGCGCTGGCGATCGACTGCGATCTTCGCGCTCGCGGTTGCCGGCACCGCACTCCTGGTTGCCGTCGGAGCACTCGGCGCAGTGCTCGCGCGATGAATGACGCACGCGATGTGACTGACGCCTCAGTGGGACGCGCGCGTGCACTCGCGCGTCTCCTCGACAGCGCTGTCACTGTGCCAGGAACCAACATTCGCGTCGGCGCCGATTCGTTGATTGGTTTGATCCCCGGCCTGGGCGACGTCGCTGGCGCGGTACTCTCGGGTTACATCGTGTTGGTCGCCACGCGTCTTGGCGCGCCCGCCTCAGTCGTCGCGCGAATGCTGCTCAACATCGGCATCGACACGCTGGTGGGTTCCGTTCCGGTGCTCGGTGATCTGTTCGACGTCGCGTGGAAGTCGAATCAGATGAACGTGTCGCTGCTCGAGCGCCACGTGGGTGCGCCGGTCGCCACGCGACGTACCAGTCGTTGGTTGGTGACGGGCGTGGTCGTCGTCGCGATTGGCTTGTTCGTGCTGGCGGGTGTCGGCGCGATCGCTCTGATCCGCGCGCTCCTTCGTTGACCTTACGGAGCCGGAAGCGGCCCCGCGTCGACGGGCGTCATCCGAGCAGCACCTCCAACTCCGCGCGCCCGATCCCCGCGAGCACACCTTGATCCTGCCCGAGAATGGCGTCCGCGAGCGCGCGCTTCGACGCCTGCAACTC
>JAICYT010000178.1 GCA_025934075.1 Gemmatimonadaceae bacterium
CGCGCTTCGGGCGCGTGGCCACCGCGCGTGCGACGGCTTGCCGATGCTCATCGAACAGGGTGCGTTGGCGTTCGAACGTTGGTTCGGCTTCGCGCCGGATCGCGAAGTGATGTGGCGGAGTGTGTCGGCGTAGCCTGGTTCGTCATTCCGAGCGAGACCAATTCCTTTGCGGCGGTTGATCTCGTCGAGATCCCGTTTGATCCCGTAGCGAATAGTCCGACGCAAGACCGAGATGGCGCTCCCATTCTCAGAACGACAAATGGAATGCTCAACCTGAGCGCAACCCTCAGAGCCTCCGGCAGCGCACTCGCCGACCTACTGCTTCCGCGCTGCTGCGTCGTGTGTGAAGGGCTGCTCGATCACGGCGAACGGGAGATGATCTGCGGACGGTGCTGGGCTCGGCTCCCACTTCTTCCCGCGCCGCGCTGCGACCGATGCGGGCATCCCACCTACGGACAGAACTGTCGTTGGTGCGCGTTGCTGCCGCCGTACGTCCGTTCAGCGCGCAGTGTGTGCTGGGCGTCGGGGGAAGTCGGACTCGGGGTCGTGCACGCGCTCAAGTACCAGGGTTGGTATCGCGCCGGCGTGGAGATGGCCGCGCGTATGGCAAGGCTCGCATGGCCTGAGGACGTCGCGACCGAACGTCGCGCGCTCGTCCCAGTGCCGCTGTCGAGCAAACGCTACCGAGAGCGCGGCTATAACCAAACTGCGCAGCTGGCAAACGAGCTGTCGCGACGGTGGAAGATACCGGTTTGGGACCAGGTGCTCACGCGCGTTCGACACACCGAGACGCAGACGCGGTTGACACCCGGGGACCGTCTCCGCAACGTTTCGAGCGCGTTCCACGCGCCGGCATCGGCGCGGAACGTGCTTCGCGGCGCGCACGTCATGCTCGTGGACGACGTCGTGACGACTGCCGCTACATTGAACGCGTGTGCTGCCGCGCTCTGCGATGGCGGTGCACGCATTGTTAGTTTTGTGACCTTCGGCCGGGCGCCCGCACTCGGCGACCGGTGGCAACCTTAAGGAGAAAACGATGGCAATTCGCGTTGGCATCAACGGCTTCGGGCGGATCGGACGCCAAGTTCTCCGCGCCGCCAAGCAGCAGAATGTGGCGGACATCGAGTTCGTCGCGGTGAACGATCTCACGGACACCAAGACGCTCGCGCATCTGTTCAAGTACGACTCCGTCCACCGTACGTATCAGGGTGACGTCGAAGCTGGAAACGGATCGATCATCGTCGATGGCGCCGAAGTCAAAGTGTTCGCCGAGAAAGATCCGTCTGCGTTGAAGTGGCGCGACTTGGGCGTCGACATCGTGCTCGAATCGACCGGCCGCTTCACGAGTGCCGACGCGGCACGTAAGCACATCGATGCGGGCGCGAAAAAGGTGATCATCTCCGCGCCGGCGAAGGGCGAAGACATCACCATCGTGATGGGCGTCAACGAAACGAAGTACGATTCCGCCAAGCACACCATCATCTCGAACGCTTCGTGCACGACAAACTGTCTCGTGCCGATGGTCAAAGTCGTGAAAGACGCCTTCGGCTTCGTGCGCGGCTCGATGGTGACGATCCACAGCTACACGAACGATCAGAATGTGCTCGATCTGCCGCACAAAGATCTGCGGCGCGCCCGCGCGGCAGCGCTTTCGATCATTCCGACCACGACCGGCGCCGCCAAGGCGACGTCACTCGTCATGCCGGAGCTCAAGGGCAAAATCGATGGCATCTCGATTCGCGTTCCAACGCCCGACGTGTCGCTCACCGATCTGGCAGTCGTCGTCGATAAGCCGGTCACGATGGAGCAAGTGAATGCTGCATTCAAAGCTGCGGCCGACGGACCGATGAATGGGATTCTGCAGTACACCGACGAAGAGCTCGTTTCGGCGGACTACGTCGGCAATCCGTATTCGTGCATTCTCGACGCGAAGAGCACGAACGTGGTCGACGGATTGCTCATCAAGGTTTCCGGTTGGTACGACAACGAGTGGGGCTACGCGTGCCGGTGCGTCGATCTGCTTCGCTACGTTGGTGCACGGCTCTGATCGACTGAACCCACGAATGAACAAGAGAACGATTCGCGACCTGACCGACGCCGAAGTGCGCGGGAAGCGCGCGCTCGTGCGCGTGGACTTCAACGTGCCGTTGGATGCCGGTCGCGTCACCGACGACACGCGCATTCGGGCCGCGCTCCCGACGATTCAAGCGTTGCTCGACCGCGGCGCACGAGTTGTACTGCTGTCGCATCTCGGACGACCGAAAGGGAAGCCCGAGCCCAAGTATTCGCTTGGGCCCGTCGCAAAGCGGCTCGGCGAGCTGATGCCGAAACAGCACATCATCTTCGTCGAGAGCACCGACACTGATGAAGCAATCAAGGCCAGCCACGACCCGAATGCGCACGTCATTCTCCTCGAGAACACGCGCTTTCTCGGTGGCGAAGAGAAAAACGACGAACGCTTGGCGCGCGGGTTGGCCGAGCTCGGCGATTTGTACGTGAACGATGCATTCGGCTCGGCACATCGCGCGCACGCATCGACGGAAGGAATTGCCCACTGTCTCAAGCCTGCAGTGGCTGGCCTGTTGATGCAGAAGGAGCTCGACTACCTGGGTCGTGCGTTAGAGAATCCTCAGCGGCCATTCGTCGCCGTACTCGGCGGCGCGAAGATATCCGGCAAGATCGACGTCATCGAGCAGTTGCTGCCCAAAGTCGACCAGCTGATCGTTGGCGGTGCGATGGCGTGTACCTTCTTCAAGGCGATGGGATTCGAGACCGGAAAGTCTCTCGTCGAAAGCGATCGCGTCGACATGGCGAAGGATCTGCTCGCGCGCGGAACCAAGAAGCTGCAACTGCCGACGGATGCGACCGTCGCCACGTCGCTCGATGCGCCGCAGAGCGCGCACGCCGTGGCGCGGGACGCGATTCCAGCTGGTGAGTCGATGTTCGACATCGGGCCGAAATCGGCGTCGCAGTTCGCTTCGATGATCACCGCCGCGAAGACGGTAATCTGGAATGGTCCGATGGGCGTGTTCGAAACCAAGCCGTTCGACGCCGGCACCCGGGCAATTGCCGACGCGATGGCGCGCGCAACGAACCAGGGCGCAACGACGATCGTCGGTGGCGGTGATTCCGCGGCCGCCGTGGCCGAGATGGGACTCGAGGGCGCGATGAGCCATGTGTCGACCGGCGGCGGCGCGTCGCTGGAATTCCTCGAGGGCAAGACGCTCCCGGGCGTCGCCGCGCTCGACGACAAGCCCTAATGCGCCGTCCCGTGTTGGCGGCAAACTGGAAGATGAACAACGGGCCAACCGCGGCGCGTGCGTTCATTGCGGCATTCACCGCCCGCTGGACGCCGCATGACGATCGGACGGTGATCTTTTTTCCACCGGCCGTCGCGCTCACGACTGTGGTTCATGCCCTTGGCGGGCGACGCGACCTCGACGTCGGCGTTCAAAATATTTGGACCGAGGACAAAGGCGCTTTCACCGGCGAAAACTCGGCGCCGATGTCGAAGGATGCAGGCGCCCGATACGCACTCGTCGGGCATTCGGAGCGACGACACGTTTTCGGCGAGACGGAGGCGCAGACCGCACAGAAGTGTGCGGCCGCTGTGCGCGGGGGAATCATTCCGATCTTGTGCGTGGGTGAATTGCTGGCGCAACGAGAAGCCGGAACCACGAACGACATCGTGCTTCGACAGTTGGAGGTCGGCTTGTCCGAGCTGTCGCCCGATGCGATCGCATCAATGGCGATCGCGTACGAGCCTGTGTGGGCAATCGGCACCGGCAAGACCGCGACACCGAGCGACGCATCGACCGTTCACGGGGCGATCCGCTCCGCCTTGGACAAGAGACTCGGCAAGAGCTCCGGCGATGTTCCGATTCTTTACGGCGGGAGCGTGAACGCCGGCAACGCCAAGTCACTACTGTCGACGCCCGGCATCGACGGACTCTTGGTCGGTGGCGCGAGCCTCGACGTCGAAGGGTGGGCGGCCATCTGCGACACTTGACGAAGTGCGCTAAGTGTAGTGATATTTAAGGCTTACATCCCGCCCCACCGAGCCTGCCAAGATGTTGTACAACATTCTTCTCGTCCTTCTCGTCATCGATAGTCTCGTCCTCATCGTCGCCGTGCTTTTGCAGGCGGGACAGGGCGGAGGCATGGCTGCGTCGTTTGGTGGCGTCAGCAGTTCGGCGAGCTCCTTCATGGGAGCGCGACAGGCTGGAAATCTTCTGACCAAAGCGAGCTGGTGGTGCGGGGGATTGTTCCTTGGGCTGTCATTCCTGCTGGCCCTCGCTTCGACGCGCAGCCGCACGCCGAAGTCCGCCCTCGATGAGACATTCCAGACGCCGGTGACGGCCCCGGCAAATCCGGCGCCTGCTCCTGGCGCGGCGAACCCCGCGATTCCGCTCGCACCCGCACCGACGAATGCCGCGCCGAATACTACGACGCAGCCGACGCAAGGAACCAAGGCGCCCGCGACGACCAGCAAGCCGGCGGAGAAAGCTCCGCCCGCGACCAAGAAGCCGTAAACGCCCGAACGTGACTGCGCGCCGGGGCCAACCAGGGTTCCTCCTCCTCGAGGATGGAACCCTTTTTCGCGGAAGCCTGCTCGGTCCCACCGCGCTGACCGTTGCCGAAGTCGTGTTCACCACAAACATGACTGGGTACCAAGAGGTATTCACCGACCCGTCGTTCGACGGACAGACGGTCGTGATGACAGCGCCGATGGTCGGGAACTACGGCGTGAACACCTCGGATCCGGAATCGGCGCGACCGCAGGTGGCGGCGATCATCGTACGCGAGCTGTCGCGCAACTACTCGAATTGGCGCGCCGAGGGCGATTTACTTTCGTGGCTCGATGCGGGACAAGTTCCGGCGCTTGAAGAAGTTGATACGCGTCGTCTCACTCGACATCTGAGAACCGTGGGTGTGATGCGCGGCGTGGTGGCGGCGGGAACCGAGCCGGATCGCGACGCGCTTGCCGCGCTCGACGCGTGCCCATCGATGGAAGGGCTCGACCTCGCGTCGCGCGTGACGACACGCGAGCGGTACTCGTGGGGAAATCCCAGCGCGCGTCATCACATCGTCGCGTACGATTTTGGGATCAAGCGCAACATTCTCCGTTTGTTTGCCGAACACGATTGCCGCGTCACGGTCGTGCCTGCGCAAACCTCGGCGGACGAAGCGCTTGCGCTCGAACCGAACGGTGTGTTTCTGTCGAATGGTCCGGGAGATCCCGCGGCGGTCAGCTACGCGCCCGCCACAGTGCGCGCAATTGCCGACCGTGGCGTTCCAATTTTCGGTATCTGCCTGGGACATCAGATCTTGGGACTCACGTACGGCGCGAACACGACGAAGATGTCGTACGGTCACCGCGGCGGAAATCATCCGGTGAAAGAAATTGCGACGGGACGTGTACTGATCACGACGCAGAATCACGGCTTCGCGGTCGAAGGAACAGAGCAAGCGATTCCCGGCGCGCCCGATCTCGAAGTGACGCACGTGAATTTGAATGACGGAACGATTGAAGGACTCCGTCATCGCGAGAAATCGATCTTCGCGGTTCAGTATCATCCTGAGGCCGCGCCCGGTCCGCACGATGCTCGTCCAGCGTTCGACGAATTCCTCGAGAGGGTCCGTTCGGGACCCGGTGCAAGTGGCCCAAGCTCTTGACACACAACAGTTAACGGCGCTAAGTTCGGTGAGCACCCCGGCCCCTCCGGCGCCTGAACCGAGGCAATTCGAATGACCAAAGCTGACCTGGTCGAGAGAGTCACTGCCCAGATTTCCCGCACCGCTGGGCCAATGATCTCCAAGAAAGATTGCGCGCGCGTCGTCGACGCGTTCTTGGAGTCGATCAAAGAGGCCCTCCAGGGCCAAAAGAACATCGAGGTTCGCGGATTCGGCACGTTCAAGATCCGCCACCGCAAGACGCGCATGGCGCGCAATCCACGGACGGGCTCGCCGGTTGAAGTGTCCGCGCGGCCAGTTCCCGTGTTCAAGCCGTCGAAGGAGCTCCGCGCAATGGTTGCCGGCGTCGACATCGGCGAGCTCGAGGATGACGTCGAAGAGATGACCGAGGCATAAGCGGCGTCAACAACTTGAGCTCGATCGGCGCCACCTGTTGCGGCTCGATGCCCTCGGCGTCGAGCCGCTTTTGTCTTCCCACGTCGCTATTCTACAACGTACGATCTGTGCTCCTACTCGAGCTGCCGCGTCGAATCGCTTGGCCACGCCGATGACCGTCAAAGTCCTACTCTTCGCGTCGTATGCTGACACCCTCGGGACCAACCAACTCGCGTTGGATTTCTCGAGCGGCGCAACCGTGGGCGACGTCCTCGGCCGTGTTCGGTCGATGCCTGGTGCGGATGCCTTGCCGCCGGAGCCGCTCGTCGCCGTGAACGAGCGCTACGCTCGGCGCGATCAGGTGCTGTCCTCGGGCGACGAGGTCGCGATCATCCCGCCGGTAGCAGGCGGCTGAATGCGTTCCGCCATCGTCGACCTGCCGATCGATACCGCGGCCCTCGCCGCCGAAGTTTCGCGCGCGACGAACGGCGCAACGCTGCTGTTCATCGGCACGGTGCGGGACGTCAACGACGGGCGTTCGGTCACCGGCATCGAGTACAGCGCGTATCGATCGATGGCCGAGCGAGAGATGGCCGACATCGTTCGCGAGGCAAGGGAGAAGTTCGCCACCACGGACATCGTCGTTGAACATCGTTTGGGCGAACTCGCGATTGGAGATGCAAGCGTTGCGATTGCTGTCGCGCATCCGCGTCGCGGCGCCGCGTACGATGCATCACGCTACGTGATCGAGCAGCTCAAGAAGCGCGTGCCCATTTGGAAATTGGAGCACTACGTCGACGGAACGCGGGAGTGGGTCAACGCCAACGGCCAACACGTGGCGGAGCCAGCTCGATGAGCGCCACGCGGCACGATTCGCCCGGTACAGTGCCGGCCTCGCAACCGGCCTTGCGCGACCAGTTCGGCCGCAGCATCGAGTACCTGCGTATTTCGGTCACGGATCGCTGCAACTTCCGCTGTCTTTACTGCATGCCCGAGACGGGAATGCAATGGTTGCCCAAGTCGGAGATTCTCTCGTACGAAGAGATCGCCGAGGTCGTGCGTCAGCTCGCGCCGCTCGGGCTGCGTCGCTTGCGAATTACCGGCGGTGAGCCAACCATTCGGCCGCAGCTCCATGAGTTGATTCGCATGCTGCACGCGGTTCCCGAGATCACCGACATCGCACTGTCGACGAATGGCGTTCGTCTTCCCGAGCTTGCGCCACTGCTTCGGGAGGTCGGCCTCGATCGCATCAACATGAGCGTCGACAGTCTTCGTGCCGAGCGCATCTCGCACATCGCGCGACGCACCCTCGGCTTCGATCCAGTCCGCGCCGCGCAGGCCGCGGAAGACGCGGGGCTCGGTCCGATCAAGATCAATATGGTCGTCATGCGCGGCATCAACGACGATGAGATCGAGGACATCGCTCGTCTCACGCTGACGCATCCATGGCACGTGCGCTTCATCGAGCTCATGCCCGTTGGCGACATGCGCGCGTTGACGTGGGAGCACGTCGTGCCGAGCGACGAGATTCTTTCGCGGCTCAGAGCGATTGCGCCGCTTACTCCCAGCGCCGGACCAGAGCGCGGCAACGGACCTGCCGCGTATTACCAGTGGGCTGGCGCGGTGGGCAACATCGGTGTCATCACGCCGATGACGCATACGTATTGCGCGTCGTGCAACCGAGTTCGACTCACGGCTGACGGTCGCCTCCGCACGTGCTTGTTCGGCGATCACGAGGTGGATTTGCGTACGCCGCTGCGCGCGGGTGAGCAACTCGAGCCGCTCTTCCGTCAGGCGTTGGCTGACAAGCCCAAGGAGCATCAGTTGCTCCAGATGCAAATCGGCGGGTTGCGAGCGTTGTCGCAAGTCGGCGGTTGAGAGCGGTGGAACGACGGAACCGTCTCCACTAGGTTTCGCTTCGTACTCACCCCACAGCGAACTACTCATGGTCAACAAAATTACGGTCGTCGGCGCAGGCAACGTTGGCGCGACGACCGCGCAGCGTGTCGCCGAGAAAGAACTGGCGGGCACAGTGGTGCTGGTCGACGTCGTCGAGGGAATTCCGCAGGGAAAAGGCCTCGACCAATGGCAGTCGGCGCCGATCGAAGGATTCGATTCACGCATCGTCGGCACGAACGGCTACGACGAGACGGCCGATTCCGATATCGTGATCATCACCGCCGGCATTGCGCGCAAGCCTGGAATGTCGCGTGATGATTTGCTCAACACCAACGCGGGCATCGTCAAGCAGGTGTCGGAGCAGGTGAAGAAGACGTCGCCCAA
>JAICYT010000003.1 GCA_025934075.1 Gemmatimonadaceae bacterium
CTAAAACTCTCGCGTCTTCATGATCTCGAAGAAGTCGTTCCGTTCGAGATCCTCGTCGGTTTGCGGCTTGCGGGTAACGTCGAGTGTCGAATCGTACGTCTTGCGCTGCGGAGACTTGGGCTTCGACGCTTTTGCCACGGTCTTCTTCACGAGCTTGGCGAGCTGCTTTTCGTCCATTCTCAGGGGCCCTCGGCGGAATTGAGCGAAGCGGCTAAACAAAGCTAATGGACGGCGCACAGAGCAGGTACCTCGATCGGGGCTTTCGTTTTGAGCAAGGCGGCCTGCTCGAGCGCGCGCTCGAGTCATATCGCGACGCTCTGGCGGCCAGCGAAACACCGGTCGAGGAGGCGGAAGCGCATCTGCGCATTGCTCGCGTTTATCGCGCAGTCAGCAACTGGGAGGAATCGAACCGCTCGGCTGCGCGGGCCATCGAGATGGCCGAACGAGCGGGCGTCCCCGATCTCGTTGCCGAAGCAATGAACATCGAGGTTGGATCGCTCCAAGTTCAAGGCTACTTCGACGAATCGATCAGTTGTTTTCGCAAGGCGAATTACGATTTGGGACTCGCGATCGGCCTGGGCAACGTCGCGCGTGCGGCTCTCGACCGCGGCGACGTCGAGCGCGCGATCGAGCTTGGTGAAGAGGCCATCGGGTTGGCGCGAAGGGTCAACGCGCTCGACCTGTTGCTGACCGGGGTTCAGAACCAAGCTGCCGCATTCGCCGCGACCGGGCGATACGAGTTGGCGGAAGGGCTATTGACCGAAGCGCTCGGCCACTTCACGAGCGCCGGGAATTTGGTTCGCCAAGCCGAGTGCTTGGAGATCATGGGCGACCTGAGCGCGCAGCGCCCCGAAGGGGGCGACACTGTGACGCGCTGCTTCAAGCGTGCCCTCGTCCTGGCCACGCGCGCGAACGATCACCGGCTCATGGAGCGACTTTCGAGAAGGTTGGCGGAGGGAGCCGGCGAGGCGCACGCCGAAGAGTCAAGGCCCACGCCGCGCGTTGACGACGCATGCTGCCATGACCGAGGCGGTAGCGATGAGTAGCAACGGCTTTTTCACAAGACCTCCGCGGAGATTGGCTCGCATCTCGCGCCAACGCTTGGCATCTTTCGTAGTCGCCCGCGGCGTTGCGCGTCACCAGTCACCGCGTCTATCGGAATAGCGGATTATGGATAGCGCGTGGCGTCCGGATCCGATGTATTCTTAGGCGGCAACCGCGTCGAGAGCGGAGTGACATGGCACGTCAAGCACGGAAAAAAGGGAAACCGGCCCGCAAGCAGCGGGCGGTCACGAAGTCAGACTACTTCACACAGCCCGGCAAGCGAGGAGCGGTGGTCGTCCTCCGCAAACCGATCGGGAATCGCGCGACCGCCAAAGTATGCGGAATCATGCCGACCCGGGTGCACGCGAAAATGCTCGTCAATCAACTCGAACGAGCGGAGTCGGTCGTGAAGGACCTATTCCTCGAGGCGACGGACGACGGGATCGAAGCACTCGAGGCGGTGCTTGCCGCGTGCCGGAAGGAAGTTCTGGAGAAGGGACCGAGAGTTCGCGTCTCCGAGAGCGACGAGCTCGAGCCACCTGCCGAGGCCGCCGGTTCAGATCGCTAGTCGTGCGCTGTCGCACCAGAGAGACTCGCGATCTGCTATCCGCGACGCGTCGGCGAATAGCCGGCGAAGTGACCGGTGTGATGCCAGGTCGACGTCTGGTTCCACTCCTCGGGCTCTGCTTCTTCGGTGTCGCTGAGCTTTCGCACATCGATGCTGACGACGCCCTTGCTGTCGATCGGATTGTAGATGTTCACGAATCGGTGGCCGAACATGATCTCTTCCGGCTTGTACGACGAGCGCGCGTGCACCGTCTGAGAGAACGTTTCGTCAGTGCCGGCGAGAAGGATCATGAATTCGGCGTCCTTCGCCGCGAGCTCCTGGTGGGTCATGCCCCACAATGGGCTCTTCTCGTCGATCGGGTGCACGATCGTCCAGCTCAGCGGAAAGAAGACGACACGTGTGCGCTCGAGCGTGAGTTGATCGTACTTTCGCACCGAGCCTTCGATGCGACTGAACAACACCTTCGCCTCGAGCTCGACGAGTTGATTCGTGCGACCATTGGTTGTGCGGAACATGAACGCCGTCTTCCCGCGATACGGCGAGACGACCGCGCGCTTGCTGAACACGACCGCCGCCGTGGGACGTGAGAATCGCGCGAAGAGAATTCCCGTTCCCAATGCAAACACGAACAGACCGACCAGCGATTCGGTCGTCATGACGAAATGCGCAGCCATCCCCTGAGGCGAGATGTTACCGTAACCGATCGTCGCCACCGTCTCCACGCTGAAAAAGAACGCGCGCCAGAACGGGCCGCCCAACGTCGCCGGCATCGGACCATTCAGTGAATCCGTGCCGCACGCGAGGTAGGCGAGCGCGAACAGCGTATTCGCACTGAGATAGCCGCTGACGATGATGCCGATGAACCGCGGCCAGCTGATCGTCAGCAGGTGATGGTACAAGCTGAGCGACGTGAGAAACGGCAAGCCGCGGCGGCGAGAGTTGAACGTCCCGTCGCGATTGAGCAGTCGTTGCTCGTTGAACCCGCCGACGACGGACCCGAACCCCAGGTCTTTCGGCTCGTCGACGGACTGGATGTTGACGTCAGTGGCTGTCATGCAACCGTCTACGGTACAATGGCCTGCTGGGCTTTCAAGCTTTGCCAATACTCATCCATCTTGATTCGGGGAATGCCGTTCGTCATCCACTCGGGAGCTGGCGCGCCTTTGAGATAGTGATCGAACCAGTCTTTCTGGCGCATCGCGTAGTCCTTCATGTTGATCGGACGAGCGAGCCCGTGATTCTCACCGACGTACTCGAGCAGGATCACGTCTTTGTTCATCTGGCGTAACGTATTGAAGTATGTGATCCCCTGGTTGAAGTCCACCGCGCCGTCCTTGTCGTTCGCAAGAATGATGAGCGGCGTCTTCACATTCTTGGCGTGGAAGTTCGGCGAGTTTCGGATGTACGCGTCGTAGTTGTCGGCGTAATTGCCTTTGAATCTGCCCTGACTGGATTCAAAGATTGCTTGATCCGCGCCGCCAGTATTCCAATAGATGGAGCTGTACATGCTCACCATGTCGGTGAGTGGCGCGCCGGCGATCGCCGACTTGAAAATGTTCGTCTGCGTCACGAGAAACGCGGTCTGATATCCACCCCACGAGTGGCCCCACAGTCCGACATTTGCCGAGTCGATGATGCCGGTCGCGATTGCCGCTTTGACGGCGGGAATGACGCACCACACCGCCGACATTCCCGGGTCGTTCACCCGATACACGATGTCCGGGTCGAGCACAGCGTAGCCGCGACTCGTGTAAATGCTGCGATTCGGCGTGCTCGTCTCGTTCGGCGTCACGTACGTGTGCGCCAAGTTCGATCGCTTCTCGTAGATCGTCACCAGCAACGGATACTTCTTGCCCGGCTGGTAGTTCGCGGGCAGATAAAGTGCGCCCTGAAGCTTGTCGCCCTTCGCGCTCGTGTAGTTGATCAGCTTGACGCCGCTCGTCCACGCGAAATCGCGCTGCTGCGGATTGACGTCGGTGATCTGACGTCCCGACTTGAGATCGGCGCTCGCGACGAAATAGTTGGGGAAGTCGTTTGCGGTCTGCTTGGTGTAGAGATAGACGTCGCCGTCCTTGGCCTTCTGATACGCGAGCTTGGCATCGTCCCACACCAAACGCTCGGCGCCCGGCTTCGACGGATCGACCTTCGATAGACCTTCTTTCTTCGTCCATTCGCCGTAGGTGGCAAAATAAAGTGGTTGGCCCAGGTCGATTCCGTCGACGAGACCGTTGCCACCGCGTCCACCGCGGCCGGCGGGGACTGCGCCCGAGCGACCAGCACGCTCGAACGCATATAAACGCTGATACCGAATCTGATTCTTCTTGCCGTCGACAGTCAGATTGATTGCCGGGCCGCCGTTTACCGGAACTTTCCAGACGTCGAATGCGTCGGAGAGGAGGACGGCGTTGCCATCCTTCGACCAGCCGACCGGCGCGACAGGCGGGGTGACGAGGTTGTTGTGATCGTCAGACGTATCGGCGAATACCGTTGGAACGCCTTTGGTGAGCTCGCGCTTCTGACCGCTCGCGACGTCGACCACCCACCACTGTGCGTCGTCGCCCCAATACAAAATGTTCTTCCCGTTCGGCGACGCGAGCAACTGCGACGCAATGTGTTTCTTGAGCAGCGGCTTCCGCTCACCCGTCGCGAGATCGACGCCATAGACGTCCTCGTAACGGCGGCCGTTGTAGCTCATGGGCTGATCGTACTCGCGCGTGTCGATACCGTACGCGAAGTGGTCGTGCCCAACGAGATTGACGGTGCGAAGCGCATCGTCGGACAAGCGCACGAACTTGTTGTCGGGAATGCGATACTCGGACAAATAGTTGAACGCGCGATCCTGGGCTTCCTGGACGATCTGCTGCGACTGAAGACGCGGATCTTTGCCGTGCCATAGGATCAGCGACGGATTCTCTTCCTGCGCTTCGTTCACGCGCGGCTGATTGATCGTGCCGCCCATGCCAGGCGCGCCGGCTTGAATCACCGAGCTCGCGCGACCAGCGAGCGTGCGGTCGCTCCGCTTGGCTTCGCGAATGCCGAAGAAGATCGTCGAGAGATCCTCTGAGAACTTTGGTGCGCGTTCGACGGCGACCTTCATGGCCGACGAGAAGTCGGTATGCTGTGACGGGTCGAACACCGTCTTCTTTGGCGTGTGGCCGTTGAAGCTCGTGATCGCGAGAACCGAGTACAGCGTATCGCCAGCGGTCGAATCAGCCCGCCCGCGGAGAACGGCGATGCCTCGGCCACTGTCGGCCCAGACGAGATGCCGATACAGCGCACGATCGGAATCGATCGCGCGAACGACGTCCGTCCGCATGTTGCGCAGCTGAACGCCGTTCCCGATCTGGTCGCGTGCATCGATCGTGTACGCCAGCCAATCTCCCGCGTCGTCGAATCCGAATTCGGCGACGTTCCCGACGTTCACCGCTTCGCCGGTCGCGAGACGGTAGAGAATGAGATCCGTTCCTTCCGGGCGACCGGTCGCCCCAGCGCCGCGTCCGCCACGCGCTGCCGCGGTGTCCGTCGGTACATCGGCGTAACTCTGCATCGCGATCCACGTTGGCTTGTCGCCATTGAACGCGAAGCGGCGAATCCTGTCGAACTCTTTCTTCTCGCCAGTCGCGAGGTTGACGAGACCAAGCTTGTTCTGTGCGGTGGCGGTGGGCGCTGCCTGCGTCGGCGCTCCCTGTCGACCGCCGCCCCGGCCACCGCGACCGGCATTGGTGCGCCCTGCGCTCGCCGCCGGATAGATCGTGAACGCCACCCAATGCGAATCGCCGCTGATGGCCAACGTTGCGTTCGCGTCGCCGCCGGCAGCACCGCCACGACCGCCGGCCCCACTCGGGATCTCGCCCACGGGGAATTTCAGCTCCTTCCCATCGGCGGCCGTCGAGCGAACAACTACCATCGCGTCGCCGTCATTCGGCGCCACGACGTAGGCGAACCATGTGCCATCATTCGACAGCGCCGATTGGCGAATGCTCTTCCACGCCTTGAGGTCGGCCGTCCCGAGCTGTTTGGTCGCACTGCCAGCGGCAGGCTGCTGCGCGTGAGCAACGGTGAATTCGGCTGAAGCGAAAAAAACAAGCAGCGCGGCAGGCGCGGTGCTACGTCGCCAGTGGCGAGCGAAACGCATAAGGACTCCCCGTCATACGAGACGGCGCGACAAGGTAGGGTGAACCGAAGAAGCTACGGATCTGTCACTTACCTGTCCATCGGCGCGCAAGAATACCGAGCCCAGGCCGCCTCGTCACACGGCTCTTGCCGACTATGTCCGTTACGGATATAGTCGGCGATGGCCAAGACCGACGCTCAAAGCCAGCTCCCGCTCACCGCGGTCGTCCTCCACATCCTGCTCGCGCTCGCTGACGGCGAGCGCCACGGTTACGCTATCGCGCAGGAAATCGAGCACACGACTGACGGACAGATCCGGATGGGACCCGGCACACTCTACGGCTCCATCCAACGCATGCTCGGCGCGTCGCTCATCGAAGAAGCACCCGCGCGCAGACGACCGGTCGAGGACGACGAACGCCGCCGCTACTATCGCCTGACGTCATTTGGCCGACGCGTGCTGGAGTTGGAGCTCGAGCGACTGTCGCAGGTCGTTCGCGTCGCGCGACAAAAGCAACTGGTGCGCGACGCGGAGGTTGCGTGAAACCGCGCGTCTCGATCGTGGAGCGGCTCTACCGAGCCTCGCTCGCACTATATCCGCGCGCGTTCCGCGATCGCTTCGCCGACGAGGTGCGCGAATTCGCGCACCTGCGCGTGCGCGCCGCGCGCTGCAAAGGATCCGCGGCCTTGGCTCGCGAAACGACCAGTCTCTTCAGCGACCTCACCGCTAGCATCGCGAAGCAATGGCTCATCGCGCTCCGCGAACCTCGTCGAACCACGACCGACTACGACACTCCCACCGTTGACGCTCTTCCGAGAGACAACATGGACATCGTCATTCAGGATCTTCGCTTCGCGCTTCGCGCACTGGCGCGTCGGCCAGGGTTCACCATCGTCGCCGCACTCACGCTCGCCCTTGGGATCGGCGCCAACACTGCCATCTTTTCCGTCGTCAACGCCGTCTTGATTCGTCCGCTGCCCTACAACAACCCCGATCAGGTGATGCTTGTCTGGGGAACACAAGGCCAGCAGGCGAATCAAGGCGTCGTTTACGCCGATTACGTCGATTGGCGCGCGCGAAATCACACCTTCACCGAAATGGGTGCGTTCCGTCCGCAAAGCGTGAACCTCACAGGCGGCGACACACCGGACCGGCTCATCGGCTCATTTGTCTCAGCAAGCCTGTTCCGCGTCCTCAATACCAAACTGTCGCAAGGGCGATTGTTTACCAACGCCGAGACCGAGGTTGCGACGAAAGCTCCCGTGGCGATTCTTCAATACGAGGCGTGGCGGTCGCGCTTTGGCAGCCGATCCGACATGCTCGGCAAGACGATCGTGGTCAACGGGACGACCTTCACCGTCATCGGCATCACCGCCCCGAACACGCCGATCCCACTCGGCGCGCCCGACATTTATTTGCCGATTGGCTACTACCCGAACGCGAACGGACTCGATCGCGGGGTGCGCGGCATCCTGGTCGCCGCACGACTCAAGCCCGGCGTATCGGTTGCGGCCGCGCAGCGTGACCTATCGAACATCGCGAAGCAGCTCGAGCAGGAGTATCCGGCGACGAATGCCGGGACCGGCGCGCAAGTGATTTCGCTCAAGGAGCAGATGGTCGGCGGCTTGCGTGAGAGTTTGCTCATCATCGTCGGTGCGGTCGCGGTCGTGCTACTCATCGCGTGCGCGAACGTGGCGAACCTGCAACTCGCTCGCGGCGCGGCGCGCTCGCGCGAGCTGTCTGTGCGCGCGGCGCTCGGGGCCGGCCGCGCCCGCATCGCGCAGCAGTTGCTGACCGAGAGCGTCGTCCTGTCGATCATCGGCGGCGTTGCCGGCATGGCGGTGGCGGTTGGTCTAACCAAGGCGCTCGTTACGCTGATTGGTCCACAACTCCCCATCGACGCGACGGACATTCGACTCGACGTCCGCGTCCTGTTGTTCGCGCTCGGAATTTCGATCGCGACGGGGATCCTGTTCGGCCTTGCGCCCGCGTGGCAGGCATCGCGCGCGAACCTCAACGACATGCTTCGCAGCCGCATGAGCGGCGGCCTCGCCAGTGTTGCGACGCGCAACTCTCTCGTCATCATTCAGCTCGCGCTGTCGCTGGCGTTGCTTGCCTCGGCCGGACTGCTCACGCGATCGCTGATGGCTCTGCAGCGAGTGGATCCCGGTTTCGACGGCAGCAATCTCCTCACCGCGCAGTTCCGACTTCCGGCCGGGAAGTACGATTCGCCCGACAAGATCTGGGCGATGTTCGAGCGTACTGTAGCCGAGCTGCGCGCGATTCCCGGCGTCGAGGCGGCTGCGCTCGTGCGCGCGTCGCCGTTGAGTCAGAATGGTGAATCGTACTCGATCGAGATCGAGGGAAAGCCAGCCGTGAAAGCCGGTGACGCGCCGCAAATGCTGGTCAATAGCGTGACGCGTGGCTACTTCTCGACGATGCGCATCCCGGTGCTACTCGGCCATGACATCGCGCCGACCGATCGCATGGGAAGCCCCGGAGTGATCGTCGTCAACAAGTCCTTCGCCGATGCGACGTGGCCGAACCAGTCACCGCTTGGCAAACGCATCAAGATCGGCGACGAAGATTGGCGGACCGTGATCGGCGTCGTGGGCGACACGAAACACTACACGCTGAACGAAAAGCAATTGTTGCAGGGATATATTCCGCACGCGCAGCGCCCACAGATCTTCACGAGCATCGTGGTTCGTGCGAAGGGCAACGCACTCGATCTGGCGAAGCCGGTTCGCGAGGCGATCTGGCGCGTCGATCGCGATCAGCCGGTGTGGCGTTTCCGCGCGATGGAGCAGGATCTCGACGCGGTGGTGACGTCGAAGAAAACGATGATGATGCTCACCGGACTCTTCGCGCTCGTCGCGCTGCTCGTTGCGGCGGTCGGCATCTACGGAGTGTTGAGCTACACGATGACGCAGCGCACGCAGGAAGTCGGCATCCGCATGGCGCTCGGGGCCGAGATGCGCCACGTGCGACGCATGGTGCTCGGCGAAGGGATGCGACTCATCGTAGTGGCGGTGTTCATCGGCTTGGCGGTCTCGTTCGGCGCTGCACGACTCTTGCGCAATCAACTCTTCGGCGTGGCACCGCTCGACGCGTTGACGTTCGTCGCCGTCACCGTCATCCTGGCCGGCGTGGCGATGTTGGCCTGCTACATCCCCGCGCGACGAGCGAGCCGCATTGATCCGATGGTGGCGTTGAGAGCCGAGTAGCTGGTTCTGGTCGTCATCCTGAGCGTAGCGAAGGATCTGCTGTTGTGAACGCCGTTGCCACCAGCAGGTCCTTCGTCGCTCCGCTCCTCAGGATGACATGTGCGGTCGATCACCAGCAACCCAGTCAGCAGAAACCAGCTACCCAAACGCCACGCCATGTCGTTCCCGCCCTGCCCACGCAGCGATGGCGCCGAGCGTGAAGACGGTGACCGCGGTAAGCGCCATCGCGGTGGCGTACGTCATATGATCGGCGAACACCGCTTCGATGTACGCCACTGTGCCCGCAACCGCGACGCCGCATTGATATGCGAATCCGGGCAGGAAGCCGCGCACGGAATCCGGCGCGAGCTCGTTGATGTGCGCCGGAATCACGCCCCACGCGCCCTGCACCATGAACTGCATCGTGAAGCCGCCGAGGACGAGCAGCGGTAGCGTCGGTGCGTAGGCCCACAGGGGAATGGCGACGATCGCCAGGCAGAGTGCAATGATGATCGCTTTGCGCCGGCCGATGGAATCGGAGAAGTGTCCGAAGACGATGCCGCCCGTAATCGCGCCGACGTTCGCGATCATGGTCACGATGGCGACGCGCTGCGGCGTGAAGCTCCAGTCGCGCTTGAGGAACGTCGGATACATGTCCTGCGTGCCGTGTGAGATGAAGTTCATCATCGCCATGAACACGAACAGGTAGAGGAACAGCTTCCAGTGTGAGAAGATTCCGCGTACGTACGCCGACCAGTCCCGGTGCGTGTGCCGCGTTCGCTCCCACACTTCCGACTCCGTGACGTTCATGCGCACATAGAGCGCGAGCAACGCCGGGATGCCGCCAATGAAGAACATCGGCCGCCAGCCCCAGCGTGGGAACACGAAGAAGTAGCAGACCGCCGCGAGAAGATTGCCACAGGCGTATCCCTCCTGCAGCAGTCCGGAGAAAATGCCGCGTCGATGTGCCGGGGCTTTCTCCATCGCGAGCGATGCACCGACACCCCATTCGCCGCCCATGCCGATGCCGAACAGCGCGCGCAGGACGAGGAATGCCGTGTAGCTGTGCACGAGCCCAGTCGCGACCTCGACGATCGAGTAAAACACGAGGTCGACCATCAGCGGGATGCGTCGTCCGAACCGATCGGCCATCAATCCGAAGATGAATGCCCCGACCGGCCGAAACATCAACGTGAGCGTCAGCGACAGTGCGATCGCTTTGTCTGGCCGCCCAAACTCTTTGGCGATCGCCGTCAGCGTGTACGTGACGAGAAAGAAGTCGAACGCATCGAGCGTCCAGCCGAGGAAGCTGGCGACGACAGCGGCGCGATGCCCGTCGACTTTGTTCGGCGTATAGGAGGTCGGCTGCTGCGCTGAAAGGCCGGTCACCATGAGGGTTGGTCGAAGCGTGAAGTGAACATACAAACGAGGGTGGCGCCCAAGTTGTCACTCAGGCACCACCCTCGCTAGTTGTACGCCACCGAAAACTTACTTGCTCACGCCCTTCCAGTCGACGTGGATGTCGGTGTTGTGGTTGATGCGAATGCCGCTCTGGCCGTCGGTCGTCGCGCCCATGAGCTCAGACTTCGCTAGCCCCTTCACGAGCTTTCCGTTCACGAGGAAGTGCACCGAATCCGGCGCGACGTGAATCAGCAACGTGTTCGACGAATGACCGTCGGTCGGATCGTCTTTGTTCACCGCGTCGTTCGGCGTCCACGGAACAATCTTGTCGATCTTCGACGCGACGTCGCCGTTGCGATGCTGGATGAGGATGCCGCCGTCCATCGGGCGGACCTCGAAGTACAAATAGCTCTGCGTCGAATCCTGAAGATTGCTGCCGCCGATGAAGATGCCATACGCCTCGTGCTGCATGCTCTTCTTTGCTCCGAACGTCGCGCTGACCGCATACACGCCCGACGCTGCGTCCTTCGGGTTGTAGTAGATCGCCGCGGGTCCCGTCGTGAAGTGCAAGCCTGATCCCATCGTCACGACTTTGACCATGTCGGGCGTCGGCTTCGCCGGCGTCGGCCGACCCGGACGAACGTTCGCCGGATTGTCGATCGGATCGAACCGCATCATCCAACCGGCCGGCAACTGACCCGTGCCCTTCACCTCTTTCGTCGGATCCGCCTTCCCCATCTGTTGCTGCGCCGCCAATGGCATCGCCATCGCCAGCAGTGCGCCCACTGTGATCAAACTGCGCATAGCTCCCCCTCGTGAGTGCCCGAGTGATTCTGACCGACCACGAATATACGACGGCGACCCGCCAAGGGCAGTCGCCTCCAACGATCCCCGCGAAATCCGAACAAGCGCGACGAGCTCAATATCCCGCCGCGTGCCCGTCCTTCCGCGGATCAGACCCCGCGACATAGCCGCGCGTCAATTTGATGATCGCTTGGCTTCCTCCGAATTGCGACGGCTTCGCAATCGTGATTTCGTGACCCATCGCACGTAATTGCGCGATCACGCTGTCGGCGATCACGGGCTCGACAATCACACCAGTGCCGCTCATGTGCCGGAATCGGCCGGCGTCCATCGCTTCCTGCACGTTCATCCCGAACACGAGAAGGTTGATGAGAAATTGCGCATGACCCTGCGCCTGCATCGCGCCGCCCATGAGCCCGAAGCTCATCCACGGCTCGTCGCCCGTCCCGTCCGCCGCGGGCGTTGGGCCAGGCTTCGTTACGAATCCTGGAATGAGCGTATGAAATGGGCGCTTACCAGGCGCGACGGTGTTCGGAAGATTTGGCTCGAGCGTGAACCCTGCACCACGATCGTGCAACGCGAATCCCGTCCCCGGCACCACCACGCCGGACCCAAACTCGTCGAACAAGCTGTTGATGAACGACACCATGTTGCCGTCTTTGTCGGCCACCGTGAGATACACCGTCTCACTCGACGTCCGCGCCGGACCTGGATCCGTATGCGTCTGCGCCTTGTGCTCGTCGATATGACTCCGCCGCTCGGCGATGAACGCATCCGACGTGAGATAGCTGGCCGGCGCGGTCAGGTGATCCGCGTCACCAACAAATCTGCCGAGGTCGGCGTACGCGAGCTTCTTCGCTTCGATGAGATGGTGGAGATACGGTGCTGAATTCTGGCCCATCGACTTGAGATCGTAGCTGTCGAGGATGCGCAGCATCTCGAGCACGGCGACGCCTTGATTGTTCGGCGGCAATTCCCAAATGCGATAGCCCTTGAAGTTCACCGAGATCGGCGTGACCCACGTCGGCTGGTTCTTCTTCAAGTCATCGAGCGTGAGAAATCCGCCGAGCTTCTGCACGCGGGCTACGAGACGTTGTCCCAATGGTCCGCCGTAGAACGCCGACGGGCCTTCCTTCGCGATCTCTCGCAGCGTGTTCGCATAGTCAGGGTTGTGAAACCAGTCGCCGGCTTTAGGCGTTTGACCATTGACCAAGAACGTCGCGCGCGCGCCTTCGTCCTCCGTGAGCTTTCGTTGCTGCCCTGCCCAGTCACCAGAGATGACCGGAGTGACGATGAAACCCTTCTCGGCGTACTCGATGGCGGGTTGGACAGCTTGAGCGAGTGTGATCGTCCCGTACTTCTTGAGCAGCGCATCCCAGCCCGCGAGTGCGCCGGGTACCGTCACCGTCTCGATGCCGCGTGATGGCATCCGCGTTCGTCCACGCTTGATCAATTCTTCGCGCGTCATCAGCGAGCCCGCGCGGCCACTCGCATTCAGGGCGACGAGGTGCTTTTCTTTCGCGCTCCACAGCAACGCGAACATATCGCCGCCGACACCCGTCATCATCGGCTCGACGACGGAAAGCACAGCCGCAGCGGTGACGGCTGCATCGATGGCATTGCCGCCGTGCTGCAAGACGTTGAGCGCCGCTGTTGTGGCGAGCGGTTGACTCGTCGCCGCGACACCGTTGGGTGCGTAGACTGGTGAGCGTCCGGCCATGGTCGCGGCGCGTTGGGCTGATGTGGAAGACGTCGAGAGAAGCAGCGCGGAGAATATGAATCCGCTCAATCCTACTGTTCGCATCACGAGCTCCGATCGTACGGGAGATGCCGGGAGATATCGGTGGCCGGCTCAATATGCGAATTGGATGGGCCGGACGCGAATCGGAGGACGGTGGGCCCGAGACGAGCTTGATAACGGCGGGCGTAAGAGGATCGGAGATTCTCGCAGATCGTTGCGCACAGGTTCGCAGACGAAGCCGATTTGCTCGTTGCTCCATCTGCGGCAATCTGCGGCCGATCAGCGAAAATCCGCGATTTCACATTCGTGCCGATTAGAGCCGGCCAGTATCCACTGCGCCAAGATCTGTCGGCGTATCGACGTCCACCGGCGCCGGATTGTCGACGTCGACATACGCCACGAGTTCCGGCGACTGCTCGAACATCGTCCGTGCCCCGACGTCACCGCGTAGTATTTCCAGTTGTGAAAAGACCGCGCGATCGAACAGCACCGGATGTCCGCGCTCGCCACGATATCGCGCGCTGACGATCGGTTTGCCGCTGGCACGCCAACAATCGATCAGCGACCGCACGACGAGCGGATCGATCCTTGGCTGATCACCCAGCGCGACGACGATCGCGTCGACGCCCGGAGGCAGTGCGGCCACGCCGCATTTCACTGAGCTCGAAAGTCCCTGACTCCAGTCAGGATTCTGGACGACTGCCGCGTCGACCTGCGATAAGGCCGCGCGGACGGCTTCCGCCTCGTGTCCAAGCACGATCACCAGCGCATCGGTCGAGCGAGCGAGCGACATCGCGGCGTGACGCACCAGCGGCACTCCGTCGAGCATCGCGACCAGCTTCTGCGACCCGAAGCGCCTCGATCCACCGGCGGCGAGCAGCAGGCCGGCGATCACGACGGCGCTGGATAAAGCGACGCGATCGCGCGACGCATGGTCTCGAGCGGAAGTTGCGCACATCGCTTTCGTCCTGGCGGCGGCTCGCCCTCGAGCGAACCGTGCAGCCAGACGAGGTCGAGTCGTTCGGCCTCCGGCAAGCGCATTCCGCGAACATGTTCCGTCAGCAACGATGCCGACGCGATGCACAGCGCGCATGCGTCGGCCGTGAATCGCGCCTCGGTGATTGCTCCCTCGGCCGCTCGCAGCTGAATCCGAATACGGTCGCCGCACAACGGGTTCGCACCTTCGGCGGATCCATGCGCGTCGCTCAGTGGCCCGCGATTCCGAGGATGACGAAAGTGCTCGAGCACCACGGCACGAAACGCCGTCACGCACGTTTCCCGCTCTGAACCGAGACGATCTCCGCAAGAATCGACAGCGCGACCTCGGCGGGACTCTTTCCGCCAAGATCGAGGCCGATCGGCGAATGAATCCGCGCCAGCTCCTCGTCGGTGAATCCTTCTTCGCGCAGCAGTTCGCGCACCGCCCCGCCGCGCTTCTTGCTGCCGAGCATGCCGATGTAGCCGACTGGGGCGCGCAGCGATTGTCGGAGGACTGGTAGATCGTATTTGTAGTCGTGCGCGATCAGAAGGATCGCGACGCGCGCGTTTGGCGCGATGTCGGCGGCGATCTCCGACGGCATCCCGACGCGAATCTCGTCGGCGTCAGGAAAGCGCTCGCGTGTGGCGTATCGCTCGCGACCGTCGATCACGATGCTTCGCATGTCGAGCTCGCGCGCCATTCGCGTCAGCGACATCGCAATCTGTCCCGCGCCGATGATGACCAGCGTCGTCGGCGGCGCCTGTCGATCGAAAAAGAATTGCCGACCTTGGATCGTTTCGACACGAGAGCCAGCGCGAATCGCGCCAGTGGCAATGGCCGCCGCTTCATCGTCGAGCGAGGGATCGCCGAGCGAGCCATCTCGCCATCCCGTTTCGTCGACGACCAGCGCTCCAGGAGCGCCGTCGAACGGCGTCGCGATCACCACCGCGCGGCCCGAGTCGAGCGAGCGACGGGCAGCACGGTGAGCGGTCGCCGTGACGTCATCATCATTTCGAGGACCGATCCGCTCGAGGAGGACGCTCACCGCTCCGCCGCAGGTAAGGCCAATCTCGAATGCTTCGTCGTCGTCGAGCGAAATCGACAAGACCCGTCGGCCGCCCGTTCTGATGATCTCATCCGCAGCTTCGATGACCTGCGCGTCGACGCACCCGCCGATCGTCACGCCTCCAAGGAGTCGTCCACTTTGGCCCACGAGCATCTTCGCTCCGACCTTCTTGGACGTGCTGCCGGTTGCGGCGACCAGCGTCGCGAGCGCGACGTCATCGTCGCCGGCCAAGAGATCGAGATCATCTATCACGTTGCGTGTCGGCATAGTCGTATAGTCTTGCCGCGGATCCAGCCCAGCACAATACGCGCGGTCAGTCCGTCTCCGCGTCTTCGAGAGCGGCGAGCCACACCGCGCGAATCTCACTTGCGCCGCGCGCATTGGGTTCGATCAGCGATCGTCGCCAATACCATCGCTCTGCCTCGGCCACCGAAACTCCGTGCCCGAGAAAATGTCCATGGACGTCGGCGAGGAGTACCCGAGGCGTGCCCAGGCCGAGTGCGCGGATGTGATCGTTGAAGCGATCGAGAATGTCGATCGGCAGCGGTCCGGCGTCGTCGTAGACGCCCGGAATGAGACCGGTTCCGTCGGACGGATCATAGACGGTCGACAGAACGAGGGTCGACCCCGACAGCCGACCGCGAATGGTGTCGACGAGAAAATCATACGCCTCGGCCACGTCTCGCTCGATGCGCTCGAGGAGATCGCGCCGAGGACGATTGCCGTACGCGCTGAGGAGATCGTTGCCTCCAACGGTCAGCGTGACGAGCGTCGGGTCGTCGGTTTCGTCGATCTGGGCGAGCTGTTCCCCGAAAACTTCGCCGATCGTCGCCCCATCGGACGCGAAGTTCTGGAACCCGATTCCCGGATAGCGAGATTCGAGATCGTCGCCGATGTAGGTCGGCCAACGATCTTGAGTATTCTGGTACAGCAGCGACGCGGCGCCGATCGGCGCCACTCCGCCAACGGAGGCCAATCGCTCGAGCGCGACGGCAACGTCGATCTCGCCTGCATCGAGCGCGGGATAGAGATCGATCGACATCGAGTCGCCGAGCGCGATATAGCGCGTGTAGCGCATTTGGTTATCGGTTGCTGGTTTGGGTTCGGGAATTGGGGCCAGTTGGAGTCTGACCCCAATTCACGATTGCTACGCCGTTTGCGGTTGCCAGCAACCAAATCACGGCACGGCTAGGCCACGCGTCTCCAACACCCGCCGCACGACGTCGCCGATCTTGTTGTTCGGAGTGCTGGCGCCAGCCGTAATCCCGACCCGCACCGGGCCCGCTGGGAGCCAATCGACGAGGTCGATCTCGCTGTGCTTGATCGCCGCCCGGCGAAAGTGGATGGATCGTTTCCCCGGATCGATCGCGGAGGCGGTCTCGATGTGATACGTCGGGACCGTGTCGGCGCACAGCGCGGCGAGCGACATCGTGTTGCTCGAGTTGAATCCACCGATGACGACCATGACGTCTACACCTTCATCGATAAGCTCCCTGACAGCGTCTTGCCGCTCCTGCGTCGCGCTGCAAATGGTATCGAAGCTCCGAAAGTCGGTTGTGCGCGCCTCGGCGCCACGCGCTCGGTCGATCGCGGCGCCGACTTCGGCCGCGATCTCCAACGACTCGCGAGCCAACATCGTCGTCTGATTCGCGACGCCAATGCGCTGAAGGTGGCGCGTGGGATCGAAGCCGGCGGACACGGCACGCGAGAAGACTTGCATCAGCGCGTCAGCCGACATCCGCCCTTCGATGTATTCGCATACGAGTCGCGTCTCGTCCATGTTGCGAACGATCAGGTAGTGTCCGTCCGGATACTTGCGAACCTGCGACGCCGTGGCGCGCGTCTCCTCGTGGTAGTACTTCCCGTGGATTAGCGCCGTGAAGCCATCGCGCGCGTAGCTTTCGACGCGTTTCCAAACATTGAGCACCGAGCCGCACGTCGTGTCGACGAGGATGCAGCCCACCTCGCGCAGCGCGGCGAAGTCGTCCATCGTCACGCCGAACGCGGGCATGATGACGACGTCCTCGGTCGTGAGTGCGCTGAAGTCGAACGCGCCCGTCGGTTCCGGACGCATCAGAATCTCGACGCCCATCGCCCGCAGACGATCGTTGACATGCGGGTTGTGGATGATTTCACCAACCAGGAACACTCGGCGATCTGGAAACTTGCGCCGCGTTTGGTACGCATAGTCGACCGCGCGTTCCACGCCATAGCAGAATCCGAACTCTTTCGCGAGTCGGACGGTGACGTCCCCAACGGTGAGCCGGAAGTCGTGCGACCTCAGCAGGTCGACGATATTGCCGTCATAATCGGCCGCAAGATCGCCTTGGACCTCTGATTTGAGGCCGAAGCCTTTGCGGAAATAGGTGGAAGCCTCGCCCGGCGACGTCATGGTTGTAAATCTAGTCCGGCGCTCGTAGGATGCGGCCATGACTCTGCTGCGCCCTCCCGCGATCGTGAAGGGCGACACAATCGGTGTCGTCTCGCCATCCTACGCACCCAAGTCTGGATGGCTCCAGCGCGGGGTCCGCGCGCTCGAGCGCGCAGGTTTCCCCGTCGTGCTCGACCCAGAGATCGATCGTCCACCACGTTTCACACGCGCGGAGGACAAGCGGCGGGCGGACAGTCTCATGGGCATGTGGGTGAACCCGCAGGTCAAAGCCGTCATCGCGAGCACCGGGGGCTACGGAGCGGTCCGCCTGCTTCCGCATCTCGACCCATCAGTGTTCCAGAACAATCCGAAATCGCTCGTTGGATACTCTGACATCACTGCGTTGCATCTCTGGCTCATGCGACGCGCCAATCTGCGCTCGTTCCATGGACCTACCGTCGACGATCTGATTCCCAGCATGCGCGACCCGACGATGGCGTCGCTCATCACCGCGCTGACGACGCCGTGCCCCACGGCAAAAATCGGTCGCGAGCTGTCGCGGGGCGTTGTAGCCGGTCGCGCAACAGGGCGCCTCGTCGGCGGAAACCTCTCGCTCGTACAGCAGACCATCGGCACGTCGTATCAGGTCGACATGGATGGCGCCATCCTCTTCATCGAGGAAACGCGCGATCCGATGTCCGTCGTCGACGAGCGACTCGTCCACTTGCGCGCCGCGGGTTTGCTCGAGCAAGTCGCGGGCATCGTCTTCGGGCAGCTGTCACTGGATCGCTCCGAAGAAGACGAGTTCGAGGATTTTCTCCTCGACCTCATCTCGGATCTCGACGTGCCGGTCTTGATGGATTTTCCCGCCGGTCACGAGAATCCCAATCTCACGATCCCATTCGGGACCGAGATCGAGCTCACCGTCGAAGAGTCGCGCGGCTGGATCACATATCGCGAAGATGCGCTCTGTCCGGTAGCGGCGGCCGAGCCTCAGTAGACAGGCGTGATGCCCGCGCGACGCTCGTCCGAGTAAAGTCGCGGCGTCAGAAACGGCGCGAGCGCGTACGCCACGAGCACTTCGTACGCGCGTTGGCGGTCGACAAGATCCGCCGTCAGTATCCCGACGGCCCCTTTGCCGCGCTTGGTGTCATGCTCGCCCACGAGTTGATCCATCGCGTGACCCAGCTCGACGCCATCGCGAATCATCTGCACAACGCGACGCGGCAGCGGCAGCGCGAGCGAGCCGCCAACGCCAGACCGTCCCTGCGCATCGACGATGACGGCCCACGCACAGGTGCGCATCTCTCCATCCGGTTGCTCGACGACACCGCCCTCGATGCCGACGCCAAGATCCGCACTCAGCGCCTCGCGCGCAGCGACAGCGCGCGCTCGGGCGCCTCGAATGGTTTCGTCGTCGCCGAATGGTTGGTCCGCGACAGTGGATGCGACGGCGACACGCGCGAACTTCGCCTGCGGTGCCAACGGCTCGAGCACGGCGCGCACCGCGTTGAACTTGACCGGATTCGTCGAGCCGACGGCGATCGATCGGACCGCCGAGAGGAGCGACTGGGTCTGATCGTCAGTCACGCTGATTAAGTATCGATCGGTAAATAATTAGCATCGGAAGCGCGGCATAATGTACTCGAGGAACCCCGACATGGTTAGATGGTGGCGACCCCGACGTGAGCAGTGTCACCAGACAGCGGGCTCGCTTGCTGCGCGCCGCGCCGCGCGATATGCTTGTCGTCCCTTGCTGCCGACGATGCTCTCACTCACTTCTTCTTCCGACTCTGGCGTGGCTCCGACATTCGGGCCGCCGCGCGCAACGACCGAACGCTCGCCGTTTATTTTCGTCGGCGAACGCTTGTGGCTGGACTTTGTGAATTGCGAGCACGGACATCGTCGGCTCGACGCGTTGCGCGATTTCGAGACCATGGTCCGTTGGCTCGAGTCCGCCTCACTGCTCGACCTCGAGCGCGCGTCGGGAATCCGCCGGCGCGCGCAACAGCAACCCGCCGGCGCAGCAGCGGCGCTGATCGACGCGCGACGCGTGCGCTCCGCCCTGCGGTCACTCGCCGAGCGCGGTCCGATGAGCGAGCGCATCCGCACCGACGGATTGATCGAGATCAATCGCGTGCTCGGGCGAAGCGCCGGCACGCGCCGCGTCGAGCTCCGCTCCGACGGCACGTTCATCCGATCGTTCGTGCCCGTTGGCGACGCGTTCGCCGGCCTCGTCATCCCCGTCGTCGAGTCAGCGGCTGATGCGCTCATCCTCGGCGAGCTTCCCCGCGTGCGACGCTGCGCCGATCCGCGCTGCGCCCGCGTCTTCTTCGACAATACGAAGAACGGTCGCCGGCGATGGTGTGACATGTCCACCTGCGGCAACCGCGCGAAGGCCGCACGCCATCGAGAGAAGCTCAAGTCGCACTGAAGCCGCTTTGAGCCGCGCGGTCGACGTCGTTCGTACGTATCTCGAGCTCCGCTCGCCGGAGCAACTGCGCCGCGCTCAGCTCGACGATCCGCGGGTGCGCTTTCTCCACCGTGACGGAATTGCCGCCACTCAGTATCGTCGCCTCTATCAGGGCGTCGGCGCGCGGTGGCATTGGCACGACCGGACCGCGTGGTCCGACGAACGGCTGGCCGAACACCTCTCGCGCCCGGAGATCACTGTCTGGGAGTGCATGGTCGACGACGACACCGCCGGCTTCTTCGAGCTCGAGCAACGAGACGATGGATCAGTAGAGATCTCATATTTCGGACTCATGCCGAGCTTCATCGGCCGCGGACTCGGCAAGGCGATGCTCACTCGAGCTGCCGACGAGGCGTGGGGGCTCGGGGCGTCACGCGTCTGGCTGCACACTTGCACGCTCGACTCGCCCAACGCGTTGCCCAATTACGAGGCACGCGGCTTTCGAGAATTCAAACAGGTGCGATTCGTCGAGCAACTACCGGACGAATAGCTGCGCAACGCTCACCCGCGCCGGCGACGCCCGCCGCGCGGCTTGCCGGGTGGACGAAAGCGGCCGCCCGGACCTTTCGCCTTGCGGCGCCCATCGGCGGCAGCATCGCCGAGCTTGCGGTGTTCCTTGAGTTTCTCGCCGCTGTCACGCGTGCGGCGTTCACGCTTCCGCTCGTGCCGCTCGCGACGATGCTCGTCGGCGTTGCGTTCGATCTCGGCGATCTCTTTCTCGGTGAACGGGCGGTCGAGCTCTTCTTGAAGTTCCTCGAGCGTCTTCGCGCGAGCCGCGCCGCGGGCACCGCGCGTCACGATGAATCGCAGCGGCCGATCGAGCTTGGGTAGCTCCTGATCGGTGAGCGTTCGCGCCAACTTTTCGGGGAGACGCAATCGCGCGACAGCCTCTAACCCGTCCGGCGTCTCCTCGACGTCGTAGTGGATCTCGACTTCGCGATCGCGCGCCATCGTCGACGACGGGAGCGCCGCATATCGCTCGCGAACGTCGCGTGGCACGAACTCGTCAGGATCCAACCGCACCGTCGTGTGACGAAAGTCGTCGATCGAATTCACCTGCGCGAGCTGCCGTTCATAGTGTGCCGTCAGCTCGGCAAGACCGAGCTTTGGCGTCGTTCCGCCCGACCGGCGATACGTCTCGCGAATCGACTCGATCGCATCTTGATTGCTCCGCGCACCTGGGTGCCGAGCCTCACCTCGTGCGAGCGCTTCAGCAAGCACGTGTCTCGCCTTCGCCGCGAGCTCCGGCGGGAACTCGTCGACCGCTTCGACTTCGCGCTCGAGCTCGAACCCCTGATAGTCGACGCGGCGACGCAACGAGAGCGGTGCGCGCTTGCTGTTCGGGTCATAGACGAGCTCTCCTTCCGTCACCACCGCGTACGGTCGGAGCAATTCGTACGGCACCTGCGTTCCTTCGATCGACGCGCGGGGCTTGCCGAACTTGTCGGCGAAGTAGCGGATCTCGCCGGTGATTGGGCCCCAGCTTCCACAGACACTCGTTTTCGAGACGCGCGCTTCGTCGCCCGATGCAGTTTGCTCGTCGATCACGAGCGTGAACGGCATGAACTGCGCGAGCAGCATCTGGAACGAGCGGAGCGCTTCCTCACCCGCGTTCACCATTCGCGCCGGCAGCGGAAGCCCGACCGCGCGATACACGCTCGCCATTCCCAGCGCCGCATCTTCGATTGCCTTCACCAACGCACCGCGGCGCTCGGCCCAGCGCTCGATGCGCGTCTCATCGAATACGTGACGAGGCAAACCGTAGACTTCGCCCATGCGCCCCGCGGACGAATACGCCTCGGCGTAAAGATTGTACGCGGTGAGATGGTCGCTGCCCGGTACGATCAATCCGTCGAGGTCACGCTCGTCGCGCGTCATTCGATGCAGCGACTCCACGGAGCTCATCACCGCCAGATACGGCAGCAGATCGTCATCAGCATTCACTAATAGCTCGGCCCACGGACGATCGACCGGCATCGCCTCGACCGCGCGACCGTAGCCTGTGAGTCGCCCGTGCTCGACGATGCCGCGACGCTCCAACAGCTCCATCGCCTCACGATAAGCGACGCGGTCGAGCGGAACCGGGAGATCCAGTTCGTCGGCGCGAACGCCAAGCGCCGCGCACGTGATCGCGACGCGCTCCGAGTCGCCGGCGAGCTGAAATTCCGGCTCGGTCGGCTGCAGCTGATTGAACTGGATGTCGCGGTCGGACAGGATGAACACCCGCCCGCCCTCGACGCGGCCGTGTACGCGACCCGCCATCTGAAGAAGCTCATTCGCGCCGAGGTGCTCTTGCGTGAGCACGTTGCGACCACGGTCGATGGCGTTGAAGAACTTCACGTCATCGATGATGACGGTGTCGAGCCCACTCACATTCAACGCGCTCTGACCCGCGGCCGTCATCGCGAGGAAGTAGGGCTTCTGCTCTCCGCCCTCGAGAAACGGTCGGATGATGCGAATCGGCTCGCCGCCGTGATAAAAAGCCGTGTTCACTCGCGGCGCGAAACGACGCACATGCTCGGCGGCTTCTTCGACGCCTTTGCGCGTGGGCACGAACAACGCGACCCCGCGGCGTTGCTTCACGAGCTGACGGAGAAAGCCTTCATCGAGAAACTGCAAGGGCTTCTTGTGCATCACGCGAACGTCGGCGGCTTTGTTCGGATCGAAGTTGAACACCTCGAGCACGTCATCCGAGTCGAGATACCTCGCGTAGAACGCCGGGTTCACCGTCGCCGACAGCCACACGAATCGATTGCCCACCCGTTTCCCGAGCGCGAGACACAGCTCGAGCTCAGCGGATGTCTGATGGATTTCGTCGACGACGATGGTGTCGGTCGGAAGAATGTCACCTTCCTCGAACCAGCGACGCGCGATGCCGGTCGTGACGATGATCAGGTTCCAGGTCGGCGTCTCCGGCGTCGCTTCACGCTCTCGGTTGACCACGCCGACCTTGAGCGGCTCGCCGCGCAGAATCTCCTCGGCGATCGGGCGGATGGCGAGCGTCTTACCAGTGCCGGTGCCAGCGACAATCCCGAAGCCACGACCCCCGCGCGCGAGCTCTCGCACGCGGGCGCCGTGGTTCTTCTCGAGGAACGTGTCGATGTGAAGTTGCACCGCGAGTTCGATCGTCTCACATGCGGCTCGCGTCGGCGCAATGACGATGACGCGACCCGTCGGCGGCTCCGACTGGACGAACGCTTCGTGGTCGGGGAGCGATGGGTCGCGGACGTTGCGGATCACAACCCTAGTCTAACGGGTCGCGCAGCCGATCACTCCGCTGGTGGCCGCTTGGGCGGGGGTAGAACCGACGCCGGCTTCACATCCGTGAACCCTTTGACGTTCGGCGGAAGCCTGTTCTTGTCGCCCGTCTTCGACTTGTTGGAATCGGCGAAGTCGTCGCCAAAGATCACGCGTGCGTTTGACGGCCGGTTCTTCACGGCGCTGGCGCAATCCGTAGCGGCTGGCTGCTGGGCAGCCGGAACTCCCTCGATCCAGATGCGGCACATGCCCTTTGGGGGACGCGCGTCAGCGGGAATAGCGGTCGCGAGATTTTTCTTCGCGCTATCCTTCGATTGCGACTGCTGCGCCATGACAGGCGCGGCGCACGCAATGAGAAATCCAACCGTCAGCACACTCGTCAACTGCTTCATCGAGCCTCCGTCTTCCACCCGGACCCGGGTGGCGATGACCAGTAAGGCAGGGCCGGTGCCACCATCGAAATGCGGTCTCGCGATCGGAAGACTAACGATTTCAAGGACTTATAGGAAACACTGTATACATTTTTCGCGATCGGGTGTCCCTCGGGTCGGAATACGGTGTCCTTGCCGATGGACGCTGCCGAGGCCGACGGCTGGCCGCTAGTCGCCGAAGCTGATACCCGTTTCCCGCGCCGTCAGCACCACATCGTGCGTCGGATCGACCCGCTTCGGTTCACGGAGCGCCGCCTCGATCGGAATCGCCACGATGTGCGGCGACTGCAGCGCCACCATATGTCCCCATTGTCGGGCCGCGACCGCTCGGACCGCGGAACCGCCAAACCGGGTCGCCAGGAGGCGATCGTAACCCGTCGGCATTCCGCCCCGCTGGAGATGGCCAAGCACGAGCGAGCGCGTCTCTTTGCCGGTGATTCGCTGGATCTCGCGCGCGATCGGCTCGCACAATCCGCCCAATCGCCGCGCTTGTCCGGGGAGCGAGTCTCCGATCAATGACACCATACCGCCGAGCGGATACGCGCCTTCGGCGACGACGACGATCGAGAAGTGACGGCCGGCACGATCGCGCGACATGATCTTATCGCAGACTTTGTTGATGTCGTACGGAATCTCGGGAATGAGAATGACATCGGCGGTGCCGGCAACGCCCGAGTGCAGCGCGATGAACCCGGAGTCGCGTCCCATCACCTCGAGCACGATCACGCGATCGTGCGACTCCGCCGTCGTGTGCAGCTTGTCGATCGCCTCGAGCGCAGTGTTGACCGCGGTATCGAAGCCAAATGTCGTGATGGTGCCGCTCACATCGTTGTCGATCGTCTTCGGCACGCCGACGATCTTCATGCCCTTGTCGCAGAGCAACTTCGCGATGGTGAGCGATCCGTCGCCGCCGATCGAGATCAGCGCGTCGATGCCGAGCCCTTTGGCATTCTCGATCAATTCGTCGGAACGATCCTCTTCGACAATGGTGCCGTCGGCGATCTTGCGCGGATAGTGAAACGGATTGCCGCGATTCGTCGTGCGCAGAATCGTTCCGCCAAGATGCGCGATGCCGCGAACCGAATCTTTGGTGAGCGGGACAACTTCGTCCTCACCCATGAGTCCCGCGAAGCCGCGTTTGATGCCAAGCACTTCCCACCCGCGATTGATCGCGGAGAGCACGGCGGCGCGGATGACGGCGTTGAGTCCTGGCGCGTCACCGCCGCCGGTCGAAATTGCAATGCGCATTCAGATGGCGTGTTTCGTGAGAATTACCCGCCGCCGCGTCGCGACTCCAACAACTTCACGATCTCTCCAGGGCGCGCATGGCGCTCGAGTTTCGATTTCTCGAATATCGGCGTACCGTCGGCGGCGACTTCGAATCGCCCGCCTCGCGACGAGATCAGCTCGACATCGGCCTCCGGGAACCGTTCACGAATCTCGGCCGCCAAACTGACGGCCCGAGGCTCGTAGTTTCACATCGAGCAGTATTCGATCGTGACTTTCATGGTCGGAGACTGTTGGTCATCTAAGGAGCGGAGCGACGAGTCAATCACCAGCAACCGGCTTGCCCAACGCATTCCAATTCGCCATCGCATTCAACACCAGCGCAAAGCTGCCGTGCGTTTCGAAACGCCACATGGGCCTGATGCCGAACATAACGATGTTGCCCTTGCCGAGCGGTACATCGACTACTGCCGCCTTTCCAGCCATCTCTTCGCCGTGCATCATGCCGCCCGACACGAGCAGCGAATCGAGATTCGAGTTCATGCGCAAGATCACGCGCGCCGTTGGCCCCTGAACCGGTGCGCCGCCGAATCCGCCGCGACCACCACCGCCTGCGCCCCCGACGTTGAACAGAGCCGCGCCCTGTTTGTAATAGACCGACAGGTTGTCCTGATCGTAGCCATAGGCGATCGGGCTCGACTTGTCGACGACCTGTGCGCGGAACACCGAGCCCCTGGCCCATAGGCTGTCGGCCGGCGCGATACTCACAGCGCCGAAAGTGAAGCCGAGATCGAGCGGCAATCGCGCCGTCGCGCCTTCGGTGATCAGTAACCCGCCGCGCGAGATGAATCGCTCGAGCGCCATCACACCCTCGAGACCCATTGAGCCGCGTGTGTCGTCCGTCGAGTCGGGTGTGCCGAGGTTCGGTGTCTTAGCAGTGCGCTTCCAAGGGATCGGCTTGCCGGTCGCCGGTTTGGTGGCGAGCAGCGCTGCGGCCGACGTGCCAGCCGACGGGAAGATCACGACATCGTAGCTGTCGAGAATCTTGGTGTCGGCGAGCCTCTGGTCCGCCATGTACGTGTACGGAATCCCCATGTAGTCGAATGCATATCGCACCCAACCTTCGTCCTGCGTGTTGTTCCACGTGTGGATGTACGCGATCCGCGGCACCGTCACCGCGTGCGACGAGATCTTCGGCGTGCTGTCGACGGCCGTCGCTTTGAGTCCGAGATCGGCGACGACGCTCGGCCCGTTGCCGCCTTCGACGATGAACGTGCCTGCCGCGAAGGTTTGGCCGTTCGCGCTGAATGGTGAATCGGCGACTGAGATCTTGGCGCCTTTGAGCTTCCACGGCAGCGCCGCGGAGCGCCAATCGCCGAGATGTTGGACGAGCAGAAGCCTGCCGGTTCCACCGACGGTACCGGTGACCTTCGCGTCGACCGCGATGAGCTTCATCGGCTTTGCAAGGATCGTCGAATCGACGACCTTGAGCGTTTGCACATTGTAGAGCTCATCCAGCGTCCACCCAATGTCGTCGTACGGCGGCGGATCGTCGGCCGGCTTGAAGTGCTGGTAGGCGAGAATGGTTCGAACCGTCTGCGTGTAGGGCTGATCCATGCGGATGATCCAGTCGCCCGCGTGCACCGTAGCTGGTCTGCCGACGGGATCCGCGGAAGCGGCCGGCGGCGTCGCTGCGCTGTCGCTCGTCGCGCGTCCGACTGGTCTCACTGCGCCGCTGTCAGCGGCGGCGCCGCGCCCCGCACCGCCGCGACCCCCGCCGCCACGACCTCCACGGCCGCCGCGGCCACCGCCAGCTGCGGTTGTTGCTCCTGCACCACCCGCTTGCGCGGCCGTCGGATCGCCGCCATCGCCACCGCGACCCGCACCGCGACCGCCGCGTCCAGTACTCGCGAGCACACCGGTCGAGATTCCGCCGGCCCGCACGCGCGCAATGTTCTGCGCTAGCAGTGCGCTTCCCTGGCGTCCCATGATCTGCGGCTCGACGCGAGTCGCGAAGTCTTGCGACGCGACCTGAACTTCCGCGCCCTGCATGCGGAAGTAATTCACCAGATCGGCCGCCTGCTGCGCACGCTTCTGATCATGAGGAATGACATACGCGTACGGCGCCTCCGTTTTGCCGCGCTTGATCAAACGCTCGGCCTTTGCGACGAAATCGTCGAGGAACGTCTCCTTGTTATCGGCGACGTACTTCATGCCGAACAGCACGCCCGACTGTTGGTAATTGATGTTGTTTCGGAAACACCACTTCACGCCGGGAACCGGTGGGTTGAAGCGATCCCACTCCTTCTCGACTTGGCTGCCTGGCGTGAACGTCGTCGTCATGCAGCCGTTTCCGCCCGGCCCGGTGGCGCTCATCGTTTCATAGAAGCGGCCGATGGAGTTGTGCAGGTTCACCATCGCCAACATGTAATTCGGCGCCCAGCCGTCATAGAAACCGTGCGTCCACACACCCGGCATGTCACGCTTGGCCATCTCGTTCATCTCATTGTACGCGAGCGTGTGCCACTCGTTCACGACGATCGGATCGAACTCGTCATTGTACGGTCCAGTGCCGGTCATGATGTACATGAATGGCACCGACTCGTGGAGATCGTGCACGACGGTCGGATGCCAGTGCAGGAAACCCGCGAGCATGTTGCGCGTGAGCTTGGCCGACATGCCGATCGCGTCGCGATTGTTGTCGTGCGCGGTGTACTGGCCCCAGTACGCGAGCGGAATCGTCACGCTGTCCGTCACGCGATAGTTGAACACGTCGACCTCGCGGTCGCGTCCGTCGACTTCCGTCTGCGGGGTGATCAGCGTGATCGTGTTGTTGCGAATCGATCGGATGAACGGCGACTCTTCGACCGCCATCCGATACAGCAGTTCCGTCAACATCTCCGGACTTCCGGTTTCCGGAGAGTGGATGGAGCCCGACAACCAATAAATCGGCTTCGCGTCTTTGATGAGACGCGCGCGCTCCGCCGCAGACAGGCCTCGCGGGTCCGCAAGCTTTCCGAGCATCTGGCGGTACTCGTCGAGATGCTTGATGGTGTTTTCGTCGGCGACCGCGGCCACGATCATCTCGCGTCCTTCCTCGCTTTTCCCCAGTGAGAATACCTTCACTCGCGGCGACGCCCGTTCCACGGCGCGGAAGTAATTGTTGATCTCGGCGACGTGCGACAGATGGCCCGGCGAGCCCGGCACGTAACCGAGCACTTTGAGCGGAGTCGGTACCGACTTCGACGCTGGAAGGTGGTCGACGAGCTCGGTCGTGAACTTCCACTTCGGGTCGGTGGACGTGAGCTCGCGAATCTTCGCCGTGTATTCGACGTCGTTCGATTGCGCGGCCGCGCGGTGGACAGGAGCAAAGACGGACAGCGCGCCGAAGAGCGCGAGGCCGGCCAGCTGCCGGATGTTCGACATACGATTCTCGACTGAGGGAAGCTGAGGGGGGGCGTCTGGGAAGTTTACGCGTTCGCGCGAATCGGCGCTGAGTTGGTCCGGGCCGGGCAGTCATCGTGAGAGGGTGGCGTGCACCCTGACCGCAACGAAGGATCCGCTGTCGGCAGCTACTTGGGAGTCGCGGCAACGATTCGACTGATCACAGAATCCTGCCGCGCGACGACAGAGCGGAGCGAGTCGAGGTCAGTCTGAAGCTGTGCGACGTCGTTCTTGAGTCCACCGATTTCGTTCGCCGCGTCGTTGAGTGCCTGAGCCGTGGCGGCTTCAGCGCGTGGATTGGTGCAGCCCGCCGTGCAGACAACGACGGCCGCGGCGAGGAGAGATCGCGAGGAGCGCATGAGCAAGGAGCGCGTGATGAGAAAGAAGCGAGGTTGAAGAGCCCGATCGAGAGCAAAATGATGATGGGCGGCGCCGCCGTCGAGGTTTCATTCGCGGCATGCGGCGGAACGCGTTCTCTCTCGTCGAGCTCTTGCTCGTCGTCGTGATCATGGGCGTGCTCATGGCGCTGGCGGTGCCGCGGTTTTCGGCTATGCGCGACAGCGCGTCAGTGCGCGCGGCGATGGCTGATCTCGGCGCCGATTTCTCGATGGCGCGTCAGTCGGCGATAACACGTCGGGCCGCCGTTGCCGTCGTGCTGGACACGGCGTTCGGTGTTGTCGAGCTGCGCTCGGCCACGCGAATGATGTCGCGGCACACGCTCGGCGCGACGTACGGGATCGTTTTAGGGTCCAATCGGGATTCTGCAGTGTACGACTCGAGAGGTTTGGGATACGGAGTCTCTAACCTGACGGTGACCGTTCGCCGCGGGGCGATTGTTGACACGTTAACGATGTCGCGAATGGGGAGGGTGCGCTGGTGACGCGCGTCACGAGACGTCTACGAATGACGTAACTGCCGTTGCACGAACCGAATACGGAGCGCCGAGCGTGGGTGAGGCGGCCGGTACTGGTCTTCGTCTGTGAACGAGGACAGGTTGCGAGAGCCGAGTTTTCAAGCCGTTACACGTAAATGTGACCCTCGCTCCCTGGGGGTGGGTTATAAAACAGAACATGAGCGACGATGCCGCCGATGTTCGGCGTGTGCTTGCAGGGGACGTTGACGCCTACGCCGCGTTGGTCGATCGGTATTATGACCGGTGTGCGCGGTTCGCCGTCCGTATGTTGGGTAACCGCGATGATGCGGAAGACGCGTTGCAGGTGACGTTCGTGCGCGCGTATCGTGCGCTCGATCGGTACCAGGAACGAGACCGCTTCAGCGCGTGGCTGTATCGAATCTTGGTGAATCAGTGTCGGAGCATCGCTGCACGCCGCGCGCATCGCGAAAAAGTGTTCGTTCGTGAAGAAGCGCTCTTGCTGAATGCGCCGGATCGCTCGACGAGTTGGACTGGTGAAGACGAAGAATTTGTTCAGCGTGTGCTGAGTGAGCTGGACCCGTTGTTGCGGGAAGCGTTCCTTCTGAAATACATCGAAGAAATGAGCTACGAGGAGATGTCGACTTTGACTGGTGTTGGCGTCTCTGCGTTGAAGATGCGTGTGAAGCGCGCGTGTGATCGCCTCCGCGAGCGATGGGAGCGAATCAAGCATGACTGAGTCGGACCAACATCCATACGTCGAATGGATCGCCGGTGAGGCGCGGCGCCCGGTCGTTACCGACCCGGCGGCTCGTGAGCGCATCATGATGGCTGTTCGCACGGAGCCGCTGCCACAGCGTCGCTCACGGGTGTGGCAGCGCGTGTTCGAGCCGCGCGCATTCCGGCTATCGCCCGTCGCTAGCACGCTGCTCGCTGCTGGCCTCGTCGGTATTGGTCTTATCGCCGGCAAGGTCGCGAATAACCGGGACGTCCGCTCGCCGGTCGGGGAGCCAAAGGTTCCTGCTGTTGTCCAGCAGCTCCCGGTTTCTCCTGATACCGTCGTCAAGTTCGTGTTCGTTGCGCCGCAGGCCAGCAAGGTGTCCGTGGTTGGGGACTTCAATGGCTGGGATACGACGACGACTCCCATGGTCCGCACTCCAAACAGCTCCGTATGGACCGTAACGCTGCCGCTGACGACCGGTCGTCATGTGTACTCGTTCGTGGTCGACGGATCGACATGGAGCGCCGATCCGTCCGCCCCCCTCGCGCCCGATGACGGGTTCGGCCGTCCCAATTCCGTCAGAATCGTTGGTCGAGGATCCGCGTTGTGATTCGACTCGCCTTCATGGTTCCTCCCGTTCGCCATCGCCGACTCGTGAGCACGGTGTTCGTGAGCGTGATGACGATGGTGGCCGCGGGTGCCAGCGGAGCGCAGGAACCCGATCCGCTAATCAAGCTCGACGCGAACAGCAAGTTCGCCGTCGAGCTGATTCTCGACTCCGCCAAAGTTGAAAAGCTCCCGACGCAGCCGCTGATGTCGCGGGCGCTCGAAGGGATCGCCAAAAAGGCTGACGGCAAAAAGATCGTCGACGCCGTCCGCAAAGAGCTTGGCTATCTGCGCACGGCGCGCAGCGTCCTCGGCGGAGTTCCCGACGATGAGTTGACTGCGGCAGCAGGCGTGATCGAGGTCGGGGCAAAGCCAGCTCAACTCGCCGTGTTTCGTACTCGACACAAGGATCGAAACGACCTCGCCGCATTCACCTATTGGGCGGACTTGATCACGCGCGGCGTACCGCCGGAGGATGCGTCCTCAGCCATTGCAAAACTGTGGCAGGACGGCGCCGATGACGCCACCTTCTACAGCTTGTGGAAGAGCGTCAACTCTGACATACTCCAAGGGTTGAATCCCGGCGCTGCATTACAGAACCGGATTCGCGAATCCCCCGGGCGCGCGCCAACGAGCAAAACGCCGCCCGAAGGGCCGCAGGAGACGAAATCCTTATAAGCTCGAGATGATATGAACGAGCGGAAGGTCGCCAAGCTTGTCATGACACTAGCGCTGCTGGTTCCCGCGCCGCGGGGACTTGCAGCGCAACTTGTCTCTAAGGTCGAGGCGGGTCAGTACTCGGTGTCAGACGGCGTCCTTCCGTTGAGCGCAATCCGATTCGCGCCGGCCATTCAGTACGAGCTCCCGCGCGCGACGTTCATGGCGCGCGGTGCTGCCCTGCTCTCCGACCAGCAACTGCAGCTCGCCGACGGTATCGTCTCCGGCACCTTCACGTCGCCCACTGTCTACGGTGGTCGCGCGGAGATGATCGGAAACGCGAGCCGAGCATTGGATGATCGGTCGCTGGGACCCGACCAAGTCGACGTGCAGACACGCGTGCATGTGTTGTTTCACCAGCATGGCGGTCTGTGGTTTGGAGGTGGCGTGGCGCGTCCGTGGCGGGTCGCGGTGATCTCCTCCGCCGACGTCACCGACGCCGGCTTGTGGGCGAAAGTGGGCAATGCGGCCGCCAAGTTCGGCGGCGCAACGATGACCGCCACCTTCACGAATTTCTCGTTCAATAAGATTGCATCGGTCCACGACACGGGGAGCGCGTCGCTCTCGTGCGCGTCCATTCCGTCGACAATGAGCAGCACCAATGGCGGAATCCGAGCTCTCTTTTCCGAGGTCTCGAGCGGCGGGGCCTGCGAGCGGCAGTCGCGCTTCGGCGACCTCGAGGGAACGCTGCATTGGGAATGGAGCACGGTCGAACTCACGGCGCAGACCGGGTATCGCTTCGGCGACTCGTACGATGTCACGGCCGACTCGCGCCGGTGGTCGTCCGCCACAGCAACGATCTGGCTTAGCGATCGAGTGGCGTTTGTCGGCGGCGGCGGTCGCCAGCCGGCGCTGCCATTACGAGGGCTGCCGTCCCGGACGTTCGGCATGGCCGGCCTCGAGTTGGCGTTTCTGCCGATTTCCAAAGGCGCGGTCCCGGTATCACTACCGCACGCGATTCTCGTCAAGAGCTTCGAGGTGCGACCCGGCGCAACGGGCACTCAAAAGATCGTCATTCACGTGGGCGGCGTCGAGACAGTCGACGTCATGGGCGATTTCAGCGATTGGAGCCCGCTCACTCTTGTGCGCCGCGGACGCGACTTGTGGGAATTGTCAGTGCCGGTCTCGCCCGGCATGCACCGTATCAACGTTCGTGTTGATGGCGGCCCGTGGATGGCGCCTCCTGGCCTGCCAACGGTTCACGGCGGCTACGGCGGCGACGTCGGCCTCATGATTGTCGGCGAGGATCGCAGCGGCCACTAGCTGGTCGGTGGTTGTTGGTCCACAGCAAAAAAGGGAGCGCCTAGGCGCTCCCTTTCGTATTGACGACGATGGTCAGTCTGCCGCGACCGTCCCGAAATCGAAGCCTGGAACAGAGATTCGCGGAATCGGCTGGCCAATCACCCGCTCGATGGTGCGAACCATCGCGATCTCGTCCGGCGACATGAACGTGAAGGCGTCCCCTTCCTTCTCGGCCCGGCCCGTCCGACCAATGCGGTGCACGTAATCCTCCGCCTGCTGCGGCACATCGTAGTTCACGACGTGGGTGATGTCGGAAATGTCCAGCCCGCGCTGCGCAATGTCCGTCGCGACGAGCACACGCACCTTGCCGCTCTTGAAATCCTGCAACGCCTTGGTGCGCTGCGGCTGCGTCTTGTCGGCGTGCATCGCGGTGGCTTCGATGCCTTCGCGCTCGAGATGACGCACGACACGATCGGCGCCATGCTTGGTTCGAGTGAATACCAAGACGGAGTCGAGCGCCGCCTCGCGCAACAGTTGAGCGAGCAGCGCGCTCTTGCGATCGCGTGGCACCGGATAGACTGCGTGCGTCACCGTGCTCGCGGCCTGTGAGCGACGTCCCACCTGCACTACGATTGGCTTGCGCAGATATTTGCGCGCCAGCGCTTCGACTTCTGGCGGCATCGTCGCGCTGAACAACAGCGTCTGCCGGTACTTCGGGACATCCGACACGATGCGGTTGATCTGTGGCGCGAATCCCATGTCGAGCATCCGATCCGCCTCGTCGAGGACGAGGACCTCGAGGTCGTCGAACACCACGTTCTGACGCTCGAGGTGATCGATCAATCGCCCTGGCGTCGCGACGACGATGTCGACGCCGGCGCGTAGCATTTTCTGCTGCGGCTCGAGTGGCACGCCACCATAAACCGAGACGACGGTCAGCTTGGAGTGCTTGGCGTATTTGTGGACGCTCTCCTCCACCTGAACGCAGAGCTCGCGCGTCGGAGTGAGCACCAGCGCACGCGTGCGCTGCGGGCCATCGATGAACCGATCGACGATCGGCAGCGTGAACGCGGCCGTTTTGCCGGTTCCCGTTTGCGCGAGACCCATGATGTCGCGCCCTTTCAGAACGAGCGGGATCGCCTGTGCCTGGATCGGAGTCGGGGTGGTGTATCCCGCATCGCGAACCGCTCTGAGAACTTCCGCCGAGAGACCAAGAGTGTCGAACGACGCCGTCTCGGACTCGGTCGCCTGCTCAGTTTCGATTGTTTCTGTTGCCATGTTTCCCATCGCTGCGCACCGGGGCCGCGACCCAGGACCATCCTGAGACCGGTGTCTTTCAAAAACGTGCCGGCGAGCGGAGGGCGCGCCTGGCGATTGCCGCGAAGCTCGGCTCCGCGTTCACGAGGGGCCGTTGCGGCCCGCGCTGTTGGCTTTTCGCGCGTCGTCCCTCGTAGCTGCGACCGTCCCGGCAACCCGCATCTCCGCGAGTCCCCGCCGCAGCATCAGTCTGTCTAATTTAACTCATTGTGGGACTTAGCGCTAGCAATCAGCATCCTACTCAGCCGCGAGAAAATCTCCGACGATTCCGTAGACGGTTGCCGGATCTTCCTCGAGGACACAATGGCCGCCGACGACATCATGAACCGCGGCTCGCGGTAGGCGTCTCGCCGCCGGTCCAGCGTGCCGGATAAGCCGATCCTTCGTACCAAGGATCACCGCCGTCGGAACCGTCAGCGATTCGCTTTCGCCATTGGTCAGCGGACGCCAATCGAACTCGCTCAAGGCCGCGCGGGCCGCGTTCACAAAGCCGGACAGCTGAGTCGGCGCCCAGTATTCGTCGACGTCGCGCTCGGTCGGCAGCCTCGGGTCGCCGTACGCGACGTACCGCAGAATGAATTCGGCGACGGCGCGTGGAACGAGTCGTCCACCCATCGCCGCAAAAATCGAACGCGGCACGATTTGCAACAGGTGCAGATACGCGATCGAGACGAGGCCGACTGGATTGACAAGCACCAACCGCGACACTCGTTCGGGACTTCGCAGCGAATACCGCAGTGCCAATCCGCCGCCCATGGATTGACCGATCAGCGCTGCGCGCGCGAGCCCGAGAGCTGCGAGCAACGCGTGCACGTCGGCGCAGTAGGCATCGAGCGTGTACGCACCGAGGCGAGCGGGCTTGTCGGAGAGTCCGTAACCTCGCAAGTCGACGGCGATGGCTCGGAGGCCACGCCCCGGCAAGAGATCGAGCGCGTGACGATACATGTACGCCGAAGCGCCCCAACCGTGAAGCATCACAACCGGCTTGCCATCCGCCGGGCCGCTCTCGACGACACGCAATGTCACGCCCGTCGAGAGGTCGACGTACCGCGTCGTGATGTTCGGGTGTCCGGCGGGAAACAGCTCCGCGGGCGAGAGGGGACGTATCACGCGAAGAATTCGTGGACCGCGTTTCAGTGCGCTACGTCAACTCGATCGTCCGTCCGCTCAATCGTCCGATCAAGCCGAGTCTGAATGTCACGTCCGCCCAGCGTTCGTCGCCGCTCAGGTGATCTTCGAGCGGATACATGGGCCACAAGAACGGATTGGCGCTCCGCGCCGCACTCATTCCTTTGTGCGGATGCCATACACCGTCGGCATCGCGATCATCCAGGAATCGCTCGAACAGCTTGGACCAATTGTCGTTCTTTCGAAGAAATCCAAGTCGAGCCATCAACTCGAGCCAGACGATCGCCGACACCACGTCGTTGTCCGCGGCGCTCCGATTCGGAAGGAGATCGCCGAGTACGAGGTGCGCCTGCTCGACGACTTTCTTGCCGCAGAGCTGCAGCGGCTCCTGTCGTGGGAGCGGCTGACTGAGATGATTGTAGAGCAATGCCATCGCGTCGTGATGCTCATTGCGGAACAGCGGCATGTAGGCAAGCATGAGCAGCGCGTACACGGACGGCGGTGCGGCTTCAGCGGGAAGCACATGCTGATTGCCAACGCGAACAAAGGGCTTCTGCGCGAGCGGCGATCGGAGATACGCCGCAATGCGCTCGATGATGCGTCGTGCGGCGCCGCGCAATCGTGGATCACCTTCGTATCCAGCTTGTGCGAGCGTCGCGGCCGCGGCTTCTCGGAGAATTGCTCGCCCGCGACGGGACATGTCCTCGTCTGTCGCGTGCTTCCCGCCGAACTCGAACAAGTATTCAGGATCTTGATCCTCGGCGAGTAGTCGGAAGAGTACTCTTCGCGCGTGCGTGAGTGGGGGTGTGTCTTTGTCCCATCCGTATTCGAGGAGTCGGCGCACAGCGCTGATCGTTCCGATCCCTTCGAAATTCTCGCCGCGAGCGGACGGAAGCGTCAGCATGGAACGTCCCCATGTACCATCGGGGTACTGAGTTATCGCCAACGTCAACGCAGGACGATGCGTAAAGGGGAGAGACGAAACCTGCTCTCCTATTTGAGCGGGAAGTTTGGCGACTTCCGTCACTGCGCGGTATTTGATCGGCGGCGCAGAATGCTCGAACAGCCACGTGAGTGGAAACACGATTGGCGGTGACGGTGGAACCGCAACCGGAGTCAGTGGCGTTGCTGACTGTGAGGAACTCGAAGGTGGCGAGGGCGGCAGGGTCACTTAGTCGCTCTGTGCGAGCCTGGAGAAACCGGTCGAGCTCGTCGCGGGTGATGGCGTCCGGCTAAGGGCGGGTAAGGATAGCGGTTTTGAGTGTTTGCGCTAGAGGGCGGCAACTAAGGTGTTGCGCCCATGAAGTTTGTCGTTGCGCGGGTTCTGGCGCACCCGAAGCTGAAGTCGAAGTCCTGCGGCAACAGTGCCCAGGCACTCGTCTGATGTGCGCGCGGCGTTTTACACCACAATCCCTCGGGGGGAATGCAATGAAGAAGATGATTCAGATGGCGATGATGACGGCCGCGATGTTCATGGTCGTTACGACGGTTGCACAGGCGCAGGGTGGCGGCCGTGGTGGCAACCGAGTCCTGGCGGTGCTTAAGGATTCACTCAAGGTGTCGGATGCGATTGTCGCCAAGGCCGACTCCATCCAGAAGGCAGGTCAGGCCGAGATGGCGCCGCTCATGGAAGCCGCTCGTGGCGGCGACGCCGATGCGCGCTCCAAGATGGCTGCGGCTCGCCAGAAACAGACCGCTGACATCAAGGCGCTCTTGACCGATGAGCAGAAGGCCGCGTTCGACAAGATCATGGCCGCGATGCCGCAGGGTCGTCGCGGTGGTCCGCCGCCGGTTCTCTAAGCTGGCGTTGCGCTAATCGCCTTTGCTAGAAGAACGCGGGCCGTCACAACTGTGACGGCCCGCGTTTACTTTCATCGTCTGACAACTGGCGACATTCGCCATCCCCCCGCATCTTCTCGTCCCGATGCGGCTTACCTGCAGGGCTCCGCGTGCGCGGTGAGTTTCTCGACCTCGGCGGCGCGCGGTTGTACTACTACGCCGCCGGCACACGCGGCGCCGGTGTACCCGTCGTCTTCATTCACGGCTTCCCGACATCGGGTCATCTCTGGGGTGACATCGTCCCGTTGATGCCCGCCGGGCATCGCCTCGTCATCGTCGATCTACTTGGCTATGGGCGCAGCGATCGGCCACTCCGGCATCCTGTCCACATTGGCGCACACGCCGAACGGATGGTCGGCCTTCTCGACGAGCTTCGCATTCAACGCGCCTGCATCGTCGGACACGGAATGGGCGGTGGAATCGCGCAGGCGCTCGCTGTCGGCCATCCTCAGCGGGTGTCGAGCTTGTGTCTCATCGACAGCATTTCGCTCGACCTCCGGCCGATCGTTATTTCGCGATTTTCCGCCGTCGTACTGGCGATGGCGGGCCTCCTTCCGACTCGCGCGATGCTTGCGACGCTGCGCCGTGAGCTTCGACGCGGCTACGTCGATCCGGCGCGCGCCGAACGCTCGATCGACCTGTATCTGCGTCCGTTCCAGGATGCCGCCGGCCGCGCCGCGATGCTTGCCCACATACAAGCACTCGTGCACGCGCAGACGATATCGATCGCCCAGCAACTATCAAACGTTGCTGTGCCCGTGTCGCTGATTTGGGGACGGCGAGATCGGCTCGTCCCGCTGCTGCTGGGACGGCGACTTCAAGCCGCAATTCCCGGCGCGACGCTCGATGTCATTCCCGATGTGGGGCACTTCGCGCCGGAGGAAGCTCCGCAGCGAATCAGCGAATCGATCGCAGCCCTGCTGAAGCGCTGACTTCAACGCGCGTGTTCAGCGAATTTTCTTGAGGTCGTCCGCTGCTTCGATCACGTGTCCGATATCACGCGACAGCGCGCGGGCTTGCTGCGTTGCGCTCGTCACGTCGTCGATGGCCGCGCCGAATCCGGACGAGCGCAGTTTTAGGAGATCGAGTTTCAAGTTCTGTAACATGAGTCCGGCGCTCTCGAGCTGGTTCGCGAGTGACCGGCGACGCTCGAGCACGTCGTGCAATGAAGCCCGCTGGCGCTGCAGCAACGACAATCGACGCTCACGCTCCGCCGTCTCCGGCTCCGTGATCAGCGACGCAATGCGTGCGTCGAGCGCACCGAGCGACGCGCCCGAGACGTCGGCGTCGAGGCGATGCAGCGTCGTGACCAGCGCGCCAACGCGCTGCGCCAGAGCATCCACGGTCGGTTCCACATCTGGAATCATCTCGCGCTCGACAACGCCGAGCCCGACGACGATGTCGCGCATCATTCCGCGGTCGGCAGCGGCGCGACGCACAATTTCTCCGTGTGGACCGGAAAGCACCTCCGCCGGCGCAAGCTCGGCGGCCAACTGCTCCGGGGTCCGCGGCGCAGAAAGAGATGCTTGCGGCAATCCCGCCGGCGGAAGACCGCGTTGCGCGCGGAGCCTGGCACGAATGCCTTTCTTGAATGCCTCGAACGGACCGACACCGTCGGACCAAATCGAGCCGCCCTTCCTCAATGCATCGAGGAGCATGAAGGCGCTCGGAATGAAAAACCACGGAAAATTCGTCGTCGCGATGTTGATGGCGAAGAACATCGGCGTGGCCACGGCGAAACCAACGACGCTTCGACGAAATGCGATCACGCGGTCCTCGATCGGACGGTCGTCGTACGATTGCGACGCGACCGCTTGGATCTGTCCGCGAATCACCATGTCCGACTGTCGCCGCTGCACCCGATACCAATGCTTGAGCTCACCGCGGCTCAAACCTGGCGGCGGGGGCGGAAACGCAGGTGACGCAGCAATGGGAAGCGGCTGCACCGCAGGTGGAGGCGGTAGCGGCGGAGGCGCCGGAGGCGGGCGGTAACGAGACGACGCCCTCGCCGCGTCGAGCGCATCGCGGAATTCGGCCGCGTCCGCCCATCGATCCTCCGGACGCTTGGCCAGTGCGCGATCGATCGCAACGGCGAGATACGCCGGCACCTCCGGCCGCTTCTCACGCACTGGACGCGGACGTTCCGAGACGTGCTTCACCAACATCGCCGGAGTATTCGATGCCTTGAACGGCGTCTCGCCGGTCAGCATGTGATAACCAACGACAGCCAGCGAGTAGAGATCGCTGCGACCATCGAGTTCGCGTTCGCCGAGCGCTTGTTCGGGCGACATGTACGCAGGCGTGCCGACAGCAACGCCGGTGACAGTGAGGCGCGCTTCTCCAGCGGCTGCGCGCGCGATGCCGAAGTCGGTGACCATCGGCCGCCCGGTCGCGCGCTCGATGAGAATGTTGTCAGGCTTGATGTCCCGATGCACGACGCCGCGGGCGTGCGCGGAGGCAAGCGCGTCGGCGACATCGCGCAGCACGCGCACCGTTTGGTCGACCGGCCATGCGCCTTCTCGCTTGAGACGCGCGCCAAGACTTTCACCGTCGACATACGCCATCACGAAAAAGACAATGCTGCCGTTGTCCTTCTCGTCGACCGCATAGATCGGAACGATGTTCGGATGGCTGAGTTGCGCCGCCGTCTGCGCTTCGCGAATGAATCGTGCGCGGACGTCGCTGTTGAATGCAACGTCGGGCGGCAGGACCTTGATGGCGACGGTTCGGTGCAGGCGGAGATCGGTCGCGCGATACACGACGGCCATTCCGCCACGACCGATCTCGTTCTCGATCAGGTACTCGGTGCCGACAGCGACGGTGATGCGGTCGCGCAGATAGTCATTCACGCGTGATCCAGCGTTATCGCGCAGCCGAACGCGCGCCGGTGCGACCAAGGTCGTCGGACACCGACAGGGCGCTGTCCACGCTATCAGCCAAATTCAATGCGTCCATGGCGAGCGTTGTGACGTGCTGCGGCGTCTGCGCGCCGGCGCTCAATCGCATGAGATCGAGCTTGATGTTCTGCAGCGCGAGCACGCAGGTGTCGAGCTTCGCCGCGATCGCGTCGCGACGACCAGACAAGTCGGCCAACGCGCGCCGCTGTCGCTTGAGGTACGCGAGACGACGCACGCGCTCGTCGCTTCCGCTGGCGTCGAGTGGATTGGCGGCGTTCTCCAACTTCGAGATCTCCGCTTCGATCGCATTGATTCCGCCCGGCGCGGAGCTACGCTCGAGATCCGACAGCGCGATCGCGAGGTGCTTCACTTTGTCCGCCAGCGCGTCCGCGGACCGGCTGACGTCCGGAATACGCGAGCGCTCGGCGGATCCCATTCGGTCGAGCATGCGAAGGATCTCGTCGCGATCGGCTTCGGCGCGACGAATGCGATCGCCGTATGCGCCGGCAACGCGCACGACATCGTCGCCAGATATCGACGGGATGCGTGGCAGAGTCGTGGCGCCGGTGCCGCGCGCCAGTCGGCGCTCGCGCCGCTGCTCGCGCATCGCCTGTCGCTGGTTGCGATTGAACGCCGCGCGAATGTAGGTCAGCGAGTCGTCCGCCACGTCGATGAGATCGCGGTCGCGTGGTTGCCGGAACACGTCGCGCCAATCGTACCCGTCGGCCCACAGCTTCGCGTATTTGAACGCGAGATAGATGCTCCAGAGAACCGTAATGCCGAAAAAGTCGGTTTGGCCAACCATCGAAGCGACTACGATCACGCCGTTGACGAACAAATACGGCGCGAGCTTTCGGCGAAACGCCACGACCTTGTCGGCGTTCCAACGACGCAAGTCTTCGGCGGTCGGTCCAGTCGCGACGTACATGTCGTCTGTGCGCGTCGTCGGATACGAGCTGGACGTACGACCGAGTGGCTCGAGAGCAAGCTGATCGCCCGGCGTCGGACCGTTGCTTCGCTCGATCGTCGGCATGCGACCGGTGTCGAGCGCGACCACCACCGACTTGGCCGACGGAAAACGGTTCGCCGGATCTTTCTCGAGCAGCGTCATCACCACGCGCGCCAAATCCGGCGGCACGTCCGCTCGACGTTGTTCAATCGGCGTCGGCCGCTCGGAGATGTGCTTGACGAGAATCGCCGGCGTGCTGTTGGCCAGGAACGGCGGTTGTCCGCTCAGCATTTGATAGCCGAGGATGCCGAGCGAATACAGATCGCTGCGTCCGTCTATGGTGCGCTCGCCGGCGGCCTGTTCTGGCGACATGTATGTCGGGGTGCCGATCGCGATGCCCGTCGCGGTCAGTCGCGAATCGCCGTCGCTCACAGCGCGCGCAATGCCGAAGTCGGTCACCATCGGGCGACCGCTCTGCTCGTCGATCAGAATGTTGTCGGGCTTGATGTCGCGATGGACGACACCGCGTTCATGTGCGTAGGCGAGCGCATCGGCGACGTCGCGCATCGTACGCCGCGTTTCCTCGACCGAGAGCGCGCCATGATCGTGCAAGCGCTTCGCCAGGTTGTCGCCCGTGATGTACGCCATCACGAAGTAAACGATGCCTTCGGCTTCGTCGACGGCGTAGATGTCGACGATGTTCGGATGGTTGAGCTGAGCAGCGGTCTCCGCTTCGCGCAGAAAGCGCGTCTTGATTTCACTGCGGAACGCCAATTCTGGCGGCAGTACTTTGATGGCGACGACCCGCTTCAGTCGCCGATCTTTCGCACGATACACGACGCCCATGCCGCCACGCCCGATCTCACAGTCCAGCTCGTAGTGTGGACTGAGGACGCGCTCGACGTGTGTGCGGAGCTCGGAGTCCGAGGACGGTACGACGGGATCCGACAATCGAGTGGCTCGCGTTTATGGGCAGGAAGACTCGTAACTACACATTTTAGCACGCGTTGAGAGTTCCGGAAAGGACGCAAGCATACTGCACGCCGAGCCGGCAGTCCTCCGGCAACAAACGCGGCAGAGCAATCACCGGACGCCGCCCAAATGCTGCCATGGTGACGCATTCCACTGTGCCCGGGAAATGCACATTGACCGCCCCAATGGTCGACGCATGCTCCCGGGGTCCGTAACTTCAACCGCGTCAGCAGTTATGCGAAAGCGTTGGACGATGGAATAGAGTGTGCGACGATTCGGTGGATTGCACAATCCGCCGATCTCTCTCTTTTCGGAACAGATCTCATGGCTACACGCCAGACTCTTCCGGTTCTCCCACTAAGGGGGACCGTCATTTTCCCGGGACTCACGGCGCCAATCGCCGCGGGACGCCCGGGTACGCTGCGAGCCATCGAGTCGGCGCTCAAAGGCGAGCGGCTCGTGTTTGCGGTCGCGCAGCGCGACAATACAGACGAACCCACGCCCGACATTCTGTACTCCATGGGCGTCATCGCGCGGATCGGACAGATCCAGCGCGGTTTGGGCGGCGTGCAGCTGCTCCTGCAAGGCGAGCAGCGCGCAACGGCTCTGCAATTCACAACCACCGAAGGCTTCCTCAGCGCGGTCGTCATGCCCGTCGAGGAGATGAAGCCGCTCAACGAAAACGACCCGACCTTCGTGGCGCTCCACAAAGAGCTTCGCGAGCGCGCCGCCGAGTTGGGCGAGCGTCGCGGTCTGCCTGAAGAAGTAGTGCATCAGGTTCTCGACGCCGTCACCGATCCGGGTCGGTTCGCCGATCTGGTGGCCGGCTACATCGAGCTCCAGCCCGCGGAGAAGCAAGGCTTGCTCGAGACCCTGAGCGTCGAGGAGCGGCTGCGTCGCGTGCTCGTGCACGTCCAGAAACAGATCGGCATGATCGAGATGCAGGACGAGATCAAGTCGCAAGTCCAGGAGGAGTTGGGCGAGCGTCAGCGCGAGATGTATCTCCGCGAGCAGATGAAGGCGATCCAGAAAGAGCTCGGCGACGACGATTCGTCGAAAGAGATCACCGAGCTTCGAGAGAAGCTCGACAAGCTCGATCTCCCCAAGGAGGCGCGGCAGGAAGTCGAGCGCGAGCTTGGGCGCCTCGAGCGGGCGGGTCGCGAGTCGATGGAAGCGCAGGTGATCCGCACCTACCTCGAGTGGATCGCCGAGCTGCCGTGGGACAATCGCTCGGATGACAATCTGGATCTCAGCCACGCGCAGACGGTGCTCGAAGAAGACCATTACGGTCTTCCCGACGTCAAGGATCGCGTGCTCGAGTTCCTCGCCGTGCGCCAACTTCGCGCGCAGCAAATGGAAGCCGAGCTCAAACAAAGTGGCGAGATGTCGATCGCCAAGCTCAAACCGTCGAAGGAAGACGCGAATCCGCAGCTCGGCCAAGGCAACCATGAGGACCGCCCGATCACCGACGCGAAGGAAGCGAAGGCGCGCGCCATGGCGAAAGGTCCGATCCTTCTCTTCGTTGGACCTCCGGGCGTCGGCAAGACGTCGATCGCGAAATCCATCGCCCGTTCGCTCGGCCGCCAGTACGTGCGCGTTGCACTCGGCGGCGCGCGCGACGAGGCTGACATTCGTGGTCACCGTCGCACGTACGTCGGCGCGATGCCCGGTCGCATCATTCAAGGGATGAAGCAAGGTGGTACGAAGAATCCCGTCTTCTTGCTCGACGAGGTCGACAAGCTTGGCGTGTCGTTCCAGGGCGATCCGGCGAGTGCGTTGCTCGAAGTGCTCGATCCCGCGCAGAATGACAACTTCACCGATCACTATCTCGGAATTCCATTCGACTTGAGCGAAGTGTTGTTCATCGCGACGGCGAATTTCATCCAGAACATTCCGGGACCGCTACTCGACCGCATGGAAGTCGTCGAGTTCGCTGGCTACACCGAGCGCGAGAAGGCGGAGATCGCCAAGAAATATCTCATTCCCCGTCAGCTCGAGGAGTCGGGGCTCGGCGACAAGAACGTGACGTTCACCGACGACGCGGTTGCGGCAGTGATCAGCAAGTACACGCGCGAAGCCGGCGTTCGTCAGCTCGAGCGGCAGGTTGGCGCGGTAGCGCGGAAAGTTGCGCGGCGCATCGCCGGCGGCGACTCGAAGATGATCGAGGATGGGAGCATCGATGCCGACGAGGTGCGTGAGCTGCTCGGTCGTCCGCGCGTCCACCCGGAACACGCCGCCGAGGAGAATGAGGTCGGCGTGGCAACCGGCATGTACTATACGCCCGCGGGCGGCGACATCATGTTCGTCGAAGCCGCCATCCGGCGCTTGTTCGGCTACGGCCAGCGTGCGAGCGACGATGAGAAGACACAGGTCAGTGGCTGGGGCAATGTGTCACTCATCCTCACGGGCCAGCTTGGCGATGTAATGAAAGAATCGGCGCGAGCGGCGATGACGTACGCGGCGACGCATGCGTCCAAGCTGCAGATTCCCGAGGATCGTCTCGGCTCGATCGAGGTGCATATCCATGTGCCGCAGGGCGCGATTCCGAAGGACGGTCCGTCGGCCGGAACGACGATGTCGACTGCGCTGGTGAGCGCGATGTCGGGGCGTCCGGTACGCAAAGATGTCGCGATGACGGGCGAGATCACGTTGCGCGGCCGCGTGCTTCCCATCGGTGGCGTGAAGGAAAAGGTGCTCGGGGCACATCGCGCCGGCATCTCGACAATCATTTTGCCGAAGGACAATGAGGCGGACATGGAAGACATTCCGGAAGACGTCCGCAAGCAGCTGACCTTCCATTGCGTGAGCACGCTGGAAGAAGTGTTCGAGATCGCGCTCGTGCCGATTGCCGCAACGACCCCTGTGCAGCCGACGCTGATGGAGGAGATGGAAGAGAAGGCGCAGACGAAGGTGGCGTAGTCGTCATCGATTCGGAAACGCCTCGGGCGGAGTCCGTTAGGACTCCGCCCGAGGCGTTCGTGCATCTTCGAATTCTTCCCGCTGCAGTTACTCCGTGCCGTTCCGCCGAGTCCCTGGGCTCCGTGGCAATTCGCGCGACGCCATTCTCACGCGGCACGCGACGCAGGCGCGACACAGCACTATTTCGGCGGTGTCGCTGCGCGCTGCGGCAGAAAGAGCGGACCCCACTGCGGCACTTTCCACGGATTGTCGCGCAGTTGCTGCGGTTCGGTGCCCGGCAAGAAGTATTCGACATACCGCTTGTCGAGCGGTACGTCGGGCGTTGCGACACCCGCGACGTCGCGATTCAACTCGGCGAACACCAAACCATCTGGCGGCGGTCCCCAACCATTCGTCGACCGCCCCGCGTAGTAACGGCCCATCATTTGTCCCCAAATCGGCGCCGCGAGCAGACCGCCAACCGCACCCGACGCGATCGGCTTCGGCTTGTCGAACCCGAGCCACACACCGGCGACGAGGTCTGGCGTCATTCCCACGAACCAGACGTCGACGTTGTCGTTAGTCGTTCCCGTTTTTCCGGCGATGGGGATGTTATCCGGCACGGCTTTTCGCGCCGCCGTACCGCTTCCGCGCTCGGCGACGTCACGCATCATGTCGCGCACGATGAATGCGACGCGCGGATCGAGCACTTGCTGCGGCGTTGACGGCACACGGTTGTACACGGCGCGGCCAGCGAGATCGTCGATGCGCGTGATGAATCGCGGCTGCACGACCGCGCCGTTGTTCGCGAACGCGGTATACGCGGCAACGAGCTCGATCGGATGAACCTCCGATGCGCCGATCGCGCTCGACGGTACCGGGACCATCGGCGTGCTGATCCCAAGTCGCTGCGCGAGCGCCGCGACTGAATCCATTCCGACCCGCAGCCCGAGTTGAATCGCCACCATGTTGCGGGAATGGATGAGACCTTCGCGCATCGTCATGGCGGCGACCGGCCTCCCTTCACGCATCACCATCGAGCCCCAGAATTTCCCATCGATCTCCGCCGGCTTGTAGACGTCACCGGTCGGCAAGTCGATGGAAAGCGCGGTGTCCGGCACGATCGTATTCGCTGGAATGCTGTCCTCGATCGCCTTGGCATACACGATGGGCTTGATCGACGAGCCAGGCTGACGCAGCGACATCACCGCACGGTTGTACGGAGCCCGCGCATAGTTCCGCCCGCCCACGAGCGCGCGGACGTCGCCGCTGAACGGATCGATCGCGACCGCCATCGCCTGCAGGTAATCGCTCTGATTTCCCTTCGCCGCGACTTGCGTGAGATGCTTGTATCCCTTCTGTGCCTCGATGCGATTCGTCCCGTCGATCACCGCCGTCACGGCTTGACGCTGTAGCGCCGGATCGAGCGTTGTGTACACACGATAGCCGCCGTTCGTCACCGAAATTCCGGCGCGCTCCGCCTGCTGACGCACGGCGTCCACGAAATAACCCGAGGCCGCCGACATGCCGCCGTTGGGCGCGGTCGTCACAGGCTCGAGCTTCGCCTTCTCTGCGACGGCGGTCGTGATGAAGCCCTGCTCGGCCATTTTTTGCAAAATCAGATTGCGTCGCTCGCGGGCTCGATCCGGATGCGCGATCGGATCATAAATCGGCTGGGACTTCGGCAATCCCGCGAGCGTTGCCGCTTCGGCGAGCGTGAGCTGTGACGCCGAGTGTCCGAAGTAGTGACGCGCAGCCGCTTCCACGCCGAACCAACCGCGACCCAGATTGATCTGATTGAGATACGCTTCGAGAATCTGCTGCTTGTTGTAATGCTTCTCCATTTCGCGAGCGGCGTTCTGCTCGCGAATCTTGCGCGTGATTCCACTGACGCCGCTCACCTCGCGACGATCGATGACGTCCGGATGCATGA
>JAICYT010000095.1 GCA_025934075.1 Gemmatimonadaceae bacterium
CGCGCCACACTTGACGCACTTTTGTGAAACGCGTCACATTCGCCTCGTTGACCACGATCGCGACAAGCAATGGATCCAGTCGTCCGCCCACATCACAGGACGCAAGCATCACGCGCTCATCAGCGGCGAGCGGTGGCAACGATAGCTCGCCGCGCCGCGTGCGCGTACCGTCTCGATGCATGCTATCGAGCCACAGCGCATCGCCGCGCGGCGTCACCACTCGGCGAAAGACATAGTCGGTGTTCGGCACCGTCGCCCCGCCCTCGAGCCTGAATCCGCGCGGGAGCGATTCGCCCCGCGCGGCTTCCGACGCTGACGAGTGAGCTGCGGCCCTGGACGCCGCGATGGCCGTGTCGGTCGATCGCACCGTTCGCGCCGATTCGCCGGAACAACCGGACAGTGTTCCGGCCACCGCGGCACCGAGCAGGAAGCGTTTCAAATCGTTCATGCTGTACATCGCCCTTGGCATCGATTGGACTAATGAGACGACCAAGATCGCGATCTGTTGCCGACGACGGTTGCGACTCGATCACGGTGCGCGAGTACCGGCGCGCCAGTCGCATGTTGCGGTGTCACCTACTTTTGTATCGCGAAACCGCTCATCGGTCACCGTGCATCGCGTGCGATCGGCGGCCACGAGTGTCGCCGGCTCTTCTTTCGCATCGACGCGTTTGCGGCTCACGTTCGGTTCCGTCGACCCGCTGGCTCGCTGCCCGGGGACCCTGCCGTCGATCGCTCCCCGTGTAGGATCCATGGGATTGGTCCCAGGCCTGTTCATCTGTCTCGCGCACGCCAACGAAGTCGTGGCGACCACGAGGACGATGGCGGAGGTACGCAGGATGCCGAAGCGCATACAGGCTCCATTGGAAAGATATGGGCGGTGCTACACCGCGGCTGGCCAGCAGGTGCCGAGCGCGTGCCGACCGACAAATGCCGCCCTAGTCTTTCACGATCGCGTACAAGTATTGATCGCGCACGGTTCCATCTTTGAGCGCGCTGCGGCGCATCAACGCTTCGCGTTGATATCCGACCTTCTCGAGCGCGCGACATGACGCGACGTTCGTCGTAAACGGCACAGCGAAGACGCGGATGAGCCTGCGCTCCTGAAGCGCATACTCCGTGACGAGCCCGATCGCCGACGTCATGATGCCGCGTCCCCAGAATTCTTCGCCGAGCCAGTAGCCGAGCTCCGCGCTGATGCGCTCGATGTCGTTGCCGAGATGCAGACTGATGCCGCCGACCGCTTGGCCGGCGACGTCGATGGCGAAGCTCGGCGTGTCCGGATTCTGGAGCACGTGGGTGATATACTCGACGCCGTTCGCTCGAGTGAACGGGTGTGGGAACCGGTCGCGGAGGTTTTCCCAAATGCGCCGGTTGTTGCCGTGCTTCGCGAGGCTGGTCGCGTCTTCTGCCCGATAGGTGCGGACGACGCAGAGTGGCGATCGAAGCTCCATGGACGTCGAGAGACCTCAGGTCGGCGGATCGGCGGTGCAGCAGCCGACTTCGCACCCAACCCAGATTGGCGACTCGCCCCGTCCTTGCATCACACTGAACGACACCTGACGAACGGGTGCCGCCTCCTCGCACGTCTTGAAATCGGCCCGAGCGCCGCGCACGTACGGATGATTGCACCCCTTGAATACGCCGGTCATGATCGATCTGTGCGAACGCGATCCGGTAGTCGTCGTCAACTCTTCCAGACGCCAGGTCGCTCCTCCGCCCTGAGGCGCCGAGAGGACGATGAGATAATACTCATAGTTCGCGCCGGGACGCATGCCGTACATGGTGTCGGCAACCTGGCCACGATTGAGGCTCCGGACCGCGACTGCCCCATTTGGGGGGAGTCCTGGTCCCGCACTCAACGAATCCTCTCCGCTGACTGCGTCGACACGTATCCGCGTCGAACGCGTGGGCTGCTGGCCGCGGCAAGCGGCGTCCCCTCGACAGCGGCGCTGTCGCTCCTGTCCGCCGCTGAAGCTCAGCCCATGTGTGAACGCGTACAGCTCATCGCCGCTCATCTGATCGATCGGTCTGGGCAGCGCACCGGGTTGCCGGGCAGCGGCCGTGGCCGCAACGGAATTCGCCGTTTGTGGCTGCGCGCTCGACGCCCGTGCCGCCGTCGTGTCCGAACGATCTGATTTCGCCCCTCCACATCCGAGTGTGCCTAGAGCGGCAACGGCGAACGCCAAGGCACATGCGGATCGTACTGTCAAAGGCTGCGTCACCTCGGACTCCCAAGGTTTGTCGTTGAAGGGAACATCGGTGACCTGCGATGCCAGTTATCTAACGCGTCGGGGCTGCCAGCGCGCGAAGTCGATCCAAAATCGGACCGTATGAAGGATCCGCGTGTTCCCACAGGATCAGCGCTTCCCGCGCCCGTCGCTGACGCTCAGCGACTTCACCCCTGCTCGCCGCTATCTCGGCGCGAAACGCGAGCGCGCGCCCAAACGCCGCCGCCTGCGCATCTTCTCGCGTCGACCACGGGCTGAGTGTCGGCAGCGCATCGAGAACCCGGTCGAGCTGCCGGACCGCGGTCGCCGTATCGCCGAGCGATGCCCGCAACCAAGCCTCTTGCAGCGTGAAATCGAGCGCGATTTCACCGGGCAGCACGAAGCGGCGCCCTTCATCGATCGAGTCGAGGACCGCTCGAACGAGACGACCATCCTTCGCCGCGGCCGCATGCTGCGCGACGTCGAGTGGCATGATCGCCGGCAAGCGTTCGAGCGCCGGCGAGCCGACGCACGGGTACGCATAGCTCATCGGTCGCACGAGGAGGTCGCGACGCATCGCGTCTCGCCGCGCTGGCTGGCTATAGCTCTCGAGCAGTCGGTCGATCTCGCGGCGCAACGCGAGCAGCGAATCATCGCAAATTCCAGCGGCAGCGCGGACGAACAACCGGCTCGACGCCGCCGTCAGCGGTGGTGCGATGCCCAAGCCTGCGTTGTATTCCGACGTCGCGATCGAGCGCAACTGTGCGCTGCGGTCGAGGCGTCCCGTGAGCGCGGCTATTCCGGAGAGCCGGGCTGCATCCGTGGGAGTCGGCGTCTTCTCCCCCCACACCGAGAGCAACGAATCCGACAATGCGCGCGCCGCTTCGAATTCGCCGCGCTTGAGACGCAAGCGAACGTCGATGGTTGCGAGTCTGAGCTGTTGCTCCGAGGATGCGCTCGCCGCGCGCGCGCGCTTCAGGGCGCCGCCTGCGCCTTCTGAATCCAATCCCAACTCCCCACGTGACTCCCGAGCCGCCGCCAAAGCCTCGAGCGCCTCAGGATTTTGTGCGCCTGAGCCAACCCATTCTCGAGCGAAACCGAGTAGGATGTCTCGATTGCGTCCGAGCGCCTCGGGAAGCGTGGGCGATATGGTCCCCTTACTCGCTGAAAGGTCGGCGAGCGGCACGGGAAGGTACGCGAGCGTATCGCCAACCAGTGACGGATGTGCGCCGAACGCCGGCACCGGTGAATCCGCCGTGCGGCCAAACCGGATCTGCAGCGATGCCGTCGGGAGCAGACTCGCGATCATCGAATACGAAAGCGCACGATGTGCCGCCGGGTCGACGATTGCTGCGCGCATGTACGCTTGTGCCGCGGCTGGCCAGCTCGTTCGGAAACTCCAGCCCGTTGGGCTCTGCGCGTCGCGAACCACCGTCGAATCGAGGGCGAGACAATCGCCGAGGCCGTACCACGCCAGGGCATCGAGGGAGTCCGCGGCTCGTAAGCGACGGAACGAATCGCACGCTCGCCCGTACGAGCGCTCGGCGAGCGCAATGAGCGCATCGGCGTAAAGCGAGTCCCGGCCATGCAAATCCGACCGCGATGCGTTGATCCGCGCTGTCGCGATGCGAAACTGATCGGTGTCGAGACGGCGCTCGAGCTCCAATGTTTGCGCCAACAACAGCTGCGCCGAAACGAGTCGCGGATCCGCGCTCGTCGCGCGCGCGAGCTCCCGTTCGGCGTTCGGCAAATCCCACTTGTCGAACGCAGTCTTGCCCGCCGTGTACGAATCACGAGCCGATCGCGTCGCCGACTCGAGCGTGTTGCCCGAACGATCGCGAATGATGCTCCGCAACGGCGCGGCGCCGAGCGATGCGAGCGCCAAGATCATTGCAACCGAGCCGGCCCACGCGAGCGGGTGACCCGGCATTCGGCTGAAAGCGCGGCGCGAGCTCGACACCGCGCGCCCGCTCGCCACGTCTTGCAGCGCCACCTCGATCGCGTCGGCGAATGCACGCGCGTCGGGGAATCGCTCCTCCGGTGACGTCGCCAGCGCGCGCCTGAGCAGGTCGTCGATGTACGGCGGTACGTCGGCTCGGTGGGCATGCAGTGGCTCGGGCGTCGTGCGCAGTCGCTTGCGCAACAATTCCGCCGGTGTCGAGCCGGCGAAGGCGTGCACGCCGCCGATCATTTCGTAGAGCACGCACGCGAGTGAATAGACGTCGCTGCGGCCATCGAAGCCGCCGTCCGACAACTGCTCGGGGCTCATGTACGCCGGCGTGCCGACGATCATGCCGTGCGCGGTGAGCCGAACATCGATCTGCTCCATGACGTGCGCCACGCCGAAATCCGCGAGGCATGCATGACCATGATAGAAGAGAATGTTGTCGGGCTTGATGTCGCGATGAACGATCCCTTGATCGTGCGCGAACGCGAGCGCGATCGAGATCTCGTGCGCGACGCGTAGCGCATCTTCGATCGGGATTTGCGGTTCGGCGTCGAGACGGTCGCGGAGCGAGCCGCCGTCGACGAACGGCATTACGAAGTACAAACGGCCATCGGCGATGCCGGAGTCGTACATCGGAAGGATGTGCGGATGCTGCATTCCCGCGGCGACCTGGATCTCGCGTAGGAAACGCTCCCCGGCCCGCGTGCCGATGCCGGACGTCAGCGTTTTGAGCGCGACGAGCCGATCATGCTTGATGTCGCGAGCGAGATACACGGTTGCCGATGCGCCGCGACCCGTTTCGCGAACGATCAGGTAGCGCTCGCTCAACGCCTCGATGAGGCCCGGAGGTATCGCCGACGATTCTGCAGTTGCGTCGCCGCGGGTCGGGGACTTGTGTGACACTGAGAGGCTTGGGCTGGACCCGGCTCACGCCGGAAGGAATTGGCAATTCAATGCGGGCGCGTCGGGGTGTTCCATAGAGAGCGCGCGCCGCGGGTCCTCGCCGCCATCGGCCTGGACGTGCTCGCCGGACGCTGCCGGGAGCGTAACAACATTGTGAGCAAAGGGCGCAAGAGTCCAGCGTTTTCTTGCCTCAAAACGATGAAAAGCCGGGCAATCCGGTCATTGGCCGGGCAAGACCTCACGCAAGCTCGCGGCCGCTGGGCGGCTCGCCTCGCGACGCAAGGCAGCCCACATTATGATCGACTTGTCTTCTCTGTGAGCCCGGAGGCTCGATGAATCGTCATGTGTGCCGTGCTTCGGTCTGCGCGGCAACCTTTGTTTTCGCGACGCAATCGCTGCTCGCGCAAGCCGCGGCGACGCAGTCGACGCAGTCGACGCCGGTCGCGACGCAATTTGACAACCTGCACTTCCGCTCGATCGGACCGGCAATCATGTCGGGGCGCGTTGCCGATCTCGCCGTCTACGAAAAGAACACGTCGATCTGGTACGTCGGCGCTGCGCACGGCGGCGTGTGGAAGACGACGAGCAACGGCGCGACGCTCACGCCGATCTTCGAGGATCACGGTCTGATGTCGATCGGCGACGTCACCGTCTCGCAGACGAACCCCGATCTCGTCTGGGTTGGCACGGGCGAGTCGAACAACCGGCAGAGCACGTCGTGGGGCGACGGGGTTTGGAAGTCGACCGACGGCGGCAAGACGTTCGAGAACATGGGCCTTCGCGGCTCGAAGCACATCAACCGCATCATCATTGATCCGAACAACAACGACGTCGTGCTCGTCGCGGCGACGGGTCCGCTGTTCGGTCCGGGTGGAGAACGCGGCGTCTATAAGACCACCGACGGCGGCAAGAGCTGGAAGCGCGTGCTGTTCGTCGACGATGACACCGGCGCGAACGATCTGGTCATGTCGTACACCGATCCGCGCACGCTGTACGCGTCGACCTATCAGCGACGCCGCACATCATGTTGCGTGAACGGCGGCGGTCCAGGGAGCGGGATTTGGAAGTCGACTGACGGCGGCGACCGCTGGACGCGTCTCACCAACGGCATTCCCACCGGCCCGCTGGGCCGAATTGGTCTCGACACGTATCGCAAGAATGGCGACATCGTCTATGCGTCGATCGAAGCGCCGACGCCGGCGGGTCGCGGTGCGCCAAGCGCCAATCCGCCGGAAGCGCGCGATACGCTGCCGCCGGGCGGCGGCCGCGGCGGCGGTCGTGGCGGTGCGGGCTTCGCAAACGCCGGTGGTGAAAGCGGCCTCTATCGGTCGAGCGACGGCGGCGCGACGTGGACGCGCGTGAGCCAGACCAATCCGCGCCCGTTGTATTTCAGCCAGGTGCGCGTCGACCCGAACAACGCCGAGCGAGTGTTCATGGGCGGCGTGAAGATGCAGATGACGATCGACGGCGGCAAAACGATCGAGGGAAATGCGTCGCTCGCCGCACACGACGATGTGCACGCGATCTGGATCGATCCGAACAATTCCGAGCACATGATGATCGGCGACGACGGCGGCGTGAGCGCGTCGTACGACGGCGCGAAGACGTGGAACTTCTTCGCCAACTTGCCGGTCGGACTGTTCTATCACATCGGCTACGACTTGGCGACGCCGTACAACGTCTGCGGCGGCATGCAGGACAACTACGATTGGTGTGGGCCGAGTCAGTCGCGTCAGAGTACTGGCATTCTAAATCATGAATGGTTTCAGATTCAAGGCGGCGACGGATTCGTGGCCATTCCCGATCGGCGTGACCCGCGCTGGATCTACAGCGAGACGCAGGACGGAAACATCATCCGTCGCAACAAGGTGACGGGCGAGTCGAAGCAAATTCGTCCCGCGCCGGCCAGCAACAACGTTTCGCCGGCGCCGGCAAAAGGTGAGACGTATCGTTGGCACTGGGACACGCCGATGATCATCTCGCCAATCGATCCCGGAACTTTGATCGTCGCGGCGAACAAAGTGTTCGTGTCGCGCGATCGCGGCGACTCGTGGACGGTCGTGAGTCCCGATCTGACCACGAACGCCAATCGCGACACGATCGTCACGATGGGAGTGAAGGGAAGCGACATTCGGCTCTCGCGGGACGATGGCATCTCGCAATGGCCAACGATCGTCTCGCTTGCCGAATCGCCGCGCGTGAAAGGCCTGTACTACACGGGGAGCGAGGATGGTCTCGTGTACGTCACTCGCAACGGCGGCAAGACGTGGACAGACGTCACGAAGAACATTCCGGGATTTCCCGCAGGCGGATTCGTGAGCGAGGTCGTGCCGTCGCTGTACGACAATGGGACTGTGTACGTCACCGTCGACAACCACCGGCTCGATGACTTCGCGCCGTACATCTGGGTGAGTCGAGACTATGGGCAGACGTTCCACTCGCTGGTGAACAATCTCGCCGGCGAGAACGTGCGCACGTTGACAGAGGACCATCGCAACCGCGACGTACTATACATCGGCACCGAGACGGGAATCTTCCTCTCGCTCGACCGCGGCAAGTCGTGGCAGCGGCTCAAGGCGAATCTGCCCAACGTGCGCGTCGATGAGATCACGCTGCACCCGCGCGAGAATTCCATGCTCGTCGCGACGCATGGTCGAGCGATCTGGGTCCTCGATCATCTCGAGCCGATTCAGGAATACAACTCCATCCAGGCGACCGCCGCGGCGGCCAAGCTCTTTACGCCTGGTCCGGCGCTCGAGTGGAAGACCAAGGATGATCGGAACGAAGAGTTCTGGGGACATCAGTACTTCGTCGGTGAAAATCCGCCGAACGAAGCGGTCGTTCAGTACTTGGTGAAGAAACCGGTGACCGATCTCAAGCTTCGCGTGAGCGATGAGAACGGAAAGTTCGTTCGTGACGTTGCAATTCCAGCGAACAAGATGCAGCCCGGCATCCAGACGGTTTGTTGGGACATGCGCGCTGATTCGATCGCCGCGCCGACGACAGCGCCCCCAGATTCCGCTGGGGGAGGAGGACGCGGTGGTCGCGGCGGCCGAGGTGGTGGACGCGGCGCCGCAACGCCCGCAGTTCCAGGGGTGCCGCAACCTGTGCCCACGGGCTACGGTGCGAAGAACGTTTGTGCAGCGACAGATAGCGTCCCCACCGGTCGTGGCGGTGGCGGCTTCGGCGGCGGCCAAGGACTCGGCGGCCCCGGACCGTACCTGCTCCCGGGTACGTACACGGTGTCACTCTTCAGCGGCGGAAGACCGATCGATTCCAAGCCGTTGCGCCTTGCGTTCGATCCCGACGTTCATTTTGCCGCGGGCGAGTTGGAGAAGTACAACACGATCGTGATGGATCTGCACACGTTGCAGCGGCGCGGTGTCGCGATCGCGAAGGCGTTGAACGAGGTCTACCCACAAATGACCGGCATCGCGAAGAAGCTGACCGACAGCAGCAGCGCCATGCCAGCGAAGACCAAAACGCAATTTGATTCGCTCAGCAAAGATTTCGAATCGTTGCGCAAGCGCTTCGGTGTTCCGCTTCCGGTCCCAGCCGCCGGGGGCCGCGGCGGCGGTGGGGGTCGCGGCGGTCCGCCTCCGGATCCCGAGAACATTCTCGCGCGAACCGCCACGCTCAAGAATCAGCTCATGGGCATCTGGGAAACGCCGAGCGCTGCGATGGTCGCGCAGTATACCGAGGCGAAGACGGATCTGCCGAAGGCGATCAGCGATGCAAACGCGTGGCTCACGCGTGCGGCCGCGGTCAGTCAGGCGCTCAAGAAATACGACATCACGCTCGCGGTTCCACCGCCGGTGAAATGACCGGCGGCGCGGGCCTCACTTCGTCACTGCCGCGGATCTCCGCAACATCCATCCGTACAGCCAAACAATCGCCCCGACAAACCCGAGGACTCCGAGCCATGGCGCAGGCGCGAAGTCCTCGGGGACGAGCGCGATCGGCGCGTCCTTCGATAAGGCGACGATCAAGCCGGCGTTGACCACACCCCAAATACTCTCGCCGACGATCAGCCCTGATGCCACGAGCGTGCCCAACCGCTCGGCGCGTTCCGGATCGGGCATGGAGCGAACGCGTCGATCGTACCAGTGCGAGACGAGGGCGCCGACGACGACGGCGAACGTGGCCGACATTGGGAGATAGATGCCGATGCCAACGGCGAGCGGCGGAATGCGAAGCTTGTCCATCGCGCCGAGTGCTGCGTCGAGCAGAATGAGACCGACGCCGATCAACGCACCGATGCCGATCATCGTCCATTCGAGATGTCCGCCGATCACGCCTTGTGCGAGTGCGGAGATCAGCGTCGCTTGAGGCGCTGGCAGCGGATTGGGTGACACGACGTTCAGATTCGGCGCGCCCGCGAAGCCATAGGCTTTGGCGAGCAGATTGAGCACGAACGGAATCACGGCCGCGCCCGCACCGACGCCGACGATCAGTGCGACCTGCTGACGCATCGGCGACGCGCCGACCAACTGGCCAGTTTTGAGATCTTGCAGGTTGTCGTTCGAGATCGTCGCGCACGCGAACACGATCGCCGTGATGAAGAGCGCGAGTGCCACGAGGGCATTCCGGTTCTGCGGCGTTGGCGACACCGCCATGACCAACGCCGAGGCGCAGAGGACGATCGATAAGATGCCGACGCCGGAGATGGGACTGTTCGACGCACCGATGAGTCCCGCCATGTAGCCGCAGATTCCGGCGATCAGAAAGCCGGCAATCAGCACGAACGGAACGGCGATCAGGGTGAGCGTCACCGCGCTTTGCGCGAGCACCGTCGACCGCGCAAACGTGAACACCAGCCACGCGGCAATGGCCAAGCATGCCGCCGTGAGGGCATAGATCCACGGGGGAGAGATATCTCGATCGAGATCATCGGCCAGGTTCTTGGCGCGCGAGGCGACGAGCGTGCTCACGAGTCCACCGACCACGGGCTTGGCGAGCGTACCTAACGTGTAGATCGCGGCCACGCCGATCGCTCCCGCGCCAATGAAGCGCACCTGGGTGCGCCAGATCATCGTCGTGTACGCGGCGAGCGTCGCGCCGGCTGGCATCACGTGCGTCGCCGTCAGAATCGGCACCGCGATCGCCCATGAGATGATGAGTCCCGTCAACATCGCCATGCCGACGGACAATCCTACCAGATGTCCCGCGCCGAGCAGTGCGAGGGACCAGGCGAAGTTGTAGCCGGTCGACGCCATGGTGCCGACTCGAAAAAATCCTGTGAGCTCGCCGCCGATGATGCGCGTCGCACTGATGATCGCCAGACCAGCCGACGCAACTGATCCGAGGATCACGGCGACGAGTCCTTCTCTCGCCTCGCCGGTCTCGTCTTTCGTCTCGCCACGCGTCCCCGATCCAACTCTCAGCACTTCGGCGGCCGCGACGCCTTCTGGATACGGCAGGTCGGAGGTCGTCACGAGCGCGCGCCGCAATGGAATCGTGAAGAGCACGCCAATCACGCCGCCGCTCACGCAAATGAGAAAGGATTGCCAGAAGGGGAACTGTGTCCACCAGCCAACGATCACGAGGCCCGGCAACACGAAGATGATCGCCGACAGGGTGCCGGCCGCCGATGCGACCGTCTGCACGATGTTGTTCTCGAGAATCGATGAATCTTTGACAGCACTCAGAATCGCCATCGAGATCACCGCGGCAGGGATCGACGACGCGAAAGTGAGACCGACCTTGAGGCCGAGGTAGACGTTCGCCGCAGTGAAGACCGTCGTGATGAGCGCGCCCAAGATCAGGGCGCGCAGCGTGAGCTCTTTGGGTTTCATGCCCCCAATTCTACGGCCTCTCGCCCGAACGGATAGGCGGGAGCCGGATCGGTCTGCGCTAGCGAACCACGACCATCACGATGTCGATGTCTTTCCCATCGCGCCGCAAAGTCATATGCAGCTGGTCCTTCTGCTCGCTGTCGCGCAATGCATCCTCGGCGAGGATCGACCGGCCTTCGACCTTCGTGATCAAGTCGCCGACGCGAAGTCCGGCGCGATCCGCGGCGCTATGCTCGCGAACCTCGATGACTCGCGGATAGCCGTCGTACTTGTAGTGCATTTCGCCGTTCGCCAGACGTTGCACTGTGCACGATGGCATGCATTCGACCGCGACGCCGAATTTGCCGACGACGGGCGAGGTGCTGAGGGTCGCGCCGCCGCTGCCCCCGTAAACGCTCGCGGCTTCGCCACCGATCACAGGGACACCGCGGCCGTACCCTCTGCCACCACTCCCGCCACGCGTGGTCGACGCACTTCCGCCGCTACCCGCGCCACTCCCAGGTCCTCGGTGAATTCCGTCGATGGTGCTCGAGACTCTCGCTGCCAATGCCGCGCCGGAACCCGCGCCACTATAAACGCTGTCGCCACGGATGTAGACGGTGTCGCCCAGGTATCGCAGCGAGTCGGCGCGCGCCTTGAACGCACCGAACGCCGGTGTTCCAGGAAAGCGACTGGCGCGGGAGTCGCACATCGTTCCCACCGAGAAGTCGAGCACTTGGCGTTCGCGCCCACGACGCACCGTCAGCGAATGCGCGCCCGGCGGCGGAAACGCGAACAGGTCGGCGCCCGCCTGCGTGGTGATCGGGTGACCGTCTACCGCCTCGATCACGTCACCCACCGCGGGGCTGTTTTGCACGACACCATCGATGACGATCAACGGAGTGGTCGACGCGAACGCACCCGGCCGATCGACCTGCGTCACGGTTGGTTCGGCAAAGAACGTATACGACGGACGCCGTCCCGCTTCTTGCTTGAATCCACAGTTCGCGCACTGATATCCGACGACGCCGAACGCTGCACCGGGACCGTACTGACAATTGAATCCGGATTGCGCCGTGAGCGAAGCCGCCGACAGGAGCAATCCAACGGATGATGGGAGTTTATGAATCCACATAGTTAGAACCATATGACAGGTTTGCGTGAAGGCGTCTCTGGCGCGACCGCCGGCTGCATGGCCGTGGTCAGTCGCGCCGACAGACCGGCGTCGAGACCGCTGCGTGCAACGGCGTGTGCGGCGCCGAGCAAAACGCGACTCGCCACTTCGACCGCGCTCGAGTCGACATGTGCCGTGGCATCCGCGTACGACTGGGCGGCGCGCACGTACGCCGAGCCGGCTCGCTGAAGCAACAGTACGCGGTCGGCGACGGTGAGATGCTGCCGCGACAACATCTCCTCGAGTGAGTTGCGACGAGCGTACCGACTTCCGGCGAAGGCTCCAACAGTGAAGATCGCCGCGGCGGCCGCTGCCTGAATCGCCCATCTCGACGCTCGACTTCGGGCGCGGAAAAATCCGTCGTCTCGAAGCCGGCCGACCATTCGGTCCGTTTCGCCGGCGTCCAGCGGCGCGGTCCGCGGTAGTTCCGCGAGCATGCCGAGAATGTCTGAATCGTGCTCCGTGTCGTCATGATGCATTTGAGACTCCTTCATTCAGGGCCAAGCGAAGTGCGTGGCGCGCTCGCGAGAGCGTTGCTTTCGACGTTCCTTCGGCGACGCCGAGGTGTTCGCCGATCTCTTCGTGGGTGAATCCTTCGACATCGTGCAGCACCACGACGATGCGTTGTCGAGTCGGAAGCGCGGCGAGCGCGCGCTCGAGATCGATCATCGACGCCGGGCTGCTCGTCAGCGGCGCCGGCAATTCGTCCAACACTTCCGTCTCTCGGTCACCACCTCTCGTCAGATGATTCAACGTCGTCCGCACACCGATCGCCGTGAGCCAAGTCGAGAATTTCGCGTCGCCGCGGTATCCGCGCAGACCGCGACACCCGGCGAGCCACGTGTCCTGCACGAGATCGTCGACGTCTTGGCGCCGCGCGCCAAGGAGACGCTCGAGCGTCATCTTGAGGCGCGGCGTGTGGCGTTCGTAGAGCATTCGAAACGCCCGCTCGTCACCGTCGAGAAAGAGGCGAATGAGCGCGCCATCGGGCAGCTCGAACGGCAGGAGCGGAGGCGTCACACTAGGTGAGAGGGGACGTCATCGCAAAGGGTTGCGTCCAGTTACGCACGCCGGCGCTGTGCAGTGTTCTCATGGCGTGACACACTGTGTCCCGAGCGAAGGACAGTTGCCACGACGGAGATCGGCATGCGGAAGACGTAACACGCAAAGCGACAATCGGTTAGTCTGCGGAGCACTTTCTGGCCGCCCTCATGCACAGGGCAGGTTCCACTCATCTCTCGGAGCAGTCTCAGTGCATCGGCCAAAGCTCGCCTCGACCGCCGCGTTCTTCGCTGCGGCTGTTGCCACTCCGTGCTCGTTGGTGTCGGCGCAGCAGTCAGACGTGACTATCAGTCCGTTCGTCTCCTTCCTTCCAGCGACGGGAGCGAGTCCGCTCGCGGGGCTGGCCATCGCGTTGGCGGGCAATGGCGGTCTCGCACTTCGAGGAAGTGGACACTTGGCACTCGAGAACTCGAACGCCGGCACATTCTACGGCACGAACACGTTCCGCCCATGGGGCGCTGACGCAGACGTCATGTTCTTCCTCGGCGGGCGTTCCTCCGGCGGCTTCAATCGAGGGTTCTCGCCCTTCGTGTTCGCCGGCGTCGGTGTGTCGGGCAACGACAGTCTGGGACAGAGCGTCACGCACAACAACTGGAGCTACGGCGCGGGCGCAACGATCCCGCTTGGCAGCGCGATCGAGGTGTTCGGCGAATCGCGTTGGAGAATGTCGCGCTACGTGCTGCCGACGGCATCGCTCGCCCCGTCGCCGATGAACGAGCTGCGCGTCGGTCTTTCATTCCACGTCGGGTCGCGAGGCAATTCGCGGAGTCGAGCGGCCTCGCGGAGTCGGAGCGAGAGCACGCCGTCGAGCTTTCCGGGGTCGACTCGGTATCCTGTGTCGACGCGCACGTCCGCTGTTGCCGCGCGACTGATCGGCACGGCGGAAGACTACGTCGGCGTTCCGTACAAATGGGGCGGCACGTCGCCGAGCAGCGGTTTCGACTGCTCGGGCTTCACCCAGTATGTGTTTGCGAAACAGGGCGTCCGTCTGCCGCGAACATCGTATCAGCAGGCCGAGGTCGGACAGTCGATCGCGCCCGACTGGGACGTCGTCGCGCCGGGTGATTTGGTGATGTTCGAAGAGAACGGTCGCATCGGTCACGTCGCGATCTATGCGGGGCGCAACCGCATCATTCACTCGACCGCGAGCGGCGGCGGTGTGCGATACGACGATCTTTCGACGGAACGCGGGCGTTGGTTCGCCGACCATATGGTGGCGGCTCGTCGCATCACACCTGATTCGCGCGGACTGGTGCTCGATCTCGCGCGTGGGTTTGCGGAGCTTGGCGTGCAGCTCGACACGCCGGATCACGCGCCGAAGCCGGAGCGATAGCGAAAGGGAAGCGCGTCGCTGTCATTGAGCCGGCTGCCATAGCTCGACCTTGTTTCCCTCGGGATCGATGACCCACGCAAACTTCCCGTACTCGGAATCGTCGACCTTCTCGAGCACATTGCAGCCCTCTTCTTTCAAGAGCTTGACCAACGCGTGGAGATCTTCCACTCGGTAGTTGACCATGAAGGAAGAAGAGCTCGGGGCAAAGTGATCACTTTCCTCCGGATCGATGAGCCAGGCGGTTGTGCCTGCAACCGGGTTGCCTTCGGCATCGGTCCAGTCGAAGGCGGCTCCGCCCCACGGTTGGACGTCGATCCCCAAGTGTCGCTTGTACCAAGCCTGCAACGATGGAGCGTCTTTGGCCTTGAAGAAGATGCCGCCGATGCCAGTGACTCGTTTCATCTGAGCTCCGTTGTGCGGTGACGGTGCGAGGCGTGTTGCTCCTTCGGGCTGTAAAGACGTTATCGCGGTTGCTGCTCGGAGTTACGGCCCGCCGAAGAACCCGCCGCGACCACCACCAGCACGACCCGGCCGCACCTGACGAATCGCCTGGTTGTCCAAGAAGAGCGCGATGAACGGCGGCAGCTTGCGCACCTGATCGGCCGTCAATAACGCCTTCGCCGCCGGACCGTACTTCGCCATCTGATCGAGCGAGCCGTTCTCGGCGTCGCGGACTTTCTCGTAGGCTTCGTCGAGATCGTACTTGTCCGGCAAGCTCGCGAGGTACTTGGCCACGGGCGTCCAGATCGAGTCGATGACCTTGCCATAGTTCTTATTCAAGATCGCGATGCTATCGGCGACATCATTGCTGAGCTGCAAGGAATCCTGCTGGCGCAGCATCTGCTCGAACGGATTCGGATACGTCCGTGTGTACTGCGCCTTGATCTGTGTTTCATTCAGCTTGTTCCCCTTGCCGCCTCGCCCCGTGCGCAGACGCAGAAACAAATCCTGACGCTCACGCTCCGGACCGATGTCGAGACGGACGTCGAGCGTCAGCTGCATCGGCGCCAAATTCAACGCGCTTGCCTGACGGTTCGAGCCGAACCGCGGGTTGACGTCGTACTTGTACGTCTGAGTCGCCGGATCGAACCCGCGGACGAAGAACAACGTCGGATCGGTAAACGACGGCGCGCCCCAGCCGTGCAGATTGTTCGATCCGTGCAACGCGGCGTCGATGCCAGTGAGCGGATTGGC
>JAICYT010000276.1 GCA_025934075.1 Gemmatimonadaceae bacterium
GACGTCTACCAGTTTCTTGCCCCGCAGCTCGGACTCGCGCTCGCCGGCGGCAACGCCACATTGGGTCAAGGCGGAACGCTCGGCGGTATTGGGCACGCGAGCATCGGCCTTCGCGCGAATGTCTTCAGTGGACTGCTTCCCGACGTTGGACAATTCACGCGGACCACGACCGGCGCGCGCCAGCAGGAGCTGCCGACGAAGAGTCAAGTCGTCGGCCTACCGACCGCCGACGCCGCCATCGGCATTTTCAAGGGGGTTCCGCTCGGGCTCACGAACGTCGGCGGCATCGACGTCTTGCTCAGCGCGTCGTACGTGCCGACGATCAATGGCTCGGGCGGCGACAACGTCAGCGTCACGCCGGACAACAACTGGCAATTCGGCTATGGTGCGCGCGTCGGATTGTTGCAGGAGTCTTTGATATCTCCGGGCGTCGCGTTCACGTACCTCAGGCGCGATCTCCCACAGACGAGCATGATCGGCACCGTCCAATCGGACTCGCTGCGCGTAACCAACGCGAAGGTCAACACCACCGCATGGCGTCTGGTCGCAAGCAAGAATTTGATCGCGTTCAGCGTGGCCGGCGGCATCGGTCAAGACACGTACGATCAGCAGGCAGATATCGAAGGCGTGATTCACACGACGGTGAGCGGAATTCCGGTCACCGGCCGGGCATCGGTGCCGGGCACCAAGCAGTCACTCACGCGCACGAACTATTTCGTCGATCTCGCGCTCAATCTTTCGCTGTTCAAGGTTGTTGGCGAGCTTGGCGCTGCGAGCGGCGGGACGGTAAAGACGTATAACTCCTTCTCTGGCGGGACCGCCGATCGATCGCTGGTCTACGGTTCGCTGGGTCTCCGTCTCGCCTGGTAGCGATGGCGATGGCGACGTGACGAACGACTCGCAGTTCGCCGAATTCGATTCGGTCCACATGCGACGAGCACTCGCGCTCGCGCGGCTCGGGTGGGGACAGACGGCGCCGAACCCAATGGTCGGCGCCGTCGTCGTTGCCGACGGCTCGATCGTCGGGGAAGGGTACCACGCGCGGTACGGCGAGTCGCATGCCGAAGTCGTCGCGCTGCGCGGTGCCGGTGAGCACGCACGTCGTGCGACGCTCTACGTGACGCTCGAGCCGTGTGCGCATTTTGGCAAAACGCCGCCGTGCACGGAAGCTATCATCGAGGCCGGCGTTGCGCGTGTCGTCCTTGCGGTTCGCGATCCAAGCCCCATTGCCGGCGGCGGCATCGAACGACTTCGTGGCGCGGGAATTCAGGTCGACATCGGAGTAGAGCGGGCGGCCGCCCTCGAGCTGAACGCGCCGTACTTCAATGCACTCGCAAGCGATCGTCCGTGGATCGTGCTCAAACTCGCCGTCTCGGCAGACGGCGCCATCGCGGATGCGACGCGTCGACCGCGGTGGATCACGGGACCCGCGTCGCGCACCGAAGTCCACCATCTGCGTGCTGGTGTCGACGCAATCGGTGTCGGCGTCGGCACGGTGCTCACGGACAATCCCGCACTCACGGTCCGCGACGTTCAGGTGCCTCGCGTTGCGCCGCGCAGAGTGGTGTTCGATTCGACGCTTCGCACGCCGCTCGACGCCGCGTTGGTTCGAACCGCCGGTCAGACGCCCACCATCCTCGTCGCGCGCAATCCCGATCCTGAGCGGTTGCGCCGTCTCGAGGACGCCGGCGTTGTGGTCATTACGGCGGCTACCGCGCGCGACGCCCTCGTGCAGCTTCGACAGCGCGAGATTCGGTCAACGCTCGTCGAAGGGGGCGCCAAACTCGCAGGACGGCTGATCGCCGAGGAATTGGTCGACCGCCTCATTATCTTTCAGTCACCGATCGAGCTCGGCAGTGGTGGTCTCGATGCGTTCGCCGATGCGCCGCCGGGCTTCGCCGAGTCGCTCGGGCGGCATCAAGTCGTCGAGCGGCGCTTGATTGGCGATGACACCATGACCGTTTACGCCCTTCGCGAGATCCCATGTTTACCGGACTAGTCGACGACGTCGGACAAGTGACGCACGTCGCCGTGTCCACCGTCGGACGTGAGCTTCGGATCGAATGCGGGTATCGCGACCTCGCCGTCGGCGAGAGCATCGCGGTGAACGGAGCGTGCCTCACCGTCTTGGCGCAGGGCGACGGGTGGTTCAACGTCGGCGCGATCGAGACGACACTTGGACGTACGACGATGGGCAGTTGGGAGGTCGGGCGCCGCGTGAACCTCGAGCGCGCGCTCAAGGTTGGGGACCGACTGGGCGGCCACTTCGTGCAAGGGCACGTGGATGGCGTCGCGACGGTTGACGATGTTCGACAGCAGGGCGACGCACGGTTGGTCGACCTTGCTCTGCCGCCGGGGCTGGCCGAGCTTATGGTGCAGCACGGCTCGGTCGCGGTCGACGGGGTCAGCTTGACGGTCAATGAATTGCCGGCGCCGGGTGCGCTGCAACTGTCGCTGATTGAATACACGTTGCGGCATACGACGCTCGCCGATTTGGCGAGCGGCGATCGAGTGCACGTCGAGGCCGACATGCTCGGCAAATACGTTCAGCGTTTGCTCAAGGAATCGACATGGTCTTCGGAACGATAGAGCAGGCGATCGCCGACATCCGCGACGGGAAGTTCGTCATCGTCGCGGACGACGAAGATCGCGAGAATGAGGGGGACTTGATCTGCGCGGCGCAGCTGGTCACGCCCGAGATGGTCAACGTCATGATCAAGAAGGCAGGCGGATTGATCTGCCTTGCGCTGACCGGCGATCGCGTCGACGCCCTCGGCTTGGCGCCGATGGCTGAAGCCAACCTCGACGATTATCGCACCGCATACACCGTCAGCGTCGATGCGTCGCCGCGCTTCGGGGTGACGACGGGCATCAGCGCGCAGGATCGCGCCGCGACGATTCGTGTGGCGGTCGATCCCGCGTCGGTGCCAAGCGACTTGCGGCACGGCGGTCACGTCTTCCCGCTGCGCGCGCGCGAAGGTGGTGTGCTGCAGCGGGTCGGGCACACGGAGGCGGCGGTCGATCTGGCGCGATTGGCTGGTCTGCTGCCGGCAGGTGTCGTCTGCGAGATCTTGAATGAAGACGGAACGACTGCTCGACGCCCGCAACTCGAGGTGTTCGCGCAAGAGCACGACATCACGTTCATCACCGTCGCGCA
>JAICYT010000020.1 GCA_025934075.1 Gemmatimonadaceae bacterium
ACGCGGACCCATCGTCCGTCGATCACGCTCGTTTTGGCGTGCATCATCTCGCCTTGCCATTCCCAGATGCGAACTCCGTTCGTGAGCAATCGTCGGTAGAAGCGTCGCGCGACCAGCGACACCCATGGGTGGTCGTTGCGGCTTGGCAGCAGCACGCGAACATCGACGCCGTCACGTGCCGCGCCGTTGAGCGCTTCCACCTCGGAGGGTGAAGGCGTGAAGTATGCCGTCGCGATCCAAATCGATCGTTTTGCCGAGATTGCCTGGATTTGCAGGGCACGAGAGACGCGAAGGCGAAGTGGTTCGCCTTCGACGATTCCGACGAGTGCGGGCTGGTCGGTCGCGGGGTCGAGATGGGCGCCGCGTGCCGGTCGCCGCAAAAATCGATGCGACCCGCGGCGCTCGTGGCCCTCGGTGCGGCGCCACATGTGATCGAATGCCTGCATCATGTCCCGTGCGGCCGGTCCGTCGATTCGAACCGACGTGTCGCGCCAGCGGGAGCGATGCAGTTTTTGAATCCCGGTGGTCCATTCACGACCGACGCCGACGCCTCCCGTGATTCCAATCGCGCTGTCGACGACGAGCAGCTTTCGGTGGTCGCGCGGCACGACTCCGAGCCACCGCCGAAATCCGAGCGGATTGAACACGGCGATGTCCACGCCCCCACGCTGGATCTGCTTGAGGAACTTGTGAGACGTACCCCGTGCACCAATCCAATCGAGCAGCAAGCGCACGCCGACGCCGCGGGCCGCGGCGCGGACGAGGGCGTCGCTGACCTGTTGGCCGACGTCGTCCGACCGGAAGATATAGCTCTCTAGCGCGACGCTCGTCGTCGCGGCATCGATCAACTCGATCATCGCGGCGAAAGTCGCCGGTCCATCGCGGAGCAGCGCGACTTTGTTGCCGCTCGAAACGTCGGCCGCGGCGATGCGCCACAGACCGCGGGCAAATGAGGGTCCCGGGGCGGCGGGCAATTCCCCAACGCCCCGGCCCAAAACAATCTCACGGGCAAGGTTCGACACGGTCCACCGAGTCTACAGGATGCGTGCCGAGTCTATACCGATGACCAGCTTGTGACAATACGCTCCAGCTCGCCAAGCTCGAATGGCTTCGCGAGCACAGGACGCTCGAGGGCAATCAGCGATTGCTCAACTTCTTTGTCGCGAATGATGTCGCCTGTCACGAAGACAACATGCTCGGCGACGCGAGGTTTGTGCATGTCGATCCACTCGAAGAGATCGAATCCGCTTTCGCTGCCAAGCCAGATGTCGATGAATGCGCCGTCGACTTCGTGGGCGGTCAAAATCGCGCGTGCTTCGTCGCTCGTTCCAGCCGTGTACACGACATGACCGCGGCGCGTGAGCCAAGATTGGAGAGCGCGACGAATTGCGTCTTCGTCATCCACGTACAGGACGGCGGCCAAAAAGTTTTCCTCCCAGTTAACAGCGTCGCTCACTGGCGAGATGAAAGCCCAACTCTGCCGATTTCACTAGGCGAAGAGTCCCCGAAACGAACATTAGTACATTCTAATGCTAGCGGGAGCGGTCGACTGATCCAATTGAGCATAAGTCGCGCCGCGATCGGAGCTGCGATCGCAGCTGCGATCGGAGCCGTATCCGGTATTCGGATTCGAATACAAAGCACGCCTCATCCTGGCTGCGATTTTGGGCCCCGGCCATATTTCGCCGATGCTCAACATCGATCTGACAGGGCGCCGCGCGTTCGTCGCCGGTGTAGCCGACGACGGCGGCTTCGGGTTCGCCATCGCCAAAGCGCTGGCCGAGGCGGGGGCGAGCGTCTGCGTGGGGACGTGGCCGCCGGCGCTCAACATTTTCCTGGCGCTGCTCGAGCGCGGAAAGTTGGACCAGTCGCGCCGCTTGTCGTCGGGCGAGCTGCTGACGTTCGAGAAGATCTATCCGCTCGACGCCGTCTACGACTCGTATGACGAGATACCTGAAGACGTACGCGCGAGCAAGCGGTACAAAGACGTCGGCGACTGCTCGATCAGCGGCGTGGCGGAGCGGCTGAAGGCTGACTTTGGAGACAAGCCGCTCGACATTGTCGTGCATTCGCTCGCGAATGGCCCCGAGGTCAAGAAGCCGCTGATCGAAACCAGTCGCCAGGGGTATCTGGCCGCGATGAGCGCCAGCGCCTACTCGCTGGTCTCGATGGTGCAGCGCCTCGGGCCCCTCATGCGTGAACACGGCGCTTTCGCGTCGCTCACCTATCTGGCGAGCGAGCGGGTGATCCCGGGTTACGGCGGTGGAATGTCGTCGGCCAAGGCCGCGCTCGAGAGTGACACTCGAACACTTGCGTTCGAGGCGGGGCGAAAGTTCGGCTGTCGAGTAAACACGATTTCCGCCGGGCCACTCGCCTCTCGCGCCGCAAGCGCGATTGGAATCATCGAGCGGATGGTCGACTACGTCTCAGCGACCGCGCCGCTGCGTGAGCCGCTTCGTCCGATCGAGGTCGGCGATGTGACCGCGTTTCTGTGCTCGCCGCTCGCGAGTGGCATTACCGGCAACACGGTATACGTCGACAAAGGCTACCACGCGATGGGCATGGGACTGACCGATGAAATGATGAAGGGCGAAGCGTAAGCGTCGCCCTTCATCATTCCGCCTACATGATTGGCCCCTTCCTCTCGATCTCTTTGAGCCCCGCGGCGCGAAGCAGCGCGTTGATCTTCGGGAGATTGGTGCTCGTGAGCCGATGCAGCTTGTCGAGATCTTTTGTCAGCTCGGTCGAGACGACCTTGTACACGTCGTAGGACTGTTGCGTCGGCCGGCCATCGGAGCTTTGGACCACACCAAGCAGCGCGCCGATGCGATTGTTGAGACGAATCGGATAGTTGAGTGGATCCTGTCCGCTGCGGTTCTTCGTTTGATACAGCGAGTCTTCGACCTCGGACAGCGCCGTCGTGAACGCGGATGACAGCGCCGAGAATGCGTCTTGTTGCGCCGTCGGCATTTTGCCCTGGCGATCGGCGACTTCGGTCTTGATGCGACGGATCTCCTTGACGGCGTCATTTGCCTCGGAGAACCGATCGCGGATCTGCAGTGCGAGACGCGACTGTTCTTGCCACTCGGCCAACGTCGCCTTGACGCGTGGATCGGGGAGCACCTTGAACGCTTCCGTCGCGATCGGTTTGCCGGCGACGATCATGCGGACTTTGTAGGCGCCCGGCGGGACGAGCGGACCGGTGACGCTTGCGGCCCAGAGAATCATTCCGGGGAAGCTGGCGGCGTCCGGGTAGCGCATGTTCCAAACGAACGTGTTCACGCCGCGACGATTGGCGACGCGCGGCGGTGGCGCATTGCCGCGACCGAAGCCTTCATCAGGCGACGGCTGCGCGCTCGCGGCCGCGGCGGCCGAATCTTGTTTGCTGGTGTAGGTGCGGATGACTTTTCCGGTCGCGTCGAGGAAATCGAGCGCAACATCTTCGTTGCCTGACGCGAGCCAATACTGCACGACTACGCCGCTCGGCGGATTCTGTCCGGTCGGTCGAAGTGGCGCGTTCTCCGGCGTGACGGGTTGGTTCGGTGCACCGCCGCCAAAACCGCCGCCGAAGCCGCCGCTGGTCGCGAGACGATATTGGTCACGCGGCTTGAATAGGTGCGCGGCGCTCGCCGTGACCGCGTCCGACATCTGCTCGAGCGTCGAGATGTCGTCCATGATGTAGAAGCTGCGGCCATGCGTCGCGAGAACGACGTCGCCGTCCTTGAAGACGAGATCGTGCACGGGAACGATCGGCAAGTTGAGCCGCAAACTTTGCCAATGCGCGCCGTCGTCAGGCGAGTACCAGACGCCACGTTCGGTACCCGCGACGAGCAAGCCGCGTTTAGCTGGATCTTCGCGCACGACGCGTGTGAACTCCGTCGAGGTGATCCCCGAATCAATGCGCGTCCAGTGGGCGCCGCAGTCTGTCGTCTTCCACAGATATGGCCGATCGTCGTCGAGCTGAAAGCGATTCGCTGCAACGTACGCCGTGCACTCGCCGAATTTCGAGGCGTCGATGCTGGAGACGCGGCTGAACTTCACCATGTCCTTCGGTGTGACGTTCTTCCACGTCTTTCCGCCGTCGCGGGTCACGTGCACCATTCCGTCGTCGGAGCCGGTCCAAATGGTGTTCGCGGTGATCGGTGATTCTTCGATCACGAACACGGTGGCGTAATACTCGACCGATGTTTGATCTTTGGTGATCGGTCCGCCCGAGTTGCCGAGCGTTTTGGGATCGTGGTAAGTGAGGTCTGGGGAGATCGTCGTCCAGCTCCGGCCGCCGTTTGTCGTCTTGTGAACGACGTTTGATCCGGCGTACACGACATTCGAGTTGTGCTTCGACACGATGATCGGGAAAGTCCACTGGAAACGGTACTTGAGATCTTCCGCTGGATGGCCCATCGGGTTGTCGGGCCAGGGATTCACATTCGCGGTAATGCCGTTTCGCAGATCTTTGCGCGTGAGGAGATTGCCGTAGCTGCCCGCGTAGACGACGTCGGGATCATCCGCCCGCGACGCGATCCAGCCGGACTCGCCGCCGCCCGCTTCCACCCAATCAGAAATGTCTAACGAGCCCCGGCTCGGGCCGCACAATGTCGAGTTGTCCTGCTGCGCACCGCAGATGTGATATGGAAAGTGCGTCGTGGCGATGACGTGATAAAACTGTGCCGTCGCGAAGTCTTCGTCCGACCACGTCTTTCCGCCGTCGACGCTCACCTCGGCGCCGCCATCGTCGGATTCGATCATCCGATTCGCGTTCTTGGGATCGATCCACAGATCGTGCGAGTCGCCGTGGCCGAGTCCGCGCACCGCGCGAAATGTCTTGCCACCATCGGTCGACTTCATGAAGGACACGTTGTTGTCGTACACGACGTTCGTGTCCTTTGGATCGGCGTGGATCTTCGTGTAGTACCACGCGCGTTGGCGGAGATTGCGATCGGTGTTGATGCGCTGCCACGTCTTGCCGGCGTCGTCGGAGCGGAAGACGCCGCCTGAATCCGCCTCGATGTTCGCCCACACGCGGTTCGAGTTGGCGCCCGAGACGGTAATGCCCATGTTGCCCCAGATCCCGGCGGGCAAGCCGGGATTGCGGGTGATCTCGACCCAGTTGTCGCCGCCGTCGACGGTCTTGAACAAGCCACTGCCCGCGCCGCCCGACGACAGCATCCACGGCGTTCGGCCTGCTTGCCACAGCGCGGCGTACAACACGTTGGGGTTGTTCGGGTCCATCACGAGATCGACGACGCCCGTCGAATCATTGCGGAAGAGAATCTTGTCCCACGTGCGTCCGCCGTCCTTCGACCGATAAACTCCGCGCTCCGCGTTCGGCCCCCAGACGTGGCCGAGCGCGCCGACGTAGACGAGATCGGCGTTCGTCGGATTGACGACGATGTCGGCGATCTGGCGCGTCTCGCCGAGTCCGAGGAATGTCCAGGTTTTGCCCCCGTCGGTTGTCTTCCACACGCCGTCGCCGTGCGACACGTTGCCGCGAATCGGATACTCGCCGCCACCCACATACACGACGTCGGGCGCTGATGGAGCGACCGCGACGGCGCCGATTGTCCCGCCGAAATATTTGTCGGTCACGGGCGCCCACGACTGGCCGGCGTTGACCGACTTGAACACGCCCCCGCCTGGCGTGCCCATCCAGAACTCGTCGGGCCGCGACGGGTTGCCGGTGGCCGCAACGGATCGGCCACCACGATACGGGCCAATCTCTCGCCAATGAACGCCGGCGAACGTCAGCGAGTCGGATCGGGCGGCGGTTTGCGAGCGAGCTGAATCCGAGATGGCGATTGAAGCAAGAGCTATGGCGAGCAGCGGCGTGCGGGCGGGATGGAACGGACGGAACACGTCGGGCCTCCGAGAGGAGATGCGGGGTGAGCGGGTGCACCGGAAATAGGCGACCATGCAAGTGGGCGGCAAGGGCGGAACGTCCCTGGCACGTTTGGTCCATTCGCGGAGAAGTCGAACGCGTTGTAAGCTCTTAGTGACCGGTCGCCACCGATCGAGAATCACTTGTCCGGGAGACCAGTAATGTTGCATCGAGCCGTCGTGCTGGTTGGGGCGTTGAGCGTCGTCGCGTTGGGCTGCGGCAAAACCGACAACCGCGGGTCGGCTGGGGCGGCCGACTCCGCCTCGGCGGTGGTGGCGCCGACGACAGCGACCAAAGTCGGCGAGACTGGCGGCATGAAGACGCCGGAGTCGGTGCGCTACGATCCCGAGCTCGATGTGTTCTACATCTCGAACATCAACGGCGACGCGTCGGCGCACGACGGCAATGGATTCATCGCCGTGGTACAGGCTGACAGCACCGGCGCGGCGACAAAGATTCTCGTGCAAGGTGGGAAGAACGGAGCAAAGCTCGATGCGCCGAAGGGACTGTCACTCGTGGGCGACACACTGTGGGTCGCGGACATCGACCACGTGCGCGCGTTCAACCGTCGGACCGGTGCGCCGATCGCCGACATCGATCTCTCGAAAGAGAAGGTGACGTTTCTCAACGATGTCGTGGCCGATGGAAGCGGAACCGTGTACGTGACCGACACCGGCATCTCGCTCGCCAAAGACGGCAAGATGTCGCATCCCGGCGTCGATCGAATCTTCAAGATCAAAGGTCGCACGGCCGTTGGAATCAGCGCCGACTCGCTGGACTGGCCAAATGGAATTGCGTGGGACAGTACGAGCAGCCGATTCATCATTGCGCCGTCAGGTGGGAAAGCGCTGCGAACGTGGAAGGACGGTGATCGAGCCGCGACGACGCTGGTGGACGGCCCCGGGGACTACGATGGCATCGAGGTATTGGCAGATGGACGCATCCTCGTTTCGAGTTGGGCAGATAGCGCGGTGCATGTCGTTGAAAACGGCGCGATGACGACACTCGTCCCGAATGTGAGCGGTGCGGCCGACATCGGCGTCGACACGAAGCGCAACATCGTGGCGATTCCGCGCTTCAACGACAACAAGGTCGACTACTACAAGATTCCTTGAGACTCCACGGGCACCGTCCCTGCACCTGAGCGGGGCCGTGCCTAACCCCGCGTATGAGCCGTCGCGCTGTGTCGTGTGTGGTCACGCGAATGCGGAAGTCATTGCTGAACACGATGACCTTCGCCGCGAAGTAGAAGCGCTCTGGGAATACCATCAACGACGGCTTCATCCCGAGACGCCGCCGCGCCATCTAACGGATCGCGTCGCGTTCTCGGAGTACGCGCCGTTTCGTCTCGTCCGTTGTTGCGATTGCGGACTGGTGTATCGCAATCCGGTCGAGCGCCTGCACGAGCTCACCGAGATATACGCGCGCGAAACGCCGGCGCCCGACGTGCTTCGGTCATTGCACGAGACGCAAGTGCCGGCGCTGCGCGCCCAAGCGCGCGCGCTGCGGCGCGTACTCGGGCGCGGCGGCTCGGGACTCGAAGTCGGGAGTTACGTCGGCGCGTTCCTCGCCGCGGCGCGCACTGAAGGTCTGCAGTTCGAAGGGCTCGACATCAATCCCAGCGCCAACGCGTTCACTCGCACGATGGGATTCACCGTGCACGACGGCGACCTGACCTCGTTCGACACCAATCGCACGTTCGACGCCGTCGCGATCTGGAATACGTTCGACCAACTCGCGGATCCGCGCGCCGCCGTGAACGCCGCAGGCAAACTGCTGCGCCCACGCGGAGTGTTCGCGCTCCGCGTCCCGAGCGGCGAGTTTTACGTCGCGTTGCGCCGACGATTCGCGAGTGGCAACCGCGTCGAGCGTGCAGCGGCGCGCAGTCTCTTGGCACAGAACAATCTCTTGACGTTTCCGTATCGTCACGGCTTTACTCGTGAAGCGCTACGGCGCCTGCTCGAGGAACAGGGCTTCCGAATCAAGCATGTGCGTGGCGACGTGCTCGTTCCGATCGCGGACGAATGGACGCGCCGGTGGGCGCGCCTCGAGGAAACACTCATCAAGCGCACCTTGGCTCTCGTCGCCAATCGTGACGCTCACTGGGCGCCGTGGCTCGACATCTTTGCCGCGCGCGTCGATTGATTGCCGCTCTCGCCCAGTTGGTCGGCGAGCCAATTGGCGACGGTCTCGATTGCGTCTGGCGGGGGCCAGTGTCCGCCCTCGTACCAGCGAAGTTCCTTCGGCTCGCCAGCAGCCTCGAACAAGGCGCGGGCTTGTGCGGGTTGGATCGTGCGATCGTGGCGGCCGTTGACCATGAGCAGCGGCCGTCCGGCGAGCCCGCGCACAGCTTTGCGCGGATCGGCGAATGTACGGACCAGAGCGGCAAATGGTGTGGCTTCCGGTAGATCTCCGCCGGCGGCGAGCGCGACGGTGCGCAGGAGCTGATCGTCGCTCGCAACGATCAGCGCGAGATAGGCGCCGAGTGAGTAGCCCGCGATGCCTAGGCGGCGTGGATCGATGGCCGATTGCGTCGAGAGATAACGGACGGCGGCGCGTGCCTCGCGCACAGCGAGCCGCCACTTTTGCACGACGTCGAGCGGATTGCGCAGCGACAGACTCTCAAGCCCGCCGTCGCGCGTTCCGTGGAGCGGCAGGTCAATGGCCACGCTCGCGATCCCTCGCTGCAACAACGATCGACCAATCGAATCCGCCATGCGCTCTTTGCGCGAGCTGAAACCGTGCAGCAGTACAACCCCGGGGACGTGACCGGTGGTTCGCGGAAGCTGAAGAATTGCCGGTATCGGCTCGCCGCCATCGCTGTCGAGCTCGAACGCGTGTCGAATGAATGGTGATTCAGCCATCGCGAAATGTCATCGCACGTACTAGACCTTCTCGGTGCAGAGCGCGCGCATTCGCGGCGGCCGGAGCGTCACCGAAACGTCGTCGCCAATGCGGCGCAACGATTTCCCCAGGTGCGACGTTCGTGGAGTGGGATCCCATTCCCTCGCAGTCCTTTGTCACCGTCCTCCCTTTCAGCAGGTGAATATGAGAACGAGCTCCGCTTTGGTTTTGGCGGCCGCGAGCGCCGCGATTGCCATCGGTTGCGGCACCGCCAAGCCGTCAGCACCTACCCCCGAGGCAGCTGGCCCCGCTCGGACGACAACACAACGACAGTCACAGCTGCCGACGAATCCCTCCGACACGACTGAAACGCCGGCCGGTGGAGTCGGCGGAGGCCGTGGGCGCGGAGGCGCGGTGGGTGGAGCGAACGCCCAGGGCGGTGCGCCGAATCCACTGCCGTATGCGCGCGTCGTCAACGCGCAGGCGCAGACGAAGACCGGCCTCTTCAAGGTGCACCGCATCGGCGAGCGGCTGCTGTTCGAGATCCCGCGTCGCGAGATGAACAAGGATATTCTACTCGTTCAAGAAATTGCACAGACCACGCTCGGTGCCGGCTACGGTGGCCAGTCGGCCGGTAATCGCGTGTTGCGTTTCGAGCGGCGAGACAATCGCGTGATCATGCGCGGCGTGTCGTACGAGGTGATCGCGAGCGACACGACGGCGCCGGTCGCCGGCGCGGTGCAAGCATCGAACGTTCATCCCGTCATCGCAACGTTCAACATCGAAGCGTACGGGCCGGACAGCGCGGCGGTCATCGACGTGACGCGTTTGTTCACGCAGCCGCCGCCGGAGCTTTCGCCGGCGCAGCGAATTGGTGCCGGCTACACGGCCGATGCGACGAGATCGTGGATCGAGCGGTTCGCGTCATTCCCGGACAACGTGAACGTCTACTCGACGCTGACGTTCGCGCAGGGGAACGCCGGTCGCGGCGCAGCAACACCGGCCACACCCGGTCGTGGTGGTCGCGGCGGCGCGGGCATCACCGCGCCGACGGCGACGATCGTCGCATCTTACAGCTTCCACAAGCTGCCCGAAGTACCGATGCAGCCGCGCCTCTGCGACAATCGCGTTGGCTACTTCAGCTTGACCGTCACGGATTATTCACAGCCGTCGCAGCGCGTGGCCAACGATCAGCGCTGCTTCATCACGCGCTATCGTCTCGAGAAGAAAGATCCGAGCGCCGCGGTGTCTGAGCCGGTGAAGCAGATCGTGTACTATCTCGACGCAAACACGCCGGAGAAGTGGCGCCCGTGGTTGATCAAGGCGGTCGAAGATTGGCAACCGGCGTTCGAGGCGGCAGGGTTCAAGAATGCGATCATCGCGAAGGTCGCGCCCACGAATGATCCCGATTGGTCGCCGGAGGACGCACGGTATTCGGTTGTGCGTTGGCTCCCCTCGACGACGGAGAACGCGTCGGGGCCGAACATTCATGATCCTCGCTCGGGCGAAATTCTCAACGCGCACATTCAGTTCTATCACAACGTGCAGAACCTGGCGCGCACGTGGTACTTCACGCAGGTTGCGGCACTCGACCCACGCGCACGGCAGTTCCCGCTCCCCGATTCTCTCATGGGCCGCTTGCTCGAGTATGTGCTCGCCCACGAAGTCGGACATACGCTCGGGTTCCAGCACAACATGAAGGCGAGCTCGCAGTATCCGATCGACAGCATTCGCAACGCGGACTTTTTGCGTCGCATGGGCCATGTGTCGACGTTGATGGATTACTCGCGGTTCAATTACGTCGCGCAGCCGGAAGACAAGATTCCGGTGGACTTGTTGATTCCACGCATTGGACCGTACGACATCTGGGCAACGAAATGGGGCTACGCGCCAATCAGCACGCCGATGCACGTCGCGCAACAAGGCAAGACGCACACGGGCGCCGAACTGATCGCCGCGGCCGAGGCGGAGCGTGCCACGCTCGATTCGTGGGCCCGCGAACAAGACACGAAACCGTGGCTCCGCTTCTCGACGACCGGGGCATTCGGCTCGGACCCCGGTGATGAGACCGAGGCGGTCGGCGATGCTGATCCAGTACGCGCGACCGAGCTCGGATTCAAGAACTTGAAACGCAACATGCAGTGGATCGAGTCGGCGACGGTGAAGCCGACGGAAGACTACGACGTGCTCGCGGAGCTCTACAATCGAGAGATCGGACAGTTCCGCACGGAGCTCGGCCACGTCGCCAACTTGGTCGGCGGTATCAACTCCCAGGAGAAGTACGGCGATCAGCCCGGCGCTCGCTTCACACCGGTGCCGAAAGCGAAACAACAGCAGGCCATGAAGTTCATCGCCGAGAACGGCCTGCAAACGCCGAAGTGGTTGATCGACGACGATATCCTCAGGAAGATCGAGCCGGTGGGTGAGGTGACGCGCATCGTCAGCGCGCAATCGGCGGTGATCACGAGCCTGTTGAACGACGCGAGATTGACGCGATTGATCGAGACGGAAGCATTGGCAAAGAATCCGAGCGACGTGTACACGCTCGCGGAGATGCTGAATGCACTGCGACATGGCGTGTGGTCGGAGATTTACGGAAGTGGTCCGACACAGATCGACGTCTATCGTCGCGGCGTGCAGCGTGCGTATCTCACCGACATCGGGAACAAGATCAATCCACCGGCGAACGCCGCGGCGGGTGGCCGTGGTGGCGGCGGCGGTGGCCGGGGCGGTGCGGCTGCTCCGCCGGCAAACACTGGCGAGATCAGGGCGATGCTGCGCGGTGAGCTCAAGCAACTCGACGCCGAGCTTGCGGCAGCATCGAAGCGAGCGAGCGACGTCGCCACGAAGCGCCATCTCGATGATGCGCGACACCAGATCGGCGACATACTGAAGCCGAAAGCGGCGGCGAGTGGCTCAGCGGAGGAAGACGATGTCGTTGGCAACAGGGTGCACGATTGAGGGTTGAGCGTTGATGATGGGAGGAGGTCGGTGGCGCGCGAAAGCGCGCCACTTGTGTATCCGGTGTTTCCACCCCAGCTGCCACCGGCGCTGATCAAATGCTTTGAAGCGGCGCGGGGCGCCGCGCACCTTCCCTCGACCTTCCACCCTCCACCCCGCACCCGAAGTCGTTGCTTTTGCGCCTCCGAGCCCGGAGATTCGCTCAATGATTCTCGCCATGGCATGACCTGGAGGCGCTGGGCATTCACCGCCGTGTCGTTCGCGGCGGTCATCGGCGTATCACTGTACTTCATTCTTGGGTGGTGGCGTGCCGGCAGCGCGATCGGGCTGCCGCCGCGGGCACATCTGCTCGCGATTGCGGCGGTGCTCATCGAAATCATCACGCGATCGTGGAAGATCACGTGGAGCGCGAAAGCGGCGCACATCGACCTCAGATTCATTACCGCGCTGCGAACCACGCTCGCTGGTGACTTCGGCGCGTCCATTACGCCCGCGCGATCTGGTGCGGAGCCGGCGCGCTTCCTCGTGCTCGCCGAGGCAGGAGTGCCGACGGCGAGCGCGCTGGTCGTGCTGTTCGCCGAGTTGTTTCTCGAGGCCCTCTCGCTCGCGACGGTCGTGGTCGTCGTCGCTGTCGTTTTCCGACATGCCGGCATCGTGCTCGGCGCGTTGGTCGGCGTCGTCGGCGGCTACGCTGGATTCGTACTCGGGATTGCGGCGATCGCGATGGGGCTCGCGCGCAAGCCGGCGCGCGACATCGCCCCCACATGGGCGAGGCGCATCGGGCTCGGCGGTCGACGATGGACAGTGATCGAACGTTGGCTCGCTCAGGTGCGCACGACGGTCGATACGGTGCGGCACATCGATTTCCGCTGGGCGTTCGGGTCGTACACCATGTCCGTCATCCACGTCGCGATGCGACTATGTGTGCTTCCCGCGTTGGTGTTGGGTGCGGGTGCTGTTGCGCCGTTGGCGCCGCTCGCGCTTTGGCCGCTCGGGTTGCTCTATGGTGCGGCGGTCGTTCCCGCACCGGGCGGTGGCGGCGCCGTGGAGCTCGCGTTTCGCGCCGCGCTCGCCGGCGTGATCGGCAAATCGCTTTTTGCGGCAGCGTTGCTCTGGTGGCGGTTCTACACGTTCTACATCTACATCGTGCTCGGCGCGATCGTCGCCGGCAACACCGCGATGCGCGCCGTCCGCAAGACGCAAGAGATGGAGGAGGAGCTCGAGGCTCCGGCCTGACCCGCGCTAGCTCCCCACCTCGACCAACGCCGGCGCCGCCTCGGGGAAGTACGCATTGCGGACGTACTGTTCGACCATCCGCTGCGTGTTGAAGAACGATCCGTTCAAGGCGATCGCCGAGCGCATGACTTCGGCGTAGGCGAACGGGAGCCCGTAGTAGAGTGGCAGAATGACACGTTCGAGCTTGAGATAAATCTCATTGGCGTCTTTTGATTGATCGCCTTCGGGCTCGATCCCCCCGATCGACCATCCCGTGATGCCTTCGACGTGGCCTTCGATCCACCAGCCATCGAGCACGCTCAAGCTCGGCACACCATTCAGCGCCGCCTTCATGCCGCTCGTTCCACTCGCCTCGAGCGGTTTCATGGGGTTGTTGAGCCAGAGATCGACACCGGCGACGATCTGCCCGGCAATCTCCATCTCGTAATTCTCGACGTAGACGACCGTGACTTGGCCGGCGAGCGACGCGGCGGCGTGATGAATCCGCCGGATGAGATCCTGGCCGCCGGCATCGTTTGGATGGGCTTTGCCGCCGAACACGATCTGGATGGGACCGACCGATGACGCAATTTCGGCGAGACGCGTCGGATCGGCGAACACGAGATCGGCGCGTTTGTATGGTGTCGCCCGTCGCGCGAAGCCGATCGTGAATACTTTCGGGTCGAGCGTGACGTGATTGCGTCGCTCGATCGCGGCAATCATCGCCTTCTTTGCCTCGGCGTGCGCGGCGCGAATCTCCTGGAGTGGAACTCCGACGGCGTAGCGCAAGTACAGATTGTCGGTTCGCCATTCAGGAATGCGCCGATCGAACAGCGCTTGGAACGATGGCGACGTCCATGTCGCCGCGTGCACGCCGTTGGTGATCGCATCGATCGGAAAGTTGGGAAACATTCCTTGCGACACCTCACGATGTTTCATCGCGACACCGTTGACGAAGCGCGCCAACCGCAGCGCAACGTGCGTCATGTTCAGCACACCGTCGCCAACGCAGTGCGCGGCATCGAGCAGCGCCAGCTGATCTTCCCCGAGTACTGATCGCACCATGTCGAGCGGAAAACGATCGTGTCCGGCCGGCACCGGCGTATGGGTCGTGAATACGCAGCGGCTTCGCACCGCTTCGATGTCGCCTTCATCGAGCTCGAACGGCTTGCGTCCGTCGAGCTGCCAATCGAGAAGACAGAGCGTGAGCAGCGCCGAATGACCTTCGTTCAGATGGTACAGCTCAGCCGGACAATTGAGGGCGCGAAGTAACGCGGCGCCGCCCATTCCCAACACGACCTCTTGGCAAAGACGGTAGCGACTGTCCCCGCCGTAGAGGCAGTCGGTGAGCGTTCGATCCCACTCGGAATTTTCGGGGAGCTGCGTGTCGAGGAGATACACCGGAACTTCATGCCCTGTGACACCACGCACAGGGAATTTCCAAGCGCGGATTGCGACCCGGCGACCTTCGATCATCACGGCGCTCTGAGCGTCGACCGGCTCGAGAATTTCCTCCGGTCGCCAAACGACGGGCGACTCGGTCTGATTCCCTTCTGCGTCGAGATGTTGCTCGAAGTAGCCTTTGCGGTGCAGCAGCGTGATGCCCACGACCGAGACGGCCAGGTCGGCGGCAGAGCGCAGTGTGTCCCCGGCGAGCACTCCCAAACCACCACTATAGGTGGGGATCGCCTTGTCGAGCGCGATCTCCATCGAGAAATACGCAACAGTCGTTTTTGACGGAACAAGACTCATTCAGACCTCGATCACGTGCCGTGTCGGTTGCATTCGCGCCCGAGACTTCATTGCGCTGCGTCCGCCGACCGACGGCGGTTCGGCAACGAAAGGCAGCAAAGGGGGATATGTCGTGCCAGGGCATCAACGGATCAGCCTGGACAGTCGTGCCAGAAGGGCAAGCTAGCCGACGGCCACAGTCATCGGAAGCTTGACGAACAGACGCCGTAGCTCGAGTGAGATTTGCGCTGAGACTGCGTCTCGAGTGAGCTGGGATTGCCAGCAACGTCCGTGCAACTCCGCCGGAAGAATGATCGCGGTATCAGCCCACCACTCTGACGGTTGCGTCGCAATCGAAGCGTGAGTGAGCCGCGAGGCGGCTGTGATCGCGCAGCGCCCCGCGTGCTCGCGCGCGAACGCGATCACATGTTTCGCTCGGATCCCGGTGACCGGGAGCGTCCTGTACGCACCGCTCGTGAACAGGTCGGCGTGCGTCTGTCTCGCATGGAGCAACCGCGCGGTGATGAATAGCTTGACGCGGTTGTCGTGTGGGTCGAGGGCGGCGGGTAAAGTCATCGCCGTCTCGATCGCTCGGAGGTCGGACGCTGCCGCCGATCGCGCGTCGTAGTCGATCTGGCGCCGATTGTCCGGATCGACGAGTACGTAGTTCCAGAACTCGTCGCCCTGGTAGAGGTCAGGCGTACCAGGCGCGGTCAGGTGAATGGCAAGCCGCGAGAGCGCATTCCACGCGCCAGCCGTGGCGATGAGCGAGACGAGACGCGCGACGTCGGCGAGAAACGGTGCGTCCTCGGCTGGTTGAAGCACAGCCGCGACGAAATCGGTGATGGCGCTCTCGTAGCCCGGATCGGGATCGGTCCACGTCGTGCGCATCTTGGCTTCACGCGCGGCCTTGAGCATGTACTGAGTCAACCGGTCGCGCGCCGATTCGCGCCAGGCACGATCGGGGAGATCATCGACGCGACGGCCCGGACGCGGTGGCGGCCATAGCGCGATGAGCGATTGGTAGAGCAGATACTCGCTGTTGATGTCCGGCGCCATGCGGCCTTTCACGACGCGTCGGTGCTTCTGATTCAATCGCCGCCATCGGCGGACAGACCGCTCCCACTCGTGTGGAATCTCCGAGAGCACATCGATACGAGAGCGAACGTCGGCGCTACGCTTGGTATCGTGCGTCGTCGTGCACAGCAGGCCAGACGGCCAATCACGGGCGCGCCTCGCGTTCGCGTCGTGCAGGTGTCCAACAGCATCGTCGAGCGGGCGATCGGGCGCACCGCCGACTTCGTTGCGCGACACGAGCGGAACGTAGACATAGAGTGCGTTGTCCTCGAGACCTTTTGCGGCGGCAGGGCCGGTCAGCTGTTGCAGCCGTCGCACGAACTCTCCCCGCTCAGTCTGATCGATCTGCCGCAGCCCGCCGAACAGCACGTCGACGATAAAAGCGATGATCGGCGCGTGACGCGAGTTGCGCGCTTGCGCTTCACGAGCCGCCTGTTCAACCAGGGCACGGTCGACATCGGCGATCGGCTGTGATGGATCGATGTACGTTCGGTAAACCGGCAACGCCGCGGTGAAGGCCACGATCGCCGATGCGAGCTCGCGTCGTGTCCAGCGCATGCCGGCCGCGTGTGCACGCGTGCCGAGTGCAGCGGCGAGTCGATCGACGTCGGCACGCAACGGGCCGTTGAGGACGGTGGTCTTTCCGCCAAGAACGATGTCGTGAAACGTGGTTTCATCGAGTTTTCGCCGTCGGCGATAGTCGCGCTCGATCTCGGCAAAGCCCGCGGGGTCGACAAAGACGTCTTCGACGTCGTTCAAGAACTCATATCCCGTCGTTCCTTGCACGGGCCAACTGGATCGGAGCCGTTCCTCTCGCGCGAGAATCTTCTCGACGAAGATCGGCGTCTCGGGGGTCACCGCGGAACGCAAGCGATTCAAGTAGCCCGCGGGATCGAGCAACCCGTCGATATGGTCGATGCGCAAACCGTCGATGATGCCCTCATGCACCAGCCGTAGAATGAGGACGTGTGTCTGCGTGAAGACCTCGGGGTCTTCCATGCGGAGGCCCACGAGATCCGCCACGTCGAAGAAGCGCCGATAATTGACGTCGGTCCATCCACGACGAAAGGACACCAACTGGTAGTGTTGCGCGTCGAGCAGTGCGCGCAATCGGTCTCGTCCGGCTCCGCCGGAATACAGCGCTTGGGCTTCATGCGTCGCCGCGGGATCGAGCTGAGCGAGTTGAAGCTCGGGCGACAGCGTCGATGGATCGATGGGAAAGCTGCGATCGAAATATGCCATGCGTGGTGTTTCATGCTCTCGGAATCGCAGCGCGATCTCGTTTCGTTCGAGCACCCGATCGAGCTCGTCGCCAAGTATGGGTAGCACCAGCTTGCGTCGAGCCGCGGCATTGGCGGCCCAGTCGATGTCGAACCATCGTGCGTAGCGAGAGCGTTCACCGTGCGCGAGCACGTCGTCCCAGTACGGATTCTCGGCGCCGGTTCCCATGTGGTTGGGAACGATGTCGAGTATGAGACCCATCTCTCTCGCGTGGAGTTCATCCGCGAGCGCGCGAAGATCGGCTTCGGTGCCGAGCTGCGGATTGATGCGCGTGGGGTCGACGACATCGTAGCCGTGCATGCTGCCGGTGCGCGCGACGAGAATTGGCGAGCAATACAGGTGGGAAACGCCGAGCGATGCGAAATACTCGACGCGCGCACGAGCGTGCGTCAACGTGAAGCCCGCATTCATCTGCAGGCGATACGTCGCGATGAGGCGCCGCACGCTATCCGGGCGCGGCTGCTTTCACGCGGCCGTCGCATCGAAGAGCGGTGCGGGCTTCGCTGCTCAGCATGATTGTCTCGAGCGTCTCGCGCATCTTGCGCGTCCAGCACGGGAACTTGTCCGGCGAGACGCCCGGCACATTTACCTGATCGACCTCGCCAGCCAAGTCGTCGAGCGCAAGGCCGACGAGCCACGACGGAGTGCGACACATGAATGCGTGGACGGCGGCGCGAAGCTCGGAAGCCGATTTCGGCATCTGTGCCGACGGCAGCACCTTTTCTTGCTTGAGGCGGCGGAGCAGCGCGGTGCGTTGTTCATCGCGTTCGTCTCGGGCCTGCTCGATCGAATCTTTTTCGATGAGACCGACCTCGGCGCGCACGTCGATGTCCCGGCCTTGCCAGAAACCAGCGAGCGTCGCCATGTCGTGCGTATTCGCCGTCGCCAGTGCGAGCTCGGGATACGTTTTCGCCGCTTTGAATCCGCCGCGACGATCTCGCTCGAAGTAGAGCACCTTCGAGGAGAGGATTCCCCACTTCTCGAGGGCGGGTGGTACCTCTTGTGGCACTGTGCCGAGATCTTCGCCCACGACCAGCGCGTTGTGACGCACGCTCTCGAGCGCGACGATCCCGAGCAGGTCGGCGGACGGAGATCGCACGTACGCGCCGTCGGCCCCGGACATGCCGTCGGGAATCCAGAACAGCCGAAAGAATCCCAGTACGTGATCGATTCGCAGTGCGCCGGCGTGGCGAAAGCCGCTGCGCAACAGGTCGATGAAGTACCGATAACGATCGTTGCGCAGCGCTCGCGGATTGATCGGCGGCAGACCCCAGTTCTGTCCCGCCGCCGCGTAGGGATCCGGCGGCGCGCCGATGCTTACGCCGCGCACGAACAGATGCGGATACGCCCACGCGTCGGCACCGGCGGCCGATGTGCCAATGGCCAGATCCTGATACAGACCGATCTGCATTCCCGCATCGCGAGCGCGAGACGCCGCTGCTCCGAGTTGGCGATCAGCCTCGAATTGCAACCATCGGTGGAAGTCGACGCGCTGCGCACGCGCTGCGACGAATGCTGTGACGGCGTCGCTGTCACGAGACTGCAATTCTGCCGGCCACATTCGCCAGTCGTACGCGCGCACGGTCTCGCGATGCCCAGCCGCTTCCGCCTCTGCGATCGCCATCCACGTGGCAAAGCGCGTGAGCGCCGGCTCGTTGCCGGCGACGTATTGCTCGTAGGCTCGGGCTCGCGCGTCGCCACTGTCACGCACGCGCTCGACGAAGACCCGATGCAGCGCGGCCAATGCGAGTCCTTTCACTGCCATGACTTGCTCGTACCGAACGTCCGGATATTCGCGGAGCGCACTGATCTCGGCCCCTAGCTCGGCTGAGCTCAATCGCTGACGCAATTCCGGCGCATGCTCCAACTCGGGCACGCGAGTGATGTCGATGTATATCGGATTGCGAAACAGGCGGCTGACGGGGCTATAGGGACTGACGTCGGGCCCGCGATTGAGCAGCGCGTGCAGCGGGTTCACTCCGACGAAGTCCGCGCCGACAGCACCTCCCCACTCGGCAAGCGACGCAAGATCGGAGAAATCGCCGACGCCCCAGTTCGTCGCGCTGCGAATAGTATAGAGGTTCGCGATGAGCCCGAACGTCTTTCGATCGCCAAGCAGGTCGGCGGGGGTCACGCAGCGCGGTGGAACCAGGATGAGTGTTTGCTCATCGCTCCATTCCTGGCCGCTCGCGCTGAGCGTGACACGCAGCCGGTGATATCCGATCGGCACGTTTGGCGGGAGCCTGAGATCCAGTGTGGCGCCCCCACGCCACGGTCCTTCTGTGAGGTGACGGTCGCCGTTCTCCGTTTCCAGCTCGACTCGCCACGGACCGCTCGCGCTGCGCGACGGTGGCGGCTGTACCGATACAGAACGCGCGGCCGCCGAACCGACTTCGACGACTCGGACCGGCGGAATGAGCCGCTGCTGATCGCCCGCGCGGAGCGACGCGAGCGATTCGCGGGCGGCATCATCCGTAGACGCGTCGACGCCCAGCGCGGACAGGAGTGCGCGGCGGGTTTCGTCGCTCGTCACGCGCACTTCGCTGCCCGTTTGATCGATATACTCGGGCACGATGTGCATGTAGTCGGCGAGCTCGCGCAACGGTGACGGCGGGCCTTCAGCTCTGGTGTCGCGACTGCTCGACCGCCCGCGACGGGTCGCCGTGCGCGCGGCGCCCGTCATTGGGGCGCTGGTGCGAGGACGACCGCGGCCAGCGGCGGGAGCGCGATCTCGACCGATTGCGATTGTCCGTGGAACGGCGACGCCTCCGTCTCCACGGATTCGAACTCCGCATAGCCGCTGCCCCCCCATTCACGATCGTCGCTCGACAAGAGACGCAAGTAACGGCCGCTCTGAGGAACGCCGACGCGATACCGCTCGCGCGGCACCGGCGTGAGATTGAGCACGACGACGGCGTGCGACGGACCGGATCGTCGCATGTACGAGATGACGGAATTGTCGCGGTCAGCGACGTCGATCCAGTTGAACCCTTCCCAGCTCGCGTCGTCGCGCCACCATGCCGGCTCCGTCTTGTAGAGCGTCGCCAGGCGCGCCACGAAGTTGCCGAACGCCGAGCGATTCGGAACATCGCGCATGTGCCAATCGAGACTCGCGTCATGGTTCCACTCACTCCACGGCGCGAGCTCGGTTCCCATGAACAACAACTTTTTTCCGGGTCGCGTGAACATGTACGCGAGCATGAGGCGGAGATTGGCGAGCTTTTGCCATTCGTCGCCTGGCATCTTGCTCAAGAGCGAACCCTTGAGATGCACCGTCTCGTCGTGCGAGAGCGGCATGATGAAACGCTCGCTGTACTCGTAGAGCATGGCGAACGTCAGCTGATCGTGATGAAAGCGCCGGTACACGGGGTCGGTCGCGAAATACTTCAGCGTATCGTGCATCCACCCCATGTTCCACTTGAAGGTGAATCCGAGTCCCCCTTCATTGACCGGCGTGGTGACGCCGGCCCATGCGGTCGACTCTTCCGCGATCGTCACACAACCCGGCGCCTCTGCATGCACCGTCTCGGTGAATTGCTTGAGAAACTCGATCGCGTCGATGTTCTCGCGACCGCCGCGTCGATTCGGGAGCCACTCGCCCGCTTTGCGGCTATAGTCGAGGTAGAGCATCGAGGCGACGGCGTCGACCCGCAGACCATCGGCGTGAAATTCGTTGAGCCAATACAGCGCGTTCGCGACGAGGAAGTTGCGAACCTCGAGCCGCCCGTAGTTGAAGATGAGCGTTCCCCAATCAGGATGCTCGCCTAAACGCGGATCGTCGTGCTCGTACAAGGCGGTGCCGTCGAAGCGACGAAGCGCGTAATCGTCTTTCGGAAAGTGCGCCGGCACCCAGTCGAGCAGGACGCCAATTCCCGCTTGATGCAGCGTGTCGACCAGGAAGCGAAAGTCGTCGGGCGTTCCATACCGAGAGGTCGGCGCGTAGTAGCCGCTGACCTGATAGCCCCACGATCCGTAAAACGGGTGCTCCATGATCGGCATCAGCTCGACGTGCGTGAATCCCAGGCTCACCACGTGCGTCGCCAAGCGCGGCGCGATCTCGCGATACGAAAGTGGACGTCCTCCGTCTTCGGGCACTCGCGCCCACGAGCCAAGATGCACTTCGTAAATGCTCATCGGCGAACGAACGAGATCGGTCTGCCGGCGTGCTTTCATCCACGCGTTGTCGCTCCACGCATACACGTCTTCCGGCTGGACGATCGCCGCCGAGCCGGGATACTGCTCCATCTTCGCGGCGAAGGGATCCGTCTTCACACGGAGCGCGCCTTCGCGCGTCAAGAGCTCGAACTTGTAGAGCGCCTCGGCGGAGATGTCGGGCAGAAAAAGCTCCCACACACCCGAGCTGCCGAGCATGCGCATCGGGAAGATGCGTCCGTCCCACGAGCAGAAATCGCCGACGACGCTGACTCGACGTGCGTTTGGCGCCCACACCGCGAAGCTCACGCCGTCTACGCCATCGACCGTACGCGGATGTGCGCCGAGCACTTTCCAGAGCTGGCGATGCGTGCCTTCGTTGAAGAGATGAAGGTCCACTTCGCCGAGCGTTGGTAAAAAGCGGTATGGATCGCCACGGTCCCATGTTGCGCCGTCCGCATAGTGAAACCGAAAGCGATATCGCATAGGCAGCGTTGCGCCCGCGATGAAGATTCCGTAGAGATCCGCTTGGCCGTCCGCTTCTCTCGTCATCGAGACGACGCGCCCGTCGTCGAGCACGCATTCGACGTAGACCGCATTCGGAATCAATGCGCGAATGACGACGCCGCTCTCGCCACCCACGGTGGCCGGGTGCGCGCCGAGGATTGAATGCGGGCTCGTGTGATCGCCGGCCAATAGGCGATCGAGATCGCCGCGAGGAATGATCGGCAGACCGGTTGGCGAAGGCGCGGATGCGACGATCGTGTCACTCTTTTTCTTTCGCGGCGCGCGCGGCGTCGGCGATCTCTTGTCAGCCATGTGGCTCACTCGAGCGGATCAGTCCACTCATATCGTGAATTCCTCGTTCGACACGCGACGATTGCCCCCATACCGGAGAAGCACGAGCGAAAATGGTGCGACGTCGACCGAGCCCGTCCCGATGACACCGAGCTCGCGCGACCTCGAGTCCGTGAGCTCGGCCCATGAGTCGTCGCCGTTCATCGCTGGCATGTCGAACGTCACGTGATCCTCGGAGGCATTGAGCACGAGCAGCAACGTATCTCCTTTGATCGGTCGACCGCGGTCGTCGGTCTCATCGGTTCCTTCGCCATAGATGAGCATGCCGAGCGCGTGATTGTCGCCGTTGTGCCAATCGGCGTCCGTCATTTCTCGGCCGTCGGACCGAATCCACGACAAGTCTTTCGGGCCGCCCTTGTACGTGGGCTCGCCGCGAAAGAAGTGCCGCCGCCGCAGCACGCCGTGGGTGTGTCGAAGATTCATGCACTTTCGCGTGAACGCGAGAAGCTCGCGCTGGCGGTCATTCAGGTCCCAGTGAACCCACGTGATCTCGTTGTCTTGTGCGTAGGCGTTGTTGTTGCCGTGCTGCGTCCGGGCGATCTCGTCGCCATGCGAGAGCATTGGCACGCCTTGAGAGAACGCAAGCGTCGCGATGATGCTTCGCATGACACGAAAGCGTCGATCGAGAATATTGGGATCGTCGGTCTCGCCTTCGACGCCCCAGTTCCGGCTGACGTTGTCGTTGTGGCCGTCCTGGTTGTTCTCGCCATTCGCCTCGTTGTGCTTTTGCTCGTAGGTCACCAGATCGTGCAGTGTGAACCCATCGTGTGCCGTCACGAAGTTGATGCTCGCGTACGAGCCGCGACCACTCGGTTCATAGATATCGCTCGAACCTGCCAGACGTGATGCGAGATCTGACACTTGGCCCGGATCGCCACGCCAATAGTGTCGCACGCTGTCGCGGTAGCGACCGTTCCATTCGGCCCAACGAATCGGGAAATTGCCGACCTGATAGCCGCCCGGACCGACGTCCCACGGCTCGGCGATGAGCTTGACGTTCGCCAGCGTCGGATCCTGGTGAATGATGTCGAAGAATGCCGACAGCCGGTCGACGTCGTGCAGCTCGCGCGCGAGCACCGGCGCCAAGTCGAAGCGAAAGCCGTCGACGTGCATGTCGTTCACCCAGTATCGCAACGAGTCCATGATGAGCTGGATCGTGCGCGGGTGTTGCATGTTGAGGCTGTTGCCGGTGCCGGTGAAATCGGTGTAGAAGCGCGGATTGTTTCCGTCGAGCCGGTAGTACGCGCGATTGTCGATGCCGCGTAGCGAGAGCGTCGGCCCGAGATGATTTCCTTCGCCGGTGTGGTTGTACACGACGTCGAGAATGACCTCGATCCCGGCGGAGTGAAACGTCTTCACCATGCTCTTGAACTCGTGCACCTGGTTGCCGAGTCCCTTCGCCGCGTAGCGAACGTCGGGCGCGAAAAAGCCGATCGAGTTGTAGCCCCAGTAATTCGTCAGATTAAGTTCAGCGAGATGCCGATCGACGACGAACTGGTGCACGGGGAGCAGCTCGACCGCGGTGACGCCCAGCGCGAGTAGATGCTCGAGAATCGGATCACTGCATAAGCCGAGGTAGGTGCCGCGTAAGGGTTGCGGGACTTCGGGATGAAGAATGGTCATCCCTTTGGTGTGGCACTCGTAGATCACCGTGCGATTCCATGGAATGCGCAGTGGTCGATCGTTTTCCCACGTGAATGCGGGATCGATGACGACGCATTTTGGAACGCCGCCGGCGCTGTTGTCCGGATCGAGCTCGAGGTCCTCGTTCGGCGAGCCAACTTTGTACGCGAAGAGTGCGTTGCTCCACAGAATCTCGCCCGTAATCGCTTTCGCATACGGGTCGATCAGCAGCTTCGCCGGGTTGAAGCGATTGCCGCTGTTTGGATCATACGGCCCGTGGACGCGATAGCCGTAGAATTGCCCGGGGCGTACATCGGGCAGATAACAATGCCACACCTGATCGGTGCGCTCACGCACCATGATCCGGTGCGACTCCACCGAGTCATTGTCTCTGTCGAACAGACACAACTCGATGGAGGTCGCGTTCTCCGAGAAGATCGCGAAGTTGACGCCTTGGCCGTCCCAATTTGCACCGAGTGGGTAGGGTTGGCCGGGCCAGACACGCATAATGTTTGGTCAGTGCTGAGATTGTTCCAGTCGAATGAAGCTAGCAGTCGAGCGCTCGAATCGCGGCGTTGACATAGGCGAATAGCTGCGGGTCGAGGCCAGTTCGCTGCATGAGCTTTGGCCGGTCGACGTACGCTGCTCGCACCTTCCGCTCGATGCTCGGGTTGCCGCCGGTGAACTCGCGCACGAGCTCACGCCAGCGCGAGGCGAGCGGTCGCATTCGTTCGTTTGCCGGTTCCGTGCCAGCCAGCATCTCGGCGCGAACCTTGGCAATCAGCGCCGGCCACTCGGCTTCGACGGCCCGAATGTGGTCGCGTCCGAGTCGCTCGCCGCGCGCCTCGATCTCCTCGAGCTCCTCGACGCTGAAGATCTGGTCGACCATGGTGATACCTTCGATCGCCCGCACGAAATCGTCGGTCGACGCAACGCCGCCCGAGGCAAAGCTCGCTGACAGCGTGTCGAGCAAGGCAACAAGGCGCTCCTGTTGGTGGATCTGCTGGCGGAGCCGCTCGACGTGGAGATCGATGACGTTTCGCGGAGAGAATTGCGGCGTGTCGAGACAGGCGCGAATTTCGTCGAGGCTAAAGCCAAGCTGGCGCAGCGACTTGATCTGCTGCAAGCGAACGAGCTCGGCTTCACCGTATAGCCGGTGACCCGATTCCGTGAGCTTGGACGGCTGAAGCAAGCCAATTTCGTCATAGTAGTGGAGCGCGCGAACCGAGAGTCCGGTTCGCTTGGCGAGCTCACCGACTTTCATTCCGCGAGATGTGGCGGAAGTCGAATGTGGCGTGTCGTGCATCGCCCGAGGCATCGAGATCGGCTTTGTCGTCGGCATGGACCGAGGATAACTCCTAACGTTACGTCAGGTTCAAACGAAGAGCGACCTTCACGCCATCGCCGTCACATGACGAATACCGTTCAGACAACCCGGCTTCGCCGCGCGACTTCGGCCGACGCGGGGTCGCTCGCCGAGCTTGCCGCGCGATTGTTCGAGGACACGTTTGGTCCGGACAACGATCCTGAAGACATGCGCTCGTACCTCGCTGGCTCGTTCTCGGAGGAGAAGCAGCGCGGAGAGATCGAGGATCCGGCCGGCGCTGTTTTTCTCGCGCTCGGACCCGCCGACCAGACGATTATCGGATACGCCGCTATGCGTCGCGGAACGCGAGGCGACGGTGTGAATGGCGAGCGACCGGCGGAGGTCAACCGCATCTATGCCGATCGGGCGTGGCACGGTCGCGGGGTCGGCGTTGCGCTCATGACAGCGTGCGTCGAGCAAGCGCGAGCGTGGGGTTGTGACGCGTTGTGGCTCGCCGTCTGGGAGCGCAATCCGCGCGCGATTGCGTTCTACGAAAAAAGCGGCTTTCGCAAAGTTGGACGTCAAACCTTCTTGCTTGGCCAAGACGTGCAGCACGACGATGTGATGGAGCGATCGCTCTCGTGATCGGTCTCGCGATGACGTCGGGTGCATGCTCGGGCCGGGTTCTTGCTTTTTACGCGGACGTAGCCTGCACGGAGCGGGCTCCGCTAGGAGAATGAGTCGATGCGCTGGACACCCGGTGGCGAAAGTCGGAACGTCGAAGATCGTCGTGGCGGTGGATTCGGAATCGCGCCCGTGGGCATCGGCGGCAGTGTGATTCTCCTCGTGCTCAGCTTGATCTTCGGCCGTGATTTCGTGAGCGGATCGGGCGACACGAACGGCGCGCCGCCGCAAAATGCCAGCGGCGAAGTCGCGCCCGTGCAGCAGACGCCCGAGGAAGCGAAGGAAGTCCAATTCGTGTCATTCGTGCTCGACACCGCACAAGCAACGTGGGCGCAGTTGCTGCCGCAGCAAGCGCAAACCCCGTGGCACGACGCCAAGCTCGTGTTGTTCCGCAATGCAACGCAAACCGGCTGCGGCGTCGGACGCGAGGCAATGGGACCGTTCTATTGTCCGGTCGATCAGAAGATCTACATCGATCTCGGATTCTACGATGAGCTGCGGAGCCGGTTTGGCGCGCCCGGTGATTTTGCGCAAGCCTACGTGCTCACGCACGAGCTCGGACATCACGTCCAGCACCTGCTCGGCATCGATCAACGCGTACGTCGCGCGCAGGAAGCCAATCCGGATCAAGCGAATGCGCTGTCAGTGCGCCTCGAGCTGCAGGCAGATTGCTTCTCCGGGATCTGGGCGCACGAGACGCAGCGCGAGCAGATGCTGGAGTCGGGCGACGTCGAAGAAGCGCTCAACGCCGCATCATCCGTCGGTGACGACCGGCTTCAACGTGCGACCACCGGCCGAGTGAACGCGGACTCGTTCACGCATGGCACTTCGAAGCAGCGCGCGACGTGGTTCAGACGCGGGTTCGAGTCCGGCAATCTGAAAGATTGCGACACGTTCGGCAGTGCATCGTGACGTCGGGACGATTCAGGCTCGAGCCATGAACAGCTTCGCGATGCCGCGCATTGGAATCCACACCCACGACGGGCGGTTGTTCAGCTCATAGGCGAGCTCGTAAAACGCTTTCTCGGTCTCGAACAGCGCCAAGAGTTGCTGAACGTGCTTGTCGTCGGCCGGGAAAAGTTCGGGCATGTCTTCACGATCGGCTGAGTTGCCGAGGTACCCTGTCAGGAATGCGCTGCGAACATCACGCTCCCAGCGTGCGGCTCGCAGCTCGCGCGTTGGGACGTCGATCGTTTTCTCGACCGACATCGCGAGTGTTGCGGCCGCGTAGGCGATGCTGCGCAGCATCCCCGCGACGTCACGCAACGGTGACGTCTTCTCGCGTCGCTCCGCGAGTGACTTCGACGGTTCTCCCTCGAAGTCGATGATCATGAACTCGCCGTTCGACGAGCGCAGCACCTGGCCCAAGTGATAGTCGCCGTGAACGCGAATGCGCGCGGCGTCTGTGACCGCGTCACCGAGGTCGTCGACGATCTCGTCGATCCACCCGACATAGTGGTCGCGTCGCTGCACCAACGCCTTCGCTTCAGCCACGCGATCGCGCGGGAAGTCGCGCGATTCGACCTGTCGCTCGAGCAGCGCGAGCGACTCGCGAATCGACTGCTGCGTTCGATGCGCCCAGCGCTCGAGGTCCTCAGGCATGACGGGCTCGGGCGCGAATGCGGGGTCATCGTCGTCACTGGCGAGCGCGTCGTGCATGGCACGCGTGACCGCTCCGAGTTGTTTTGCGTCGGCGACAAATGCGTTTGGCGCCTCGCGACCTGCCGGCGCCGTGAAGAACGGCCTCGCGCGCTCGAGGGCGTGCGTCCATGCGTCCGACGAGCCGGGCAAGAACGTTTGCAGCATTCCGGCAACGGTGCGCTCGTCTCCCTCGTCGAAGTGGATCGTCGCCAGGAGCCGCGGTGTGTTGGAGAATCCTGCGCGAGTCGTGAGAAACTGCGTGACCTCTACGTCCGGGTGAATGCCGGGCTTGAGCATTCTGAAAAGTTTGAGAATCGCCCGGTCGTCGATGATGATCGAGGTGTTGCTCTGCTCTGCGCTCCCGACAGTGGTGTTGATGGATTGTCCGTCCGGCAACCAATCCTCGGTGAGCGGCTCGACGACCCACGCGGTGTCTCCTTGCCGAGCGACCGCCCCGCCAGACAGCGCACGGGCGAGCCCCGTTCGGAACTCAGGGTCCTGCGCGGCGTCGTAGATGCTCGTCGGACCATCGGCGCGAATGACGAACTGCTCGGACATTCCAAGCGGAGGTGCGTTGGTGGTCGCAATCGGCACCTGATACGTCGCGTCGGCATTCGCGCCGCTCACCACGACGCGCGTGATCGCAAACCGGCCGTCGCCCCACGGGAGCACGATCGCGCGCACGATGTGGGCGCGCGACGGTTGCGCGCCCTTGCCGCCAAACCATCGTTGCGTGGTGATGAAGCGCAGCAGATCGTCGTCGGTAAGCGAAGCAAGCGCCGAATCGATTGGCGCGGCCTGCGGCTTCGCCATCTACGTCGACCGCTGGAATTCCTTCGCCCGCTCCGCCGCCAGCAATCGGAACCACAAGAAATTGTGTGGTCCGAGTGTGAGCAGGTATGGCAGCTCGCCGATCGGCGGAAAACAGTTTTTGCTCCACAACTCCAGTGGAACCAAGCCGTGAAAATCGCGCAGGTCGAGCTCCACGTATTGCGCGAACCGCGAAAGATTGTTCACACAGAGAATGAGCTCGTCCTTGTAACGGCGCAGGAATACGAGCACGCGACGATTGGCGGCATCGAGTGGCTCCCACGTTCCGCGGCCGAATGCCTTGAATTGCTGGCGTACGCCAATCAGTCGTCGCATCCAGCGCAGCAGTGACGTCGGCACGCGCTCCTGCGCGACCACGTTCACCGTGTGGTACCCGTACGGTGGATCGACGATGAGCGGCGCGAACAAGGCAGCGGTGTCGGCCTCGGAAAATCCGGCGTTGCGGTCGGGACTCCACTGCATTGGCGTTCGTACGCCGTTGCGATCGCCCAGATAGACGTTGTCGCCCATGCCGATCTCGTCGCCATAGTACATCACCGGCGTGCCTGGCATCGACATGAGCAGCGCATTCATCAATTCGATTTGCCGGCGCCCGCCTTCCATCAGCGGCCCGAGGCGCCGGCGGATGCCGACGTTGATGCGCATTCGCGGATCGCGGGCATATTCACGATACATGTAGTCGCGCTCTTCATTCGTCACCATCTCGAGCGTGAGCTCGTCGTGGTTGCGGAGAAAAACCGCCCACTGACAATCGTGCGGGATCTCGGGCGTCTGCCGCATGATGTCGACGATCGGCGTTCGATCTTCCTTGCGCAACGCCATGTACATGCGCGGCATCACCGGGAAGTGGAAGGCCATGTGACATTCGTCGGAGTTGCCGAAGTACGGACGCACGTCGCTCGGCCACTGATTCGCCTCGGCCAGGAAAATCCTGTTCGCAAATTCGGCGTCGAGCGTGCGGCGGAGATCGCGCAGGATTTCGTGCGTCTCGGGCAAGTTCTCGCAGTTCGTTGCCTCACGCTCGACCAGATACGGAATTGCGTCGAGTCGAAGACCGTCCACGCCCATGCGCAGCCAGAAGCGCATGACATTCTTGACCGCTTCGACGACTTCCGGATTGTCGAAGTTGAGATCGGGCTGGTGGCTGAAGAAGCGGTGCCAGTAGAACTGCTGCGCTTCCGGGTCCCACGACCAGTTCGACTTTTCGGTGTCGGTGAAGATGATGCGCGATCCAGCATACTTGTTTGGGTCGTCGCTCCACACGTACCAGTTGCGTTCCGGCGAATCTTTGGGGGAGCGCCGCGCGCGCTGGAACCATGGATGCTGGTCCGACGTGTGATTGATCACGAGCTCGATGATGACGCGAATCCCGCGCGAGTGCGCCTCGTCGAGGAGGCCCTGAAAATCTTCGATCGTGCCGAACGTGGGATTGATCTCTTCGTACGCGGCGATGTCGTAGCCGTCGTCTCTCAGCGGCGACGGATAGAACGGCAGCAGCCAGACCGTATTCGCGCCGAGTTGCTGGATGTAGTCGAGTCGTTCAACGAGGCCCTTGAAATCACCGAAGCCGTCGGCGTTCGAGTCGCGATAGCTCTTGACGTGCAGCTGGTAGATGATCGCGTCCTTGTACCACAGTGGGTCGTTGTCGTTCACAGATATTTGCGGTGTTGACGTGATGCGGGATGAGCGGGCGGTTTGGCTTCGGGTGTCGTCGATCGTGTCAGCGCGACGTTCGGGCGTGAAACTGCGTCACAGGTATATCACATGCACATGCCGCGGGCGCCAACTCTCGCGCCTCGCGCTCATTCGACTCGAGGAACATCTCATGGTGGTCGCTTCACTCGTGATCACAGCGTTGTTGCAGGTCGCGCCGCTCGCATCTGCGCCGAGCGACACTGTGCCGGGCGCAACATCCGCACCAGCGGACTCGACCGCGGCAGCGGCGCCAATGGAACCGTATCGTCGCGAGCCGATCCTGGACGCACGACTAGTGCCGGATTGGAGTCGCGCGTCGAGCATGGACACCATTCCCCGTCGCCGGAGAGCGGTCGAGTACAGCGACGAGTACTACAGTCGCTTGCAGCTCCATCGAATTGGTAGCTGGCTCGAGCTGCCCGTGTTCGGCACCGAGTATTGGCTGGGACAGAAGCTCATCTCTGATGCGCATCCGGGCGATTGGGTGAAGACGACGCACGCTGTCGTCGCGGGAACGCTCGGCGGATTGTTCGCGGTCAACACGGTGACAGGGGTTTGGAATCTCTATGAGTCCCGCCACGACACTGATGAACGCGCGCTCGTGTGGACGCACGCGGCGTTGATGTTGGCGTCCGACGCGGGTTTTCTGTTCACGGCGATGCTCGCGGGCGACGCCGAAGATTCGTTCCACGCACAGCAGCGGCATAAGAACGCGGCCCTCGTTTCGATGTCGATAGCGACCGGGGGGACGTTGATCATGTGGCTCAAGCGAGGGCTGTAGGTCGGTGCGAATTGGAGTCCGCGAATTGGGTCGCGAATTGGGAATTGGGGTCAGACTCCATTTGCGCGAAATAGGGTCAGACTCCATTTAGCGATTCGACTCCACTTGAGATGAATTGATAAATGGAGTCTGACCCCGTTTACCGCCGTCATGCCAGCAACTAGCAACCAACAACCAGGACTCATCACATGGGCGTCGCCGAGTTGATCGAGCAGCAGCAGGACACCGACCGTCCGCCATTCAAGGTTCGCGATCTCTCACTGGCCGAGTTTGGCCGCAAAGAGATCCGGCTCGCCGAGCAGGAGATGCCCGGCCTCATGGCGATTCGCGAGGAGTACAAAGGCAAGAACCC
>JAICYT010000051.1 GCA_025934075.1 Gemmatimonadaceae bacterium
GATCGGCGCCAGCTTCAATATGCGCCGATCGTTGGGCCTCTTGTTCGCTGGACAGGATGGCGGTGGGCGACGCGGCACCGTCGAAGTCGAGCCATTCGGCGGCGGCGATGACGTATGCGCCAGCCAAGGGAACGACGAACTCCGGGGGAGACTCCGCTTCGGGCGACGGGTCGCCACCGCACAGACGCGTCAACACCCCCATTCCGTATTGAATGGCGGCGGCGCGGTCTTCGGCGGTGACGACCTTGACCGCCCAATGGCGATCGAGGGTCTCGAGCGGATTCTCAGTAGTCATGGCGCGCTGGCGACGGTCAGGAAAGGCGGCACCGCCTCACGTTCGCACACCTCTCTGACGGACGTGTGTCGGATCAGTAACAAGTTGCGACTAAGTGAGCATGTGTCGAACGCCGGGAGGATGCAATGAGCATCGAGCCCAACGCGCGCCGGCGCCTTCAGCTGGTCTTGGCAACTTCTCGCGATCACGAACTAGTGAACGACCTACGACAAGTACTAGAGGACGACTCGATGGCCTTCGTTCCGAGTGCGGAATTGCTGCGCGGCATTGCGATGTGCGCGGCGTGCACCCAGGACGCACCCCGCAGCGGACGTGCGGGGCTCTGCGACGATCACCGAAGCCGGTGGAATCTCGAGGCATGCATGGCGCACTCCTCGGATGCGGGTGCCGACCCGTCGCTTCAACGGCTCGTCACAGGGGTGTTGGCTTCTCCTGAGGGTGGCGCGGAGCTGTTGTCGGCATTCGACCGACAGCGCCGCGCATTGCGGTTGGTGTTGGAGGCACACGCGCGCGGCGCGGTGCGACTCCCGGACAGTATCGCGGAAACGGTTGAACGCGCCTGCGCGGCCGGACCGCGATTTCTCAACGGGACGTCGCGATCGGCAGTTCAACAGGCCAGTTGAGGCTCACCGAGGAGGGTGCGCTCATGATTCAGGTCAAATGTGTCGGCGGTGAATGCAACGGGTTGACGATCAAGGTCGATCCGCAGCCGACGTACTACGAGGTCGTCGACCCGCGGGATCCGGGGCGGCGTGATTACTACATTCTCGAAGTCGGCCAATGGGGTGCGCGGCTCGTGCCCGAAGCAACTGCGGAGTGGCGCGCGCGACTCTAGTGTAGCATGATTGCATCGCGCAGCCGCGATGCGATCATGCATGCGTCACGCGATCGTCTCGAATTCCTCGATCGCCCACTCGAGTATTTCCGCTTCGAGCCAGCCGCCGTCGTTGCGCAACGCGCCCGACGTCTCCAGCAATTGCACCATTTGTCGCGTGTGGCGCAGCGCGGACGGCAGAGACTTGTCCGCTTTGCGCAGGGCAAGCACGAACTCTCGCACCTGTCGTCGAAAATCCTCGCGCGCCACTCGCGCTTCGCGGATCCGCTCACGTGCATCGAGAACGATCGCCCGAACTTCCGTCGTCCAATCGACGAGCAAGTTGTGGCGCGCCATGCGCTCCAGATGGAGTTGTTCGATTTCTCTAAAGCGCTGATAGCGGGTGGCCGCGGCCGCAATCGTTGCTGGTACGAGGCTGTATTCGGCAACCTCAGCGATCGCTCGCTGGTGGGGGACCGTCATCGACCCTCCGAGACTGGTTCTATATCTGCCAACCCACGCGTTAGGCAACATAATCGGCAGAGCCTGCCGTCCTGGCAAGCCCCACCTTTACGGCTCGAGTTCCTGATCGCCCGTCGGCAGCAAGCCGTCCGTTCGCCGCAAAGCCTCCACCGCCTGGGCGCGTTCATCAACCTCCGCCGGCGACATAGCGACTGGAACAGGGACCTCGTCATTCGGATCGGAGTCGGCTTGCTCGCCCGAACGCGATCGCTCGCGAATCGAATCGCGGCTCTCAGCCTTTCTCGCGTTTGAACTGGTCGTGGGAAAGCTGTTCACGTCCTCCGGGTCGAGCATGGAGTCCCGGTCGTTCGGGCTACGATCGTCTGCCATAGGATCCTCCTGGTTACCCGTGAAGCGGTGCACGTGTCGAGCCACGCTGCCGCGAGCAGGCAGGCCCCGTTCCAACCCTTTCCCCAATGACGGTGTCGAACGCCTATAGTCGATATGACTATAATCGGCCGATTGCGCCACGCGCATCCGTCTTCATTCGAGGGAGCTCCATGGTCACCCGATCCTCGCCGCCGCTCGAATCGCAGCTTCCGCTGAAACCAGTCGAGCTCCTCGTCCTGACGATGCTCTCCGCCGGCGACCGCCACGGCTACGGCATTCGGCAAGACATCATCGATCACACGCGGGGAGCAATCGCGCTCGAGGCGGGCAACCTCTATCGAACGATCCGACGCCTCGAGGCCGATGGGCTGGTCGACGAGTCCGGACGCCGCCCGGCAGCCGATTCCGACGACGAGCGCCGTCGGTATTATCGGCTCACCCCCTTCGGAAAGCGTGTGCTCGCCGCGGAGCTGGAGCGCCTGCGCGCTCTCGTCAAGCTCGGCGAGGAGCGACGCGTGATTTCGCCGGTCACCACATGATGCCGAAGGACAACGAAGGCCGAGTCCGCGGCGAAAATCTTTATCGGCTCCTGCTGCATGTCTATCCGCGGCGTTTCCGCCAGCGCTACGTCGCGGACATGGTCGCGTTCTATCGAGAACGCGTGCGAGGCGCGGATCGCTCCGAGCTCACGCGTTTCGTCGGCATCTGGCTCCAACTCGTGCCCGACCTGGTCGCCAGCGCCCTGGCCGAACGCTTTGTGTGGCTGCATCGGGAGACCGACCGAGCGCCGCGGGTCGTTCGGGAATACGCCATCCATAGAGAGGCCACGATGTCGATTCTCCGCCAAGACGCGACCTACGCCCTTCGCGCGATGAGGCGACGACCCGCGTTCACCGCAGTGATTCTCGGAACACTCGCACTCGGGATCGGCGCGAACGCGGCGATTTTCACTCTCGTGAATGCGGTGCTCCTGCGGCCATTGCCATTCGCGCATTCCGAACGAATCGTCGAGTTCGAGCAGGGCGAGGGATACTGGACGATCTCCGAGCCGGAGTTCGTCGACTACCAGCGCGGCGTGACCGCGCTCGCGAAGCTTGCGGCGTACAACTCGAGCAACGTCACGATCGCCATTCCGGGTACGGATCCCATTCGAAGCGTGGCGACGCGCGCGTCGCGGGACTTCTTCGACATTCTCGGAGTGAAGCCCGAGGTCGGACGTACCTTCGCGACCGATGAATTCTCCCCAAGCTCGAGGGCGCGCGTTGCGGTGATCAGTCATCGAATGTGGGTCCAGCAATTCGCGGCAGATCCTCGCATCGTTGGCAAGAGCGTGACGCTCGGCATCACGCCATTCACGATCGTTGGTGTCATGCCGGGCAATTTCACTTTCCCGGATCGGCAGACCGAGTTCTGGACGCCGTGGCGCATGAATCCCGACAGCCTGTGGACGCGCAACAATCATTACCTGAACATGATCGGCCAGCTCGGCACGGGATCGACGGTTGCGCAGGCGCGCGCACAGGTGCGAACGCTGAATCAACGATGGATGAAGGACTTCCCGGAGACCTACGCGCCCGATCATCCAATTACTGGACAGCTCACGCCGATTCGCGACTTCCTACTCGGGCCAACGCGTCCGTATTTCGTCGCGCTACTCGGCGCCGTCGCTTTCATTCTGTCCATTGCGTGTGTGAACGTCGCAAACTTGCTGCTTGTGCGCGGCGAAGCGCGACGGAAGGAATTCGCGATTCGTACCGCACTCGGCGCATCGCGCAGCCGTATGATGCGGCAAATGTTCACTGAGAGCATGCTGTTCGCGCTGTTTGGCGCCGCGCTTGGTGTTGTGGTCGCGTGGTTGGGCCTGCGGGCGATGATCGCGCTCGCTCCGGACAATGTGCCGCGACTAGGCGAGGTCGGCGTCGACTACCGTGTCGTGTTGTTCACGGTGGCGATCACAATCGCAACCGGCTTATTGTTTGGCATCGCGCCGGCGATGCGTGGGATGCGCGGTGAATCGGCGGACACGCTACGCGACGGTGGAAAGACGTCGGGACACGCCGCGTCAGCAGTGGCGCGACGCGCGCTCGTCGTGGCAGAGGTTGCGTTGGCAGTCGTGATGCTGACGGGAGCGGGGCTGCTGATCCGAAGCTTGATCAAGCTCCAGGAGATCAACCTGGGCTTCGATCCGTCGCACGTCCTGACGATGCAAGTGACGCTGCCGCCGCGAAAGTACAACGACACGACTGCCGACGCCTACTTCCAGCAGTTGTTGGCGCGTGCTTCGCGACTCCCCGGTGCGCAATCCGCCGCGGCGGTCAGTTATCTACCGATATCCGGATCAGACAACGGTTGGTCGATCATGATCGACGGCCGTGTCGTGAAGACGATCGCCGAGTCGCCGTCGGCGCGGCCAGAGAACGTGACGGCGGACTATTTCCGCGTCATGTCGATTCGACTCGTTCGCGGGCGCGTGTTCACGGAGCAAGACCGGATGGGCGCGCCGCTGGTCGCAGTCATCAGTGAAGGCATGGCCAAGAAGCTCTGGCCCGGCGTCGACCCGATCGGACACACGCTCAAGATGTTCGGCGACAAAGCGCCGTGGGTGACGATCGTCGGAATCGTGGCGGACGTGCGTGCACGGGGCTTTCAGAAAGACATTCCGGAGACGATGTACTTCCCGTACGCGCAGTCGGGGCAGAGCAGCTATGTCATGCCGTTGTCGATGACAGTCATCGTTCGCGCCAGGGGGAATCCGGCGGGATTGATCGCTCCGCTCCGGAACCTCGTCCATGAGCTCGACGCGACGGTGCCCGTCTCGCAAGCGGCGACGATGGATCAAATCGTCGGTGGCTCGATCTCAGATCGACGGTTTGCGACGACGCTGTTAGCCGGGTTTGCGGCGTTGGCGCTGGCGCTGGCAGGAATCGGTATTTATGGCGTGATCTCGTATGGCGTCTCGCAGCGGACGTATGAGATCGGTGTGCGCATGGCGATGGGGGCGTCGCCCGCGTCGATCATGCGCCTGGTAATGCGCGAAGGCGGGCGGATGACGGTGGTCGGACTGCTGTTTGGGCTCATCGGCGCGGTGGCGATCGACCGATTGCTGCGCACCATGCTCGTCGGTGTGAGCGCGACGGACATTCCGACATTGCTCGGAGTCTCGGGCGTTCTCGCCGCCGTGGCCGCGGGCGCGTGTCTCCTGCCGGCGCGACGCGCCACCGACGTGAGTCCGACCGAGGCGCTACGGAATAATTGAGCTACTCGTTGGACGCATCGTAGCGAATACCCGCGCGTCGCAGCCGATCGATCGCTCTTTCGAGAACCGGTGGCTCGGCGATGAGCGAGACGCGGAAGAATCGGTCGCCGCCGGGCCCAAACGCGTTGCCGGGAGTGACGACCACGCCGGCTTTGTCGATGAGGTGCTTCGTCCACTCCTGCGCGCCGAACCCCGCTGGAATCGGAAGCCATACGAACATCGTCGCGGGTGGCGCGCCGTTGTTCCAGCCGAGTGAGTGGGAGCCGCTGAGCAGGGCTTCGCGACGCTCGCGGTATCTCGCCACGACGGGCTCTTCGAGCTCCTCGAAGTGATCGAGTGCGTATGCGGCGCCGGCCTGAATGGCGGCAGGGGTTCCGTAGCCGACGTTTGTTCGAACGGCATGAAGCGCTTCGATCAGATGGCGGCCGCCGACGGCGAAGCCGATACGCGATCCGGCCATGTTGAACGTCTTCGAAAACGAGTGAAACTCCAGGACAACGTCTTTCGCGCCCGCGACCTGGAGCGCGCTCGGCGCCGGGTTTCCATCGAACGTCAGTTGGCTGTACGCGAGATCCGAAACGAGAACGATGTCGTATTGTCTGCAGAGGGAAACGGCGTCGGCGTAGAGCTCGAGCGGTGCCACGGCGCCGGTTGGGTTGTGCGGGTAGTTGAGGACAAGCAGGCGGGCTGATCGCAAGACCTCGGTCGGAATGTCGCGCAAATCCGGAAGGAATCCGCGTTCAGGACGGAGGTGTAAGAGGTAAGTCCGGCCGCCGACGAGTCCGGTGGCGCGTGCGTGGACCGGGTAATGAATGTCGGGAACGATCGAAACGGTCGTCTCGTCGGTGAACGCGATTGTCGTATGCGCTATGCCTTCCTTGGCGCCGCTAAGACAGAGGACTTCTTCGTCGCAGTCGACGTCGACGTCAAAGCGACGTTGCATGTAGTGGGCGACGGCTTGCCGAAACCGTTCAGTCCCTCTGAATGGCGGATACCCGTGGGTCCGTGGGTCGGCGTATGCGGCGCTGATCGCGGCGACAATCTGTGGTGGCGTTGGCTGATCCGGATTGCCCATGCCGAGGTCGATGAGGTCGGCTCCTTTGGCGCGTGCGGCGGCTTTTAACTCGTCCAGCCAGGCAAAGACGTACGTCGGGAGGCCGGTGAGCCGTGGCGATGGAACGGGGTGTGCAGCGGCTGCCGCGGAGTTTTTTTGCGATGAGCGTGTAGGCGTGGTGGTGGTCATGGCGGCTGCGTGGTCGAATCAAAGTGGTAGCCCGAAAAGGCGCACGTCCTGGGCCGCCTTCGAAGACGATCGGGGCTTGGAAGAGTCGCGGAACAGATGTTGGCTTGCGGCGTACAATTAGATGATTATCTATGTATCATACGACTTCAGGAGCGCGGTAGTTCGTGGATGCTGATCAGTTCCAGCGGGTCGCCAAGGCGCTAGCCGATCCGAGACGGGTCGAGATTCTCGAGCATATCGCCTCGCAGGCCGAAGTTGGATGTAGCCGGCTTTGCGGATGCTTTCCGGTCCGACAGGCGACGATCTCGCACCACTTGAAGGAGTTGGCGAGCGCTGGGTTAGTCGATTCGCGACGCGACGGGCAATTCGTGTACTACCGAACGCGTCCGAATGTGCTGGAAGCGTACATGGACGAGCTTCGCCGACGAATGATCGGGAAGAAAGCGAAGGTTTCTTAATTGCGAACATCAAGGGTCTGGCGCCACGAGCGCCGGAGGTGAGCGATGTATTCGACAAATGACGATCGCGACCTGCTGGATCTGTACATCGACGAGCTACGCGGCGAGCCGGTGCTCACCGCGCAGGAACAGAAAGACCTGGCTCGACAGATGCGGCGTGCAACATCGGACGAGGCAGTCGAGCAGCTGCGCTCGAAGCTGATCCGCGCCAACCTCCGCTTTGCGTTCTCGGTCGCCAAGCAATATCAGAATCGCGGCGTCCCGCTCGGCGATCTCGTGAGCGAGGCGAACGCGGGTCTGGTGCGCGCCGCCGACAAATACGATCCGGACGTCGGCGTGAACTTCATCAGCTACGCCGTGTGGTGGATTCGCCAGGCGTTGCACTCGGCCGTGCAGCGGCAGGGCCGCACCGTGCAGGTTCCGTTGAACCGCGCGGCGGATCTATCGCGCGTGTCACGCGCGCAGGAAGTGTTGCGACAAAAGTTGTCGCGCGAGCCGCACGACGAGGAGATCGCCACGGTGGCCGATCTCTCGCTCGACGTTACTCGCGGATTGGTCGCGCTGCTGCAACCGGTTCGCTCGCTAGATGAGCCAACGAGCGCGGGAGAGCAGGGACGGACGCTGGCGGAAACCTTGGTGCTGGACCGAGGCGAGGACGAAGACGTTCTCCCTGGTGGCGTCGAGAGCGATTCTCGTCGCGAAGCGATCGCGCGTGCGCTCGAAGTGCTTGCGCCTCGTGATCGGCGGGTGCTGACCTTGTATTTCGGGCTCGAAGGCAGCCGTCCGATGACACTGCAAGAGATCGCGCGTGAGTTGGGCGTGACGAGGGAGCGAGTTCGCCAGCTGCGCGACCGCGCGCTCAAGCGCCTTCGTGAGACTGACACGGCTGATGTGCTGAGGGATGGCATGGCCGCCTAGCGGCTTCATCACGCGATTTGCGCTCAGTAGGAACGCCACGTCGTTCGGCCCTGGCCGGATGAGCGTGGTGTTCCCATTTTAGCACCCGTGAATCTCACTCACGTCGAGGTGCAATGAACGAGATCGATCTTCGTCCGCGCTCTGCTACTGAGATCGTCGATGCAGCCTTTCAGCTCTTTCGGCGCAATCCGACGCAGCTGATCGTCGCGTCGGCGCTCGTCTACGTCCCGTGGCTGGTGGTGCGACTGATCTTCGACCTCGGCATCACCGATCCGATGATGGGCGCGAACAAGGCGTATGTGCTCATCGCCGGAACGCTGGTGGTCTACGCGATCGTTGGCGGCGTCGTGAGCATTCTTGCAAGCGACATCTATCTGGGCACGCCTCCGAATTTGGGAGCAGCCTTTCGGCTCACCGGCTCGCGACTGGTCGGGTTGATCGTCGCGGGAGTGATTCGTTCGCTGCTCATCGCGATCGGGATGGTGTTCCTGCTGATTCCCGGTTTCTACGCGCTGGGCCGGTATTTCTCGGTGACGCAGGCCATCGTGCTCGAAGGCAAGGGAGTCGGCGGCGCGCTTTCGCGATCGTCAACGCTCTCGGTGGATCTCAAGCGGCACATCATCGGAACCCTCGTTCTGATCGGACTCGTCTCGATCGCGATCAGCATCGGCGTCGGCATGCTGGCGAGCGTCTCTCAAAGCAAGGTGATCGTCAACGTGATCAGCACGGCGGCGAGCGTCATCATCTACCCGCTCTTTGGATTGACGGAGACGCTGTTGTACTACGATGCCAGAATTCGAAAGGAAGGGTTCGACGTCGAATTCCTGGCGCAAGCCGGTGCGCCGACGCCGGCGCCGGAAAGCGCGGCGACCTAGCGCTGCATGGTGCAAGCCCCGAGACAAGGAGCAGGCCCCTGGTCGCCCGCCCAGATTCACGACACTGTTGCCGCGATCCTTCGCGAACCGGCATTCGCCGGTCGTGGTCGCGAATCGCTGCTCGGTCGGTTTCTGCGCTTCGTGATCGCGCACATCCGCGACTGGATCAGGCAATATAAGGGATCGGCCAACGGACGCTACATCGTCATTGTCGCGCTCATCGTTCTGATATTGATCATTGTCGCGAGAATCGTCAGCATTCGCGATGCCGAGGCGCACGCGCGGCGGCGCGGCTTCGCGAGTCGTGCGTCGTCGAGCGACGCCGACCTGTGGAGTGAAGCGCAGGGGCTCGCGGCGGCGGGAGATTATACCGCGGCGAGTCACGCGCTCTATGCGGCCCTGTTGGTGCGCGTCGCGCGAAGCGGCGGCATCACGCTCCACGCATCGAAGACGGGAGGCGATTATTGGCGTGAGCTTTACCGGCGCGGTTTGCCGATCGCGGCGGACTTTCGCTCATTCTCCCGGCGATTCGATCGCGTGATGTTTGGAACCGGATCCGCGACCGCGGAGGATTTTGCCGAACTTGCGAATCTCGCCGAACGCGTGTTGGGTACGCGCCGCGCCGCATGACACTTCCCGAAACTCGCGCTTCAGCGCCGGGGCGCCGCCTGCGTCCCGCGATGGTGCTGGCGGCGCTGGCGGCGGTCGCGGTGGTGGTGGCGCTGCTGACTCCCGAAGCGGCTGACAATAACGGGGGCCAGCTCAGCAGCTATTCGGTGGCACCCGGCGGCGCACGGCTGTCGTTCGAGCTTGCGAAGCGCCTAGGCTGGTCTGTGCGACGGCGGTTGACGCCACTCGATTCGGCCGTCGACTCCGCGACCGTGCATGCCGTGATTGGGCCGAGCTCGGATCTGGGAGCGAAAGAAATTCATCGTTTGCTGAACGACGTTCGTGCCGGAGCGGGGTTGATAATTGCCGTCGATGACCAGGATGCGATCGCCGACTCTCTTGGTTTGAGGATCGGCGTCGAAACCCGTTGGTTCGGAGACCCGCTCGATCCCAGGTGCCGCAATTCCCCAATGGAAGGAGCATTCGTGTTGCCGCCGAGTGTTCGGCGTCTCGCCTGGCGTCGGCCGGCTCCGGGACCGACCACTCTGTTGGCGGAGACGGACAGGCGATTTGGCAATTTGCCCATTGCGCTCGGAGTCCACGTCGGGCGCGGTCGCGTGGCGGTGGTCGGGAGCGCGGATCTGTTTCGGAACTCGGCGGTGGAGACGTGTCAGTGGGGTGCGGATCTGGTCGTCGCGAGAGCGTTCGAGTTTGTGCGGCCTTCGATGGCAGCACACTCGACGATGTTATTCGATGAGTATCATCACGGTTTTGGCACACATCCAGGAAGCATGACCGCCGTCGCCCGGTATCTGGCGCGGACTTCGTCGGGGCACGTTTTCTTGCAAGCACTGGTCGCCGGACTGGTCTTGTTGCTCGCCTATGCTCCGCGCCCGATCGTGTTGCGGGATCCCGAACGGATCGCCAGGCGTTCGCCGCTCGAGCATGCCGATGCGTTGGCACATGCGTACGAGGACGTCGATGCGACGCGAACCGCGACGGCGAATCTCGTTTGGGGCTTGCGCCGACGCGCGGGGAGAATGATCGGCGTGGCCGGCGGCGTGAGCGACGACGCCTTTCTCGACGCGGTGGGTCGGCGGCACTCCGAGCTTCAGACGTCGGCAGACGTAGTCAGTAAAGCACTTCGCGGTCCCATCGCCGATCGCGAATTCGTCGCGGTCGGTGACGCACTGATCGAGATCGAGCGACATCTCACATCGTCCCCCGTGACTACGTCATGAGCATTTCTGTAAACGAAGGAGCGGCGGTCATGCGCCGCGTGCGAGACGCCGTCGCGACGCGCGTCCTCGGCCAAGACGCGGCCATCGAGGACGTCCTCGTCGCATTTCTGGCGCGTGGACATGTGTTGATCGAAGGCGTCCCCGGAACGGCCAAGACGCTGCTGGTCCGGACGATCGCGAACGCGATGGGGGTGCGATTCACGCGAATCCAATTCACGCCGGATCTCATGCCGGCGGACGTGACCGGTGTCGCGCTCTATCGCGACCCAACGCGCGGATTCGAGTTTCAGCCCGGCCCCGTGTTCACGGATCTCTTGTTGGCGGACGAAATCAATCGTGCGCCTGCGAAAACGCAGGCTGCGCTGCTGGAAGCAATGGGAGAACGGCAAGTGACGGCGGACGGAAAGAGCAGGGCGCTCGACCCGTTGTTCATGGTGCTTGCGACGCAGAATCCCGTCGAGCACGAAGGAACATTTCCGTTGCCGGAGGCGCAGCTCGACCGATTCTTGTTGAAGATCGTGATCGGCTATCCGGCACGAGAGGCGGAGCTCAACGTGCTGGCGCTGCACGAATCGGGGTTCGATCCGGAGCGTGGCGATCAGGCGGCGATCATCGACGCGGTGATGACAGCCGGCGAGGCGAGGGCGTGCCGTGCGCTCGTCGACGACGTACGTGTGGCGCCCGAGGTACGCGAGTATATCGCTACGATCACGCGCGCGACCCGCGACGATCCGTCACTGCTGTTGGGCGCTTCGCCGCGCGCGACGGTTGCGTTGATGCGCGCGGCGCGTGCGGCGGCGATTCTCGAGGACCGCGACTACGTCACACCGGACGACGTCAAGGCGCGCGCGCTGTCGGTACTGCGCCACCGCGTGACGCTCGCGCCCGAGCTGGAAATCGAGGGGCGTACGGCCGACGACGTGCTCAGCGCCGTTCTCACGCGAACAGTCGCGCCGGCGTGATCGGCGTTCGCGCGATCCTTACGCGCGCTCGCTCGTGGCGGCCGTCGTGGTCGGTATTTCCGACGCGACGTTTGGCGGTGGTCGTTCTGCTCACGAGCGTATTGTGGCTCGTGCCGTCGATCGCGGGACGCGTGCTCGCTCTGTTGGCGATCGGCGTCATGCTGGTCGGGGTCGCAGCGGATTACGTTCGCCTTCCGTCCCGACGCGCCATCAGCGTCGAACGCGAAGCACCACAGAACGTCGGGCTTGGTGACGCGACAACGTTCATTTATCGCGTGACGTCGACCTGGCGTTGGCCGATCCGCGTTTCGCTCGTGGACGACATGCCGCCCGGCATCGATGGCCGGGTGCCGAGCGATACGTTTGTGCTCGGCGCGCGTGAGTCGCGGGAAGTCGACTCCGATGTCATCGGTCAACAGCGAGGGCGCTTCTCACTCGGTGACATCGCGCTTGGAATCACGACGTCGCTCCGATTGCTGCGCCGCATCGTGCGCGTGAGGCCGGCCGATGCGGTTGTCGTGGTGCCGTCGCTGAGCAACGTGCGGCGATTCCGGCTCCTCTCGATGCAGCATCGATTGGGCGACGTCGGTGTTCGCGCGCTGAAGCAGCGTGGCGAAGGCGGAGCGTTCGCTGGATTGCGCGACTACGTCCCGGGCGATGATCCACGACTGTTGGATTGGAAATCGACGGCGCGTCATGGGCGGCTGATCACGCGTGAAGAGACGGTCGAACGCTCGCAGACAGTTATCTCGATCATCGATTGCGGACGCGCGATGACGCAGCTCGCCGGGAGGTTTCCGCGATTCGAGTACGTGTTGTCGGCTGCACTCGTGTTGGGCGACGTCGCCGCGAGCGGCGGGGATCGCGTTGGACTTCTCGCGTTCGATGATGCGATACGAGCGTTCGTTCCGCCCCAGCGTGAATCGGTTGCGGTCAAGAAGATGCGCACGGCGCTGAGCGCGCTCGACGCAACGTCGACGGAGCCCGACTACGCGAGCGCCTTCCGTCTTCTCGCAACACGCCAGCGTCGACGGGCGCTACTCGTCTTTTTTACGGATGTCATGGAGGCGCGGACCGCTCGCACGTTGGTGAGCTATGCGACGCGAGCAGCGCAGCGGCACGTCTTGATCCTCGTCGCAATTCAGAACGAGGCATTGTTGGCAGCGGCGCGGCCCGGGCCCGGCGGCGCACTCGCGCTCTATCGGAGTGCCGCCGCCGAGGAATTGGTGCGCGAACGCGAAGAGGCGCTCGCTCGTATGCGCCGCGCCGGCGTTTCCGTCCTCGACGTTGCGCCGTCGCGCATGGCGGCGGCGGTGATCAACCGCTATCTCGAGATCAAATCGCGGGGCGCGCTGTAAACGCCGGCGACGTCGTATTGCCGCCGAGTGACAGCGCATCACCGGGCATGTTCTCTGACGAGGGGTCGACGATCACGCGGTGAATGCCTCCGCGCAGATACACGACGAGCAAAACGAGCGTCATCGCCGAGACGATGAGCTTGAGCGAGAGCGGCCAATACGGAATTGGCGACACCATTCCCTCGAGCGAGCCGGCGACGATGAGCATGAGCGTCGAAGCAGCCATTAGGCGCATGGCGCGTGCGCTGTTCTCCGCGAGTGCACGTCGTCGCGTACGACGGCCGGGGAGCAGCAGCGAAGCGGCGATGAGAAACCCCGCGCCGCCGGCAATGCAAATTGCGCTGAGCTCGAGCACGCCGTGCGGAGCCACGAACGCCGCGAGCAACGAGAGAATGCCCTTCGAGGCGTACAGTCCGAACACGCCGCCGAGCGAGACTCCATTGAACAGCAGTAGTGCGAGTGTTCCGATGCCGGCTGTCACTCCAAACGCGAACGCCGCGATCGTAACCTGCACATTGTTGGCGATGATCGAGCTCGCCATGACCGGACGAAATACCTGCGGGTCTTCGATGTATCCGTCGCCGCGCTTGGCGCGATCGACGCCCTCCTCGGCGCGGTCGAGCATTCCAGTTGGAATAAACGTCGGCGCGACGCTCGGGTCGCGCACGACGGCGGTGTACGCGATCGCCGCAGGCCCGAACAGACAAGCCGCCGCGAGAGCGATTGGTGCGATCGAGCGACGAACTTCCGTCGGTACGTCGATCGCGAGAAATCGGAGCACCGCGCGAATTCCGCCGCGCCGATCGCGATAGAGTAGGTTGTGCGCGCCGGCGACGAGTCGCCCGAGGTAGAAGACTTCGTTGCTCGCCTCACCGCGCGTTGCGGTCTGCAACCGCGCGAGATCGGCAGCGAGTGCGCGGTATTCGGCGACGAATTCCCGCACGCCTGTTTCGCCGAACGCACGCAACCCGTGTTTCTGCGCCTTGGTCAAGCGCGCGGCGAACGCAATCCAGCGCGGTGAGTTCGAGGTGACGAGAGCGTACCGGTCGCGACTCGCGCCTGTGGCGCCGCGGGCCGCCAGACCACTCTGCCGCGCGCGGCGCTCTGATTCGACCAAGCGTGCGAGCTCGGCACTCTCTTTCGCTGGATCGCCAAGCGAGACGGTTCGACGCAGGCGGGCGGCGACTTGAGCGGTGAGCTCGCGCCGACGCTGCGGCTCGAGCGAGTGGCGACGTTCTGCCCAGCGCTCGAGCAGGCGAAACTCGTCGTCGCTCAGTTGAGCCGACAGCGGCACGGTGACGAGGCCGTCGGTGCTCGGTTGTGCCACAGCGGCGGGGAGCAATGGCTGTCGAACGAATGATTCGCGGACGACGATGGTGCCCGCGACGATGTCGCCGAGTCGTTTTCCGGACTTGGAAAAAAGAACCGATCCGATTCCAATGGCGTATGTAAAGGCGGGCTGAAGATCCACGATGCGCATGAGATTTCGCACCGCGGACGCGGAGAAACCGATGGAGTATCCGCCGTCGCGAACGGCGCGAAGCTTGAGGAGACGCTTGCCTAACGTCTGCCCGTCATTGAAGCCCTCGAATAGCAGGTAGTATCCCCACAGGATCGCGAACTGAAAGAGGACGATGATCGCGACCGCCCACGCCGTGGACGCGCTCGATTCGGCTCGGGATTCTGCCCTTGACCCGACGAGGACCACTAGTCCAATGACGAAGGCGATCAACACGACGGCGCAGATGACGAGGTCGATGAGCGCCGCGTACACGCGTGACCCGAGGCCGGCTATCGTGTACGACAGGACGACGAGCTCGGGCGTTTCGATGTCGACGGTCTGAGTGAGACTGTCTTGCATAGGCTCTTAACTTGGCGATCGAGGAACTCTATGACCATATACGAAACTGCAACGCTCGGCGGCGGATGTTTTTGGTGCGTCGACACCATTTTCCGCGAGCTTCAGGGCGTCGAGAAGGTCGAGTCGGGTTATGCCGGGGGACGAACGGCGAATCCGACGTATCGCGACGTGTGCTCCGGGATGACGGGGCATGCGGAAGTCGTCCAAGTCACGTTCGACCCATCAGTGCTTTCATTCCGCGATTTGTTGCGCGTGTTCTTCACCGTGCACGATCCAACTACGCCGGATCGTCAGGGTGCCGACATCGGGACGCAGTATCGCTCGATCATTTTGTATCATTCCGACGAGCAGCGTGAGACGGCGAAGCAGGTGATCGACGAGCTGAACCGCGAGAAAGTGTGGGACGATCCGATTGTGACGCAGCTCGTGCCGTTCACGACGTTTTATTCCGCGGAGAAGTATCACCAGGATTACTACTCGCAGAATCCGAATCAGCCGTATTGCCAGATCGTGATCGCGCCGAAGGTCGCCAAGTTCCGAAAGGCGTACTTGGACCGATTGGCGAAGAAGTAGTGCTTGTTGGAGTGAATTGGGGTCAGACTCCATTTGCACGAAATGGAGTCTGACCCCAATTCGCGAATTTGGGGCTCGCTACTCGGGCCGGCACCCATTTTCCCTAATTGGAGTCTGACCCCATTTGCGCCAAATGGAGTCTGACCCCAATTCTAGACCCCAATTCTACACAGCCTGAAGTCGTCGTGATCCTGCCGGGAGGAACGGCTCGGCGGCCGAATAGCGACGCTCCCCGACTTGCTGGCGCCACATTGCGTAGTAGAGCCCCTTGAGCTCGAGCAGCTCCTCATGACGACCGACCTCGACGATGCGTCCGCGCTCGAGCACATGGATGCGATCGGCGTGCATCACGGTCGAGAGGCGGTGCGCAATGAGCACCGTGATCACGTCGGCGGTCGCCGAGATGTCGCGCATCGTCCGGCTGATCTCTTCTTCGGTGAGTGAGTCGAGCGACGACGTCGCTTCATCGAAGACGAGAAGGTGCGGGTGGCGGAGCAGCGCGCGCGCGATCGACAGGCGTTGCTTTTCGCCGCCGGAGATTTTCATGCCGCCTTCGCCGATCACGGTGTCGAGCCCTTTATCGGCGCGCTGCAGCAGCGTATTGGCGGCGGCCTTTTGCAGGACCTCGACGCATTCGGCATCGGTCGCACCGGGCCGGACGAAGAGGAGATTTTCGCGGATCGAGCCGGAGAAGAGCTGAGCGTCCTGCGTCACCAGACCGATACGCTCGCGGAACTTGTCGAGGTCGACCTGGTCGCTCGCGACGCGGTTATAGAGGACGCGTCCGGATTTCGGCTGATATAGGCCGACCAGAAGTTTGACGAGCGTAGTCTTACCCGCGCCGGAGGGGCCGACGAAGGCGACGGTCTCACCACGCTCGACCTGGAAGCTGACGTCGGAAAGAGCGGGTGAGCTCGCCATCTGGTGGGTGAACGAAACGTTCTCGAAATCGAGAACCCGGAGATCGCTCACGGTCGCGGGATTCACCGGTTTGCGATCGATCGGCGTGTCGAGAATTGCCTGATAGGTCGCGAGCGACGCTTCCGTCTCGCGATAAATATTGATGATGTTGCCGAGCTCTTGAAGCGGTCCGAAGATGAAGAACGAATAGATGAGGAGCGAGAAGAACTGTCCGACCGTGATCTGCTTATCGAAGATCAGGTAGAGCATCAAGAACAGGATCGCCGTGCGGATGAGGTTCACGCACGTGCCTTGAATGAAGCTCAGACTCCGGATGTAGCGGACCTTCTTGAGCTCGAGCTTGAGGATCTTCTCCGTCGTGGTGTTGAGTCGAGCGATTTCCTGCTCGGACAGTCCCAGGCTCTTGACCAACTCGATGTTGCGCAGGGATTCCGTCGTCGCGCCCGCGAGCGCGGTCGTCTCGGCGACGATCACCTTTTGGATGACCTTGATGCGTCGGCTGAGGACCATGCTCAGGACGCCGAGCACGGGCACTGTCGCCAGGAACGCCGGGGCGATCGACCAGTGAACTTTGTAGGCGTAGATCATGACGAAGATCACGCCGACGAGGCTCGTGAACAGAATGTTCACGAAGGCCGCGATGAATTTTTCCGTGTCGGAGCGGACTTTTTGGAGCTTGCCGAGTGTTTCGCCGCTGCGTTGGTCCTCGAAGACCTGGAAGGGTAGGGAAAGCGAGTGGCGAATCCCGTCGGAATAGAGCTGCGCGCCCAAACGTTGCGTAACGACGTTGACGAAATAGTCCTGGAAGTTCTTCGCGACCCGTGACACGAAGGCGACGCCGACTGCCATGGAGAGCAGCACGCTGACGCCGCGGAGAAACTGGGCGTTCGAGTAGTGGTTGTATTGGGTGGCGTAGTCGTCGATGATGTGGCGGAAGATCAGCGGGTCGAGGAGGGAGAAGACCTGATTGATCGCCGCCAGTACCAGCGCGAGTACGACCAGCTGCCAGTAACCGCGTAGGTATTGGTAGAGGAGAGCCATGCTCGGAATATCGGACTCTGGGAAGGCCGCGAATGGGCAGCGAAGCGATGTGCTCGCTTTGGAGCACATGAGTGGAGTTGCCTCTGGAACGAAGAGTGACCTCGCTTGTATATTGAGCGTCGTTCTACTGGACGGCCACCATAGAATTTTCTTTTCCCACGCCCTCTTCCTGGCGTAGGACACATAGCCTCATGCTGCACCTTCTGCTCGCCGCCGCTGTTTCAACTGGTTCAGTTTCGGCCACGTCGCGCGACACCACGCTTGCGACGCTGACAGTTGCCACGCCGACGGTCAGACGCACGCCGATCGTCGGCGTCAAAGGCATTCTCACCGCGGACAGCATCGTGGTCGAGAAGGCGAAGCACACGCTGACACTCTACCTCGCCGGATTCCCGGTTCGGACGTACGGGGTTGCGCTGGGCAAGGAGCCGACGGGCGACAAGGTGCGCATCGGCGACAATCGGACTCCGGAAGGATTGTTTCGGATCGATTTCAAGAATCCGCAGAGCAAGTATCACATGGCGCTGCACATCTCTTATCCGGATGCCGCGCACATACAGCGCGCCAGGGCGCTCGGCGTGGCCACGGGCGGGGACATCATGATCCACGGCCTGCCGCCGGCCTTCAAGGACTACGGTGCTGCGCATCGCGAGACTGATTGGACGGAAGGCTGTATCGCGGTGACGGACCAAGAGATCGAGGAGATCTGGCGCGCGGTGCCGCAGGGCGCGCCGATTCAGATCAAGCCGTAGGGCTGTTTGTAGCGAATGCGCGCATCGATCCTGCTTTGGAGCACGGCATCGGGCGTCATCATCGGCACATTCATCGACGCGACGCTCATTGGCGTCGCGTTGTTACTAAGTGGGCTGGTTCCGGGAATCGTGGCGCGCCTGAATCACAAGTGGATTGTGACGTCCGGGGTTGTGCTGCTGCTGGCCGTTCCGGTATTCCTTGGGGTTCTCGGGTATCTTGAAGGTCAGCTCAAGGCGAGTTGACCGTTCTCGCCCATTCGTCGACTCAAAGAGCGGACATCCTATGCGTGCCGCGCGATCCATCCTCGCGAAACTCGTGATTGTAGCGACATGCATCGCTTGCTCGGGCGATTCGCTCACTGATCCATTCGCCCCGCCCGGACTCGCGCTGGCGCTGACGCCGACAGTGGAAACGATTTTCATCGGCGGTACGGCTCAGAACGCGAGCTCTGCGGCGCTCACGTTGTCGGCGACATCGATGGGTCGCTCCGTGAGCACGCCGAGCGGCGTCGAGTGGACGTCCTCGGATCCGAACGTTGCGGTGGTGGACTCCACGGGAGTGGTGACGGCGGTCTCGCTTGGGACGACAACGGTGACGGCTCGCGTGAACGACGAACGCGCGAAAGCGACTGTCGTCGTCGCCCTGGGCGTGCGAATTCCCTAATCGCGCCTCGCAGGGCCCAGGTTTTCGTACCACTTGAGGTTCGCCGTCGCGGTGCCGATGCAAACGATGTCGATGCGCGAATCGCCATTGATGTCGACGGTCGTGCATCCCGCGCCCGCCATGCCGCCGTCATCGACTGTCGTGCGCGTCCACGCGCCGCTCACTCCGCTGGTGTACATCCAGACGCTGTGCGATCCGCCGCGCTGCCCGACGATCACCTCGTCGACGCCGTCGCCGTCAAAGTCGGCGGTGACGAGCGTGTGGCCGTCGACCACAGTGGTGTCGATCACCTGCCGCGCGAACGATCCGGACGCCGAGCGTCGATAGATCACGACTTGGTTGCCGTGCCACGGCTCGATCGTGGCAAGAAACAGATCATCGCCGCTCGCGCGGCCATTCGCGCTCGTCGCGCGGGACAGTCGTCCAACGGCGACCTCGCTCGAGCCGCCGTTGGGCACGCGCGCCGGATTTCCCGCCGCGATCGGTGCGTGAGTCCATGCGCCGTTCACGTGTTCGTATCGGTGAACGCCCGCGAACCCGGCGGTGAGGAGACACGCGTCGCAGAAGGTGGCGTGAATCGGCTCGATCGCATGAATGACGCCGAACTCCTCGCTCGCGACGAGCTCGCGCTTCCACGCCGGCGCGCGGTACGCGTAGATCGGTGTGGCTCCGTCATAGTTCGGCGGCTTGGCCGTCGCCGCGGCGAGCGGCGCATCCATGAGCCACCGTTGACCGTCTCGGTCGACGTACCAGCGCAGGCGGTGCGACGCGGGATTGCGATCGATCTCGCGCATCGTCCAGGACTGCGTCGGATCCGTGCCGTGTGCGAGAATGCCGATGATGCCAGAACTCTGATCTGGCTGAGTGGAGAAGCCGGATGCGACGGCGATCTCGGGGATGCCGTCGCCGTCCAGGTCTGCCGCGGCGACGTTGATCACGTCGGTAAGGCCGCGCGCGAGAACATGCCGCGTCCACGATGGGTTCTCGAACCATACGAGGTCCGGCAATTCGCTGACGACGACCAGGTCCGGCTTGCCGTCGCGATTGAGATCCGTCGCAATGACTTGGTAGCCACCGGTGAGTCCCGTCGCGATCTCGTGCGCCGCGAATCGCACCGGCGCAGCGGCGCGGAACGACGTCGGCGATGCGCGGCCATGCGTCATGAGCGCCAACGCCAAAATCGTCACGGAGGCTTTCGTCATTGGGCGCGGACTGTGGTGGGGTGATTGGTGCCGCTCGTCGGCAATAGTACCACGGCCATGCGCGAACGCCAGACGCTCTCGTCGAATTGGACACGGTCCGCGTGGACCTCTACTTTTACGTGCCTCCCGCCGCACCCACATCGGTCCTCGGACTTTCTCATGATCAATCGTCCCTTCATCGTGTGCGCCATCCTCGGCGCGACTGCAGCTGGGGCGCAGGACCGCGCCACGCCGCCGGAGGCCGAGCGTCAATTGGCGCGCGCCATCTATAAGGAGATGGTGGAGATCAAGTCGGGCTTCACGACCGGTACGACGACACCCGTCGTCGAAGCGGCGGCGCGCCGTCTCAAGGCGGCCGGATTTCCGGCGTCGGACATCTTCGTTGGCGGCGCCAATCCCAAAAAGGCGAACCTGGTTGTTCGGTACCACGGCACGGGACGACAGCGACCGATTCTATTGCTCGCACACACCGACGTCGTCGAGGCGAAGCGCGAAGACTGGAGCATGGATCCGTTCGTGCTCACCGAAAAGGACGGGTACTTCTACGGTCGAGGGACGGGCGACGACAAAGCGCAGGCGGCAATTTGGATCGCGAACCTCATCCGCTACAAGCGCGAAGGATTCAAGCCTGACCGCGACATCATCGTGGCGCTGACGGCCGATGAAGAGGGCGGCGGCCCTTACAACGGTGTCGAGTGGCTGCTCAAGAATAAGAAATCTCTGATCGATGCCGACTTTGCGCTGAATGAAGGTGGGTGGGGAGAGTCGATGAAAGGGACGCGACTCGCCAATGATGTACAGGTGAGCGAGAAGTACGTCATCAACTACCGTCTCGAGGTGCACAACAAAGGCGGCCACAGCTCGCTGCCGGTGGCAGACAACGCCATCTACCATCTCGCTGGCGCGCTGGACCGACTGTCGCGTTTCAGCTTCCCGCTCAAGACGAACGACGTCACGCGGGCGTACTTCAGCGCGATGTCGAACATCGAGAAAGGACCGATCAGTGCCGATCTCGCCGCGGTGGCCAAGGGCGATACCGCCGCAATGACGCGCGTCGCGAACGCAACGACCGCATGGAACGCGACGCTTCGAACGACGTGCATCGCGACGATGCTCGAGGGAGGACACGCGAAGAACGCGCTGCCTCAACTCGCGGCGGCGACGGTCAATTGTCGCGTGCTGCCGGAAGACGGAGTCGAATACGTGACCTCGGCGTTGCGCCGCGTCGTCGCGGATACCGCCGTGCATATCGCGATCGACGGAGAGTCGCACAGCGCGCCGGCGTCTCCCATGCGCGACGATCTGATGCGCGCGATCAGCGCGGTGACGACGCAACTCTGGCCCGGCGTGCCCGCTGTCCCGATGATGGTCATGGGCGCGACCGACGGACTGTATTTGCGCGCGGCGGGGATTCCGACGTATGGAGTGCAGGGAATCTTCTACGATCGCGACGACATTCGATTTCACGGACGCGACGAGCGAGTCAAGGTGCAGTCATTCTATGAGGGGCAGACGTTTCTCTATCAACTCGTGAAGCGACTCTCCGGGGCGCCGGCCGCGTAGTCAGGCGTCGGCGATCGTCTCGAGGTCTTCCCAGCGTTGAATGAGCGCGGCGATCTCGTCGTCGAGGGCGACGAGGCGCGATTTCGCGGCGACCACCGCTGATCCGTCACGCAGAACGGCCGACTCGCCCAGCGACGCGTAGATCACCTCGCGTTCTCGCTCGAGCGCATCGATTTGGTCGGGCAAGCCCGCCAACTCACTCGTCTCCTTGAACGATAGCCGTCGCTTCTTCGTCTTGATCGGCGCCGCTGACGGCGTCCCACGGCGTGTCGCGCGTGCGGGTTCCGTCGCCGTGTTCGGTTGCTTGCGCTGCCGAACCCAATCCGTATAGCCACCGACATACTCGCCCACGACGCCACCGCCCTCGAGCACCAGCGTACTCGTCACGACGTTGTCGAGAAATGCTCGATCGTGACTCACGACAATCAGCGTCCCC
>JAICYT010000137.1 GCA_025934075.1 Gemmatimonadaceae bacterium
ATCTTTACGATGTGGGGCGGCAATCTGCGCTTCACGGTCGCGATGAAGTTCGCGATCTCGCTCGTCGCGTTGTTCGTGATCGGCGGTATCTCGGGCGTGATGCACGCGTCGCCGCCGGCCGACCTCCAGCAAACCGACACCTACTTCATCGTCGCGCACTTTCATTACGTGCTCGTCGCCGGCTCCTTGATGGGCCTCTGGGGCGGTGTCTACTTCTACTATCCGAAGATCACCGGCCGCTTGCTCAGCGAGCGATGGGGCAACTGGCATTTCTGGCTCACGTTCATCGGCGTCAACCTGACGTTCATGCCGATGCACTGGTCGGGCTTGTACGGAATGCCGCGACGTGTCTACACGTACGATGCCGGCCAGGGCTGGGAGATTTTCAACGCGATGAGCACGTGGGGCGCCGTCATTCAGGCGGTCGGCGTCATCATCGGCTTCTGGAATATTTGGCGCAGCCGCAAAAACGGAGAGATTGCGGGCAATGATCCGTGGGGCGGAGGTACGCTCGAATGGTCGATTCCATCGCCGCCGCCGGACTACAACTTCGAAGTGATCCCGAAGGTGACGTCGCGGTATCCGTTGTGGGACGTGAAGTCACCGGAGCTCACCGCCGACGTGCCGCATTCGAAGCATGGCGATGAGCGCAACGACGTGGTGGTCGGAGGTAAGCATGTCGCCGCATTCCACGATCACATGAGCGCCGGGACGCCTGAAGGCGGTGTCAACCCGCACTCGAAGCAGGCGCCCACGAAGGTCCCGCTCAAAACGGCGGAGGAGCTCGGAATACCGATGCCCTATCCGACCATCAAGCCGTTATGGGTGGCATTCTTCATGGTGCTGATGTTCGCCAGCTTGCTGTTGATTCACAAAGACAAGACGCAGCTGGCAATCACCGGTGTGATCGTGTTCGCCGTCTGCATGACCAGCTTCTTGTATGGGTGGCTGACGTCGCCACTAGAACCAGAACATCACTAAACCAGCAACCATAATGGCCACAGCCGTAGCCAGCCACGCGCATCCGCCGACGAGCACTGGACTCGATCATCGCAAGATCGCGATCTGGGCGTTCATCGGATCGGAGTGCATGCTGTTCGCGTCGCTCATCTCGACGTACTTGATCTACAAAGGTCGCAGTGTCGTCGGACCGTTTCCGCATGAAGCATGTGATCCGCCGCGGTGCGCGACGCACCTCAACGCAATTCTCAACATTCCCGTCACGTCGATCTCGACGTTCGTGCTGCTGATGTCGTCGTTGGCGATGGTGCTCGCGCTCGCCGCCGTCGAGAACAGAGGCAAGCCCGGTTACGAAGGCATCCTTGGCTCATCAAAGCTGTGGCTGCTCGTGACGGCGATCCTCGGCACCACGTTCCTCGGGTTTCAAGCATTCGAGTTCACGTCGTTCGTTCATGAAGGCCTGACCATCCGAACTAATTTGTTCGGTTCGTCATTCTTTACCCTGACGGGCTTTCATGGCGCACACGTAACGGCGGGTGTTCTCTGGCTGCTCACGCTGCTCGCGATCGACATCAAGCGCGGGCTGCAGCCGAAGGACGCACTGCTGGTCGACATCTCGGCACTGTACTGGCACTTCGTCGACGTCGTTTGGATCGCGATCTTCACGCTCGTCTACCTCATTCGTTAGCCCTTGGGAGCATCGAATCATGACTGACGAGTTCACGCATACGAACGCCGACATCGACGTCCACGCCATGGGCGAGGTTCACGAGCACCCGACCTGGCGCGAATACAAGTGGGTCGCGCTGATCCTGACGCTGATCACGGTCGGCGAGGTGTGGGCGTATTACCTGCCGTCGTTCGTGGCGTCACCGGCGTTCGTTCCCGTCCTGCTGATCATGTCGGCGGCAAAGTTCGCGATCGTGGTGCTGTTCTACATGCACCTCAAGTACGATCATAAGCTGTTCAAGGCGCTGTTCACCGGGCCATTGATGATCGCGATGGCCACCCTCATCTCGCTCCTGTTCCTCTTCGGGAAGTTCGTGAAGCGATGATCGCGATGTCGCTCGCCTTGCTGCATACCGGCGCGCGGCTGAGCGTGACGAGTTTCACCGTGCATCCGAGCACGGTCATCGGGATTGCGGGAGTAGCGGCGCTGTACGAGAAAGGAATGCGGGTCGCAGGTCGCGAGGTGCCGACGGAACAGACGGGTCGCGCACGCCGACCCGCGACCCGTCTGTTCTTCTACGGCGCGCTCGCGATCTTGTTCTTGTCACTCAATGGATGGCTGCACGACTTGAGCGACTCGTACCTGTTCAGCGCGCACATGGTGCAGCATCTGATGCTCGCACTCGTCGTTGCGCCGTTGATGATCATGGGCACACCAGGCGAGCTGCTCCGTCCGATTCTCGCCCTGCCAGGCATAACACCGATCGCTCGGTGGATCACCGCGCCGAGTCGCTGCTTCGCGCTGTTTACGATCGTCGTGGCAGGATGGCATCTGCCTCCACTGTACAATTACGCGCTGCTCCATCATCCGGTACACATCGTCCAGCACCTGATGTTCCTTGTCGTGTCGGTGCTGATGTGGTGGCCCGTCTTGAGCCCGCTCCCCGAGCTACCGCGGCTCAGCTATCCGGGGCAAATGCTCTACCTGTTCTTGCTGAGTATCCCGATGGCGATCGTGTCCGTCTACATCTCGTACTCCGACACGGTCCTCTATCCCCTGTACGCCAGCGCGCCGCGCGTGTGGGGCATCTCGCCGATGAACGACCAAATGATCGGCGGACTCATCATGTGGATCCCGGGCGGGTTGTTCTTCTACACGATCATCTCCATCGTATTCTTCAAGTGGCAGCAGCGCGACGGTGTTGAGACGCGCGCTGGCGCGCAGGTCGACTGGCGGCCAATCTGACCGCGATCGCCCGAGCGCCTGCCTAACGGCCGGCGTGCGGCTCTTTTTCGATACCTCGGCGGTACCATACTAGTCGTTTGACGACGGGCCAGGCTCCAGTCTTGCCCGTCTCTAGGTTTTGGCTCCTCACAGGATGGGTCATGTGAGCACCACCGTTAGAGACGTTCCAGGATCGAGCGCGACGCTCGACGAGATTGCCGAGCGCGCACCGAAAGGCCCGCCGGCTCCAATAACCGCTCCAGTGTCGAAGGCGCCGCGTGAGCGACTCGTCTCGCTCGACGTGTTTCGCGGACTGACCATCGCTGGAATGCTGCTCGTCAACAATCCAGGCAGTTGGGGATCGATCTATCCGCCACTCGAACACGCGACGTGGAACGGGTGGACGCCGACCGACCTCATCTTCCCATTCTTCCTGTTCATCGCCGGCGTCACGACCCATCTGTCGCTCACGGCGCGCCGAGCGCGCGGCGACGACGAGCGTGCGATCCGCCATCAGATCATACGCCGCGGACTGCTGATCTTTCTGCTCGGCTTCCTCGTCAACGGATTCCCATTCTTCACGTGGGGCGACGTCGCGGGGATCGCACACCCAACCTTCGTGCAGCGCGTCGTCGATCGTCTGTACCACTGGCGCATCATGGGCGTGTTGCAGCGTATCGGACTCGCGTATCTGGTCGCGGCCCTACTCTCTCAGGGTCGGACCGTGAAGCAGCAAGTCGCGACGATCGCGGTCTTGCTCTACGGCTACTGGTTCGCGATGACGCTCCTTCCGGTCCCCGGATCGAGCACCATGGGTCAGCTGGTGCTCAGCGACGGGCCACGCACGATGGCCGCGTGGTGGGATCGCCTGTTGCTCGACTGGTCGCGTTTCGGGCTCGGCAATCACACGTGGGTCAACAGTGTTACCTGGGACCCAGAAGGCATCTTCTCGACGATTCCAGCGATCGGGACGGCGATGCTCGGCAACCTGTTCGGCCAGTGGATCGACACGAAGCGTCCATTGGGTGAGCGGCTGAATGCTATGTTTGCCATCGGCACGCTCGGCATGATGGCGGGAATGATGTGGAACTGGTCGTTCCCCATCAACAAGAGCATTTGGACGAGCTCGTACGTCGTGTTCACGGCTGGAATGGCGGCCGTCGCAATTGCGACGATCATGTGGATCGTCGACGTTCATCACGTGAAGCGTTGGACGAAGCCGTTCGTCATCTACGGCATGAACCCGATGGTCGCATTCGTGGGCTCGGGCGTCATGGCGCGCTGTATTTACTCTATCTTCAAAGTCAACTACGACGGCAAGCCGATCGCGCTCGAGTCGGCGATCTACCAGGGCGGCTTCCTCTCTTGGCTCGATCCCGTCAACGCGTCGCTCGCCTTCGCGTTGACCTTCGTTCTCTTCTGGTTCGGCATTCTCTACGTGCTCTACCGGAACAAGATCTTCTTCAAGGTTTGATACACGGTATCAATGTTGCCCGGCTCTTCAGCATGAAACAGCAGGTACGCACGGCGACGAGTGCCATTGGCTTCGTCGCATTGATGATTTCGGCACTCAGCGCCCGCGAAGCGCACGCCGCCCCGACGCAGATTCGTCCCACATCTGAAGCCCTATCGGCGCCGATTGACGGCACTGTCGGTCAGAAACGACGCCCGACCCCGCGACGAAAATCGAGCAAGGCGAGAGCGACGGCTTCAAAGACCGCTCCGGCTCGCGCATCTTGGAGCTCGCCGAAAGGAGTCGACGCGCTCGCGTCGGCGGTCGGGACTGCCTTATCGAGCCACACTCGCAGAGGCGAATGGGGCGCGATCATCGTTTCGTTGACGCGGGGCGACACTCTGTTTGCGCAGAACGCCGATGCGATGATGCAGCCGGCGTCGACGATGAAGATGTACACGTCGGCGGTAGCCCTCGATAAATTCGGTCCCGACTTCACCTTCCACACGCCTGTATTGCGCGACGGAAGCGTCGGAGCCGACGGCACCCTCGCTGGAAATCTCTATCTCCGCGGCGTCGGCGATCCGTCGCTCAGCTCGCGCTTCTGGCGTGATGAAGAGCCGATGGACGCTCTCGCGAAGCAGATCGCCGCCGCGGGCATCAAGCACATTCGCGGCGACATCATCGGCGATGCGACAGCCTTCGACGACAAGCTCGTCCCCGATGGCTGGAAGACCAGCTACCTCGGCGCATCCTATGCCGCACGGGTGTCGGCGCTGTCGCTGAACGAAAATCTCGTATGGGTCGTCGCGCGTCCGGACGGCAACAAGGCATCGGTGACGCTCGATCCGGCCACGACGGCGATTCCGGTCGAAAGCTCCGTCAGTTTGGTGAACGGAAGCGGCGGTCGCATCAGCGCCTCGCGTCGTCCCGATGGGACGATCACCGTGCGCGGCTCGATCGGCTCGCGATCGGGACCGCTCAAGTACTCGTTCGTCGTCGACAATCCAGCGCTGTTCGCAACCGGAGCACTTCGCGCTTCCCTGCAAAAACTCGGCATCATCGTCGATGGACAAACCCGCGTCGGCGCGACGCCGAGCAGCGCGACCGAGGTCGCGGCCATCGCGTCGCCGCCGTTGGCGCAGATCATCGGCGAGATGGATCGCGAGAGCATCAACATCTACGCGGAGCTGTTGTTCCGCGACGCCGCGCACGCGTCGCTCAACCAGGTTGGCTCGGCCGAGACCGGGCTGACGAATCTTCGCGACTTCCTGTCGAAGAAAGTCGGGACAGCGCCGAGTGTCGTGGACGTCGCCGATGGCAGCGGTTTGTCGCAGCTCGATCGCGTCACGCCGCGGTCGATGGTGCAGCTGCTCGGCTATGTACATCACGCGGATTGGGGTCCCGTTTTTCACGCGGCGCTGCCGGTCGACGGTGAATCAGGCACGCTCAAGCGGCGCTCGAAGGGCACGCCTGCTCGCGGCAATCTGCACGCGAAGACGGGCACGACCAACACCGTCGCGGCACTTGGCGGCTACGTGACGGCGAAGAACGGCGAAGTGCTCGCGTTCTCGTTGATCTACAATGGCAGCGATCGTTGGAACGCCAAGACCGCGATGGATCAGATTGGCGCGACCATGGCGGAGTTCGTCCGCCAGTAGGTCGGCCGCGGCGTCACGACAACTCTTTGATGTCGATTCCCCGTTTGCGCAGCTCGTTGATGTACGCGTCAGCGGGAATGCATTCGTCGGGCGTGTGCACGCCGGCGGGCTTCACCTGTCCGCGCGCTTGCATGAGGCCCGTGATCGCGAGCGAATAGCCCGTCGTTCGCATCATCGCGCTCAGGCCGTGCGCCTCGTCGTAGCGGTCGACGAGTTGGAATGTCTTCGTCGCAGACTTCCCCGCTTTCTTTCCGCTCACGACGACACGGAGCGCGACGAGATCGTGTCCGTGCGGCTTGTTGAGCCGCGGCCCGACCACGGCGATGAACACATCCCGCGGGACGACCTTCATGCCTTTTACCTCGACGGGCTCGAGGTCGAGCAAGCCGAGCGAGCGAATGTCTTCCATGATCTGCGCGTGTCCGGGATAGCGCAGCGTCTTGTACTCCATCGTCGGGATCTTGCCTTCGTAGCGAAACGCCATCGTCGACAAACCACCGGCAGTGTGAAACGCTTCGAGCTCGCCAAGCGGCGACTCGAAGTCGACCGGCTCGCGCTCCGACAGCGCTTTGACGTGCGTCCGCTTTCCGTCACGAAGCACCCACGACAATGTCGTGTAGTAGTCGAGCGCGCCCTCGAGCGAGTAGACAAGCATGTAGTTGAGCGGCGGCTCCGGATGCTGCGGCAATCCGCCGACGAAGATTTTCACCGAGTCGACACTGTCGAGCTGCTCGATGCCATGCTCGGCGAGGATGTTGACCATGCCGGGCGCGAGTCCGCAGTCGGGAACGACGGTGATGTTTTTCTTACGCGCTTCGGCATCGAGCTCTTTCTGCTTGAACACGATCTCCGTGTTGCCGCCGAGGTCGCAGAAATGCACGCCTGCCTCGACGGCGAGGCGCGCCATGTCGAGGTTGAAGTAATACGGAATGGCGCTCATGACCGCGTCGCATTCGCGCATTGCGCCGAGCACGGCGGAATGGTCGCGAACGTCGAGCGGCGTGGGAATCAGTCGCGGTCCCGAGTAGGGCGCGAGGAATTCCGGCAAGTGGCCGATGTGAATGTCGGCGAGACGGACTTCGCTAACATCGTTGTCGTGCAGGAGGTCGTATGCACAAGCTGAACCTTGCAATCCAGCGCCTAAAACGAGCATCCGCATGGCGGTCGTATCTCCGTGAGAACGTGTATTCGGCCTGAAAGCTACACGGACCGGGCGCTGCGTGTCATGGGCGTATCTCGGACACGCGCGCACGATCCTCGCACTACGTCAACGCCGTGAACACGGCACCAAATGGCGACTGGCATCGCCACCTCATCGATGATGATGACGGAATCGCGCGCGTGATCGATGAGACGCGCCGAATTGCCGTCCTCGGTATCAAGATCGACCCGGAGAAACCAGCGCACTTCGTTCCAGCGTATGCGCAGCGCGCCGGATTTGAGATCGTCCCGGTGCCGGTCTACTATCCGGAGGTCACCGAGATCCTCGGCGAGCACGTGTATCGCACCGTGTTCAGCGTGCCAGGCCACGTCGACATGATCAATGTGTTCCGGCGCAGCAACGACGTTCCGCCGCACCTCGACGACATACTCGCCAAGAAGCCGAAATCAGTGTGGATGCAGCTCGGAATTCGGAATGACGGCGCGGCCGAGATTCTCGCGCGCGCGGGCATCGACGTCGTGCAGGATCGTTGTTTGATGGTCGAGTTGCGACGTCGCGGGAAGTAGGACAGCGCTACTTCACGGTCGCTCAGCGCTCGACGACGATCTGACCTCGACGAGCATCGAGTGTCCAACGGTGCTCGCTTAGGAGTTTCGTGATCTCCGGAAGCCCGGCAGATGTCCAGCCACCAGCGCGCAGCACGAGGAAATCGCCATCGGTGAGCCGCGTCGGAAGAGCATCGCCGTCGGCCGCCTTGAGATCGACGCGGCCGCTCGTGCGCAGCGTTGCCCGACTTGCGTGTGGATCGAACGTCGGCGCGAAGCGGCCAAGCACGTCGAGGCCGATCACACCTTGGACGCCCTCGCCGAGTCGTTCGATCGTGACCGGATAGTTGAGAATCGACAAGCGCCCCATGCCGATCGAGTCGGCGACGGCCGGGATACCGTTGGTGACTTTTTCTTTCGGCGACGCCGCGGCGAATTTGCGCAGACTCTGTGCGGCGCGATTCGATCCGGCGACGGCGATGCCGCGCGCGCGCACCGAGATCACAGCTTCGATCGGGCGGCCATTCACGCGAATGGTGACGTGGCCCAAGTATCCCGGATCCGCGGACGCGTGAAATGCGACCGTCAACATTGAATCGGGCGCCATGATGGTCGTCGCATGCGCCTCGAGCCATCGAGCGCGTTCGAGCTCGCCGCGCGTGAGTGGCGACGACGGAAGCGTTGCCAGCGAGTGATACTCGCCGAGCGACAAATAGATTGGAGCAAGCAGCCGGCTCACCGATCGCGGGTCCGCGCCGAATCGCTCGGCTTCCTCGAACAACGTCATGCCGACGCGTGGCGCGCCGCGCTGAACGAGATACGCTCCGAGGTCGCGACGCGCCGCTGGATCATGCGGATGAACGCGTACCGCGGAGTAGAGAACCGACTCCGCTCGCATCAACGCGCCGTGCTCCAACAGCGAGTCGGCAATGCGAGATTGCGCAAACATCGTTGTTGGAACGCTCGCGAGCAACGTGAGGATCGCGGAAAGCATTCGTTGCTTCATCACTCGTGCACCACCTTCAGAGCTGCCAGCAGTTCGACGTCCGGATCAAGAACTACACTCGCCGGCGCCGCCGCCAGCGGAATGCGTACCTGCTGAGCCGCGCCATCCGCCGCCAGTATTTGCGCGGCCGTGCGATGAGCGGCGCCGGTAGAGTCGATTGCCGCAATCGTGAGTGGAAATCTGAACGCGCCGAAACGCGCGCTCTGCGCCACTCTAATGACGACTTCGTGCGTCCCGGCGTCATACGTCCACGTCGCGGTCACCTCGGGATACCCGGACCGGCGCAGCCATTGGTCGAAGAACCACGCCAAGCTCTGTTTCGACGCGCTTTCCATCTCAGCACGCAGGTCGTCGGTGACGGCCGTCGCGTGGCGGTGCTTGGCGTAATAGCTGTGGATGGCGTCGAAGAACGCGCGTTCGCCGACCTGGCCGCGCAGCATGTGCAGCACGAAGGCGCCCTTCTCGTAGCTGTTTCGATTGAGCAGCGCGAGCAAGTTGGTCTCGACCGTGTCGATGACCGGTCGCTTGGGCACCGCGATAGTGTAGGAAAGAACCGCGTCGCGAACGCCGGCCATTTGGACGCGGAACGCGCTATCGCCACGCGCGGCACGCGTCCACAGCGCGGCGAAATAGGTCGCGAATCCTTCCGACAGCCAGAGGTGCGGCCAATCGCGCTCCGTGACCGCATCGCCGAACCACTGATGCGCCGTCTCGTGCGCGACGACTTGGTCCGTCATCGTTCGATTGCGGAAGCCGGCGTCGGAATAGAAAATCTCACTCGCGTTTTCCATTCCGCCGAATCGCGTCGACGATTGGAGGTGCGACAACTTCTCGTACGGGAATGGGCCAACCAGGTTCGAGAAGAGTTGAACGATCTCGCCCGCACGAGCGAAGGGCCCGGGCAGAAATCCTCGCTGCTCCGGTGCCGTGTAGACCGACTGTGGCACGCAGCGTTGCAGTTCGGCGAGCCCGCAGTCGGTATCGCCGAGATCGAATTGTTCGAGTGGAGCAGCGGCAATCACCATGAGATACACGGGTATGCGACGCGATTCCCGCCAGACTGATTCGATGCGTTGGGCGCCGCTTCCGTCGCGAACGGACTGCGTGGACACCAACCTTCCGTTCGCGACTACCGTACGACCCGCCGGCGCGCGCACGCGCCACGTGACCGTTGCCTTGTCGCTCGGATGGTCGATGCTCGGGATCCAATGGCGCGCGCGGTTCGGCCAGTTGTCGCCGAAGTACGTCCACCGGCCGGCGCTGTCCATGCGAACGATGAGCCCGTCGGTCACCACGCCACCGTAGTCGATCGACACCGTGTAACGCGCGGCCTTTTCTTTCTTCGGAACCGGGACGGCAATCGTCTCCGACGTCCGCGTGAACTTCGCGAGCCGCCCATCCACCGTCACTCGATCCACCGCGAGGTCGAGCAAATCGAGCGTAAGCGTGTCACTCTTACCCGTGCGGGCGACCGAGAGCACGGCGTTGACGCGAATCGTCGAACCGGTGTCCGGGAGATCGATCGTCAGTGCATAGTCCACGACGTCGAACGCCGGTCGATACGGACGCGGCTCCTGCGCCACCGCTAATTGCGACAGAGCGAGCACTGACACGGCCGCGATGCACGTGAGAGCGCGCGATCCACAACGCATCAGTCTCAGCGTCTCAATGACCAAACAACTTCCCCAGCAAGCCATCATCCTCCGGCGGCGGGGACTCGTCTCGTCCCTGACTTGCCGCGGTGAAGGCCCGCGCGAATTCAATCGTGGTCTGGTGTCGATCGTCGGCGTGCCGCTGCATCGATTTTATCAACGCCCGCTCGACCGGCTCGGGGAATTCGAGATCCGGGCGCGCCTCGCGTAGCGGAATCGGTTCGCTCCGCAATCGAGCGATCACCATCTCCTGTTGCGTGCGTCCTTGGAATGGAAGCTTGCCCGTCAGCATCTCGTAGGTCATTAGGCCGAGCGCGTAGATGTCGCTGCGCGTGTCGATCGGTTTGCCGCGCAACTGCTCCGGGCTCATGAACGCTGGTGTCCCGAGAATGATTCCGGTCGCGGTGAGCTTCCGAAGCTCGCCCTCGGCCTTGCGCTCCTTCGCCAATCCAAAATCCATGACCACACCGTACTCGGTTCCGTCCGAACGCCGGCACACCATCACGTTCTCGGGCTTGAGGTCGCGGTGAATGATCTGCAATCCGTGCGCGAGATGCACGCCGGCGGCGATGTCCGTCACGAGCCGCGCAGTCTCCTCGAGGCCAATCTGACCCAACCGATGCGTGCGATCGGAAAGCACTTCTCCCTCGAGGAACGGCATGACGACGTACACCAGACCGTCAGCCGTCTCGCCAAGCTGGATGATGTGACAGACGTTCGGATGGGCGAGA